>NZ_JBFTKO010000005.1:0-281605 GCF_056395985.1 Pedobacter sp. 05T44
TAGGCATAAAAACCTTGACGACTTGATAATTCGCCGCTGCCGTGGTTAGGCATTATTCCTACAAAATTCTGTATAGCTGAGGAATTAAGCGTAACACTTAATAACAATTGTTTTTTAGGTTCTAGACCACTGGTCAAATCTAAAGGACGCAGTGTGTGTTCGAGATGATGGTGTGTCTTTCTAATGCTAAGTTCTCAGAATAACGAAAACAAAAAAAGAGGGTATATCATCATTATAAAAATCATGATACACCCTCTTTTAATATAAAATAAAAGCGATTAAGCTCCTAATTGTACGCGTTTAAATGCAGTAACAGTTAAACCGTTAGCTGTATCATTTAAGAATTTACGAACATCTTTAGATGAATCTTTAACAAATTCCTGGTTCAATAAAGTACTGTCTTTGTAGAATTTATTCAATTTACCAGCAGCAATTTTTTCTACCATTTCTTCAGGTTTACCTTCAGCACGGATTTGTTCTTTAGCGATTTCAGTTTCACGCTCAATAGTAGTTGCATCAACATCAGCTTTATCTAAAGCAACTGGGTTCATAGCAGCAATTTGCATTGCAACATCTTTACCTGCTTCGTCAACACCAGCAACAGCTTGGTTTAAAGCAACCAAAACACCTAAACGGTAGTTACCGTGGATGTAAGGAACAACTTTCTCACCTGATACTGTTTCAAATTTAGAAATACCGATTTTCTCACCGATTTTACCAGTGTTTTCGATAATGATATCAGAAACTTTCTGACCATCAACTTCTAAAGATAAAAGCTCTTCTAATGAAGCAGGGTTTTTATCGATAGCTAAATCAGTAAATTTATTAGCTAAAGCAACGAAATCAGCGTTTTTAGCAACAAAGTCAGTTTCGCAGTTTAATTCAACAACAACACCACGTTTGCCATCAGCTGTAGCTTTAGCAATAACAACTCCTTCGTTAGAATCACGATCCTGACGTGAAGCTGCTACTTTAGCACCTTTTTTACGTAAGTAATCAACCGCAGCTTTGAAATCACCGTTAGCTTCGATTAATGCTTTTTTGCAGTCCATCATACCAGCACCGGTTTGTTGGCGCAATTTGTTTACATCTGCTGCAGAAATTTGTACTGTAGACATTTTATTTCCTTTTTAAGTTATTATCAAAAATTATGGGTTGTACGTGATTGTTGTAAGTAAACCTCCAACGCACAGCATACAACCCAAATTATATTATTAATTAAGCTTCTTCGCTTGTACCTTCTTCGGTTTCAGCTTCGCTACTTACTTTTTTTCTTCTTGCACCAGGAGCAGCAGCTTCAGGAGCATCAGCAGCAGCTTTAGCAGCTACAGCCTCTTTTTCAGTTTCTTCGTCTTTTTCACGTTTGCGCTCATCTAAACCTTCTTCAATTGCTTTGATGATAACATCAGTAATTAAAGAGATAGATTTAGTTGCATCATCATTCGCTGGGATTGGGAAATCGATGTTTGAAGGGTCAGAGTTAGTATCAACCATTGCAAAAGTTGGAATGTTTAATTTCAACGCTTCGCTAACAGCGATGTGCTCTTTTTTAACGTCAATTAAAAAGATAGCAGCTGGTAAACGGTTTAAATCCGCGATACCACCTAATAAGCTTTCTAGTTTGATACGCTCACGCTGAATCATTAAACGCTCCTTTTTAGAAAGGATCGAATAAGTACCGTCTTTAGTCATTTTATCGATGGTAACCATCTTTTTGATTGACTTACGTACGGTAGCAAAGTTAGTTAAMATACCACCTAACCAACGTTCAGTTACGAAAGGCATGTTTACTTTTTTTGCTTGCTCAGCAACAATTTCTTTAGCTTGTTTCTTAGTAGCTACGAAAAGAATCTTACGACCAGATTTAACGATCTGTTTGATTGCTGAAGCAGCTTCTTCAGTTTTAGTTAAAGTTTTATTTAAATCTATAATGTGGATACCATTGCGCTCCATGAAAATGTAAGGCGCCATTTTTGGGTTCCATTTACGGGTAAGGTGACCAAAGTGTACACCTGCATCCAATAAGTCTTGATATGTAGTTCTTGCCATTGTTTTGTCTCCTTAAGATTAACGTTTACTGAATTGGAATTTCTTACGTGCTTTTTTACGTCCTGGTTTCTTACGTTCAACCATACGCATATCACGGGTCATTAACCCTTTAGCACGTAATGCTGGTTTTTTCTCAGCATCTAATTCAACAATAGCTTTAGCGATAGCTAAACGAACTGCTTCTGCTTGACCTTTAACACCTCCACCAGCTACGTTTACATTTACATCATACTGACCAACTAGTTCAGAAACTTCGAACGATTGGTTAACAATGTATTGTAATGGTAACGTTGGGAAATATACTTTGTGGTCTTTACCATTTACGGTAATAGTGCCGTTGCCTTCTTTTAAATAGATACGTGCAACAGCTGTTTTTCTTCTTCCTGAAGTGTTTGTAACTGACATTTCTTCTTTAATTAAAGTTTAATGGTTTTTGGTGATTGTGCCTCGTGCGGATGCTCTGAACCTGCGTAAACATATAAGTTGGTGTATAATTTAGCACCAAGTTTAGTTTTAGGTAACATACCACGAACAGCTTTCTCGATAACACGTTTTGGGTGTTTAGCCATTAACTCTTTTGGAGAAATGAAACGCTGACCACCTGGGTATCCGGTGTAAGAAGTATAAATTTTCTCTGAAAATTTATTTCCGGTCAACTTAACCTTGTCTGCATTAATAACGATAACGTTATCACCGCAGTCTACGTGTGGGGTATACTCAGGCTTGTTTTTACCACGGATGATCATTGCGATCTTCGATGACAAGCGCCCCAAAATCTCGCCTTGTGCGTCAACAACAACCCACTGTTTGTTAACAGTTTTTGCATTGGCAGAGACAGTTTTGTAACTTAACGTATTCACTTGCTTGTATTTAATTTGTTTAACAATTATTTATTCCCCCTAAATTTTAGGGACTGCAAAGATAGTGTAATATCTTTAATTGTCAAACAGTTGAAGAAATATTATTAGAATAATAACGGGAAACGCTCTCCGTCAAAAATTTTTAAGCAATTTTTATACAATCTTAACACAAGGTTTATACAATGTTTATACAATCAAAAACTGTTTAAACGCTGTTTTACATCTGTATAACTAAAGCTCAGTCTGGCTTTATCTTACAGACCTGTACCCAAGTTCCGCACCGCCACTAACAGGCAAAATTGTTCCCGTAATAAACCTGGCTTTTTCCGAAAGCAAAAAAACACAGGCATCAGCAATCACATCTCCCTCCGGACAATAGCCCAAAGGATGTATATCGTCCAAATATTGTGCTATCGATGCCGGATTCGGTTGCTCTTTACTCCACTCCCGCAGCATAGGGGTCCAAACTCCCGCTGGCAGAACCGCATTTACACGGATTTTATATTGTGCATAATCCAGCGCCATCGATTTTGTCAGCGTATTCATTGCGCCTTTGGTAGCAGTGTAAGCTGCATGGTTTTCCTGTCCTATTTCTCCAACAAGACTACTTGTATTCAAAATACATCCTTTAGATTCTTTTAATGCTTCAAATCCATATCGGGTTGTATAGAGTATACTTTTCAAATTCACATCCATCAAATTTCCCCATTCCTCATCGCTGGTCTCATGCAAAGGTTTAGATGGCGAGGCCACACCTGCATTGTTGTGGATCGCATCTAATTTTCCATAGCGGGCTAAGGTCTTTGCAATTGCTATTTCAACATCATCGGCTTTAGATACATCGCATACAATACCGAGATGCGCAGAACCCAATTGCCTTACAGCATCTTCCACAGGTTCAGGCGAAGATGCCGCAACAACCACATTTGCACCGGCCTCGGCGTAAGCCTTTGCACACTCAAAACCAATCCCTGCTGAACCTCCCGTGAGGAAAATAACTTTACCGGATAATAATTGCATATTCAATATTTTTTCTATAAATCTTAATCTGTATGGAAAACCTGTTCCATATCTGTCCACACTTGCTTTTTAGCCGCTGCTTCGGGCAATGGTTGCTGGCAAGGATCTGTTTCTTTCCACCATCTTTGGGTTTCCGGATCATCCGCCATCTTCTTCATATCCGCATCAAAATCAACACCCGTATATTCAAAATAGCTGAACAAATAATAAGCATCTCCTATCTTTTCCAGATAAATCGAATAATTCCTGATGTTACATTCTTTTATTTTCTTTAAAACGGATGGCCAGGCATTGGCATGTAATTGCTTATAGTAATCCAATTTTTCGGGCTTTAAACCTGTTACAGAACCAAATCGCTTAACATTAGCCTGCTTGGTTTCTTCTTTACAACCGGTCAGAAAAAGGCCGGTAATAAACACAATGAGAATATATCTTTTCATTTTATCTGAATATACAATACAATACACCTGTCACTAATAAAAGCAAGCCCGACAGCACTTTGTAATTTCCTAATCCCTTCCAGGCAGTCCCCTGCAAAGGTTCCCATGGCGATTTCCAATAAAGCTGTGCGCTCTCTTCGGTATGTTGCACAGGATAGATATAAGAAAAGCTTACCTGAATAATCACACAGGTGCAAAAAAGGTAAAATGCCATCATCATAAATGGTATATGGCCAATTAGGGTTTCAGGAAATATCTTATTGATAGCAAATACAACTACTCCCAGAACAGACCCGATCCATAAGGTTAATTTGGCTGATTGGGCAGATGCTCCTTTCCAAAATACGCCCAACAAAAACACACAGGTTATTGGCGGCGCAATGTGCGCTATAATATCATTGATTCCACTAAATATGCTTTCGTATCTATTTAATAAAGGCAGCAATCCTAATGAAAATACAAGAGCAATACCTGCAGCTATTTTCCCTATCCTGATCAATTGTTTATCTGATGCCTCGGGGCGATAGCGCTGATACATATCATAACTAACCATTGTTGAAATGGAATTTAAGGCTCCTGAAACCTGACTCATTAAGCCCGATAAAAGGGCCGCTACTAAAACACCAATCAATCCTGAAGGCAGCAGCTGAGTAATCATAAGCGTATAAATGCCCTTTGAGTTTACATTTCCCTTATCATCAACACCTAAACTGCTTACATCTAAATGGCCGGTCTGCACTAAAGTATAAGCAAACAAGCCTGGCAGCACGAAAATAAAAACAGGTAAAATTTTTATAAACCCACAAAATAAAGGCCCTACTCTTGCATGATTTTCATCTTTAGCACCAAGCACGCGCTGTACAATGGTCTGATCTGCACACCAATACCAAATACCCAAAATAGGATAACCCAAAAACACGGTATACCAGGGCATTCCGCTGCTATCGCCATGTGGGCGCAGCATCGAAAGTTTATCCATCTCACCTTTGTTTTTTAATACATCAGTCATTGGTTCCCATCCGCCCATTTTATTAAAGGCAGCATAGCTGATAATAAAGGCTCCTGCAAGCAAAACAACTGTTTGGATAGATTCTGTTACAACAACGGCTTTTAGCCCGCCTATAATGGTATAAATAGCTGTGATTATACAAATTACAATCACGCTTACATACATGTTAAGTCCAAACAGGGTTTTCAATACAATACCACCCGCCAGCATAGAGAACGCGATATGGATAATTATTGCAGATACTACTGAAATGACAGCCAGCCAGTCGCGACTGGAGCGGTCGTAGCGCTTTTCCAGAAAATCGGGTAGCGTAGCAACTCCCGACTTAATATAAAATGGGACAAAAAACAGCGACAACAGAATAAGTGTAAACGCCGCCATCCATTCGAAATTACCATTAAGCAAACCACTATCAAAGCCGCTTTGCGCCAGACTAACCAAATGGACTGTAGAAATATTTGTCGCAAACAGCGCCAGTCCTATAGCCGGCCATTTTAACGTTTTACCAGCCAGAAAATACTCGCCGGCAGCATTCGCTTTGCTTTTGCGCCGATGACTGATCCCCGCCCATAAGCCTATAGCTAAAATACCAAGTATATACAGGATACTAATGCTTAAGTCTAGTGATTTTAACATCGCATATATTTTTCTGAGGTTTAATTTAAGGGTTTCAAATCGCAACTGCTGCCGGGTTCCATTGGTGTTTTATAAACCCCGCCCTCTATAATCACAGGATGCACAAAGTGCTTTTGCAAATGGGGAATGTGCTCCAGGAACAAAGCTTCATGGCCCATTGTAATGTGATTAAATAGCACTAAATGCTGATGAAGCTGACCCATATCGCCTACGTGTGGCACCACTGGAATTCCATATTTACGACAAAGCAGACTAACAGTAATAAATTCACTTACACCGCCCACCCTTACTGCATCAACCTGCATAAAACCTGCAGACCTGGTTTGCAAATAGTTCTTAAAGATAATGCGGTTTGGTACATGCTCTCCTAATGCAAGTTTGGTTGGGGCAATAGCATCGGCCAGTGTTTTATGTGCAAGTACATCATCCGGATGAGTTGGTTCTTCTATCCAGTAAGGATTCATGCCTCGCAGCTCTTTGCATATTTTTAGTGCTTGCGGTAATGTCCACTGCTGATTTGCATCCAGCATAACTTTTACATCATCTCCGGCTACTTCACGCACAATATGCGATCGGCGGATATCTCTCTGCGGGTCTGAACTGCCCACTTTCAGTTTCATAGCCGTAAAGCCTTCAGCAATGGCTTTCTTACAATTTTCGCGAACCTTCTCATCTGTATAATTAAACCAGCCTATTGAAGTATCGTACCCTGGATAGCCCTGGGTAACAATTTGTTTGCGAGCCTCTTTACCTGCCTCATTATCTTTTAATAATTGTAAAGCCTGAGCGGCCGTAAGCTCATCTTCTAAATAAGACAGATCAAGTGTATTTACTATTTCTTGTGGTGATAAATCATTTAACAATTTCCAAAGTGGCACTCCTCTCTTTTTAGCCCAAAGATCATAACATGCATTGGTAACAGAGGCAAGAGCCAAATGCACTATACCTTTATGTGGTCCAAGCCAACGAAACTGCTGCTCATTGGACAGCTGATTAAATACGCTTCCAAAATCAGACATTAGTTCTTCAATATCTCTTCCTTTTAGCTGATCTGCATAGAACTGCGCAGCCTTGCAAACAAGATCATTTCCCTCTCCAAGCGTAAATGCAAAACCTGTTCCCACTAAACCGCCGTCATCAACCAGATTGGTTACTGCATAAGAATATATGGGATCACGATGAATGGCATCACTGCCTGCACCCTTAGCTAACGGAAACCTTGCATCCTGTATATTTATACTTTTAATCATAAATCTAAATTAGTGCGTTACCTTGCTCCAAACAATGCATTATACTTCTGTTTTAATGAATTATTCTATTGCTTTAAATAATTCTTCATTCTATTGTTTATAATAAATCTAAATAAGCTATATTTGGCCCGAATCACAAAACGCGAGGGCATTGTCAGACAGAAAACCTACAGATTATTGCACCAATCCTCTACGGATCGACGAACAAGCGTTCGAAACCGTATATAATCTGTATTGGGAAAAAGTCTACGCTGTTTGCTACAACAATATCCGCGAAATAGAACCTGCAAAAGAGATGGTTCAGGATATTTTTAAATCACTTTGGGAACGCCGCCATGAGCTTGAACTCGAAAAAGTAAGCAACTATCTAATCAGATCTGCTAAATTTAAAACATTCGAATACATCAGAAATAAAGTTAGCAGGCAGAAGCATGTAAGCATCAAAATGCAATATTCATGCCCATCAAGCAATTGTACCGAAGAGCATGTTTTATTTAACAACCTTAAAGAAAAGGTAAATATCCTTGTTGATACGTTGCCATGCCAATGCAAAAGAGTTTACAAGATGAGTCGCGAGCAAGGGCTTAGCAATAAAGAAATTGCCTCTGCTCTTCTGATTACAGAGCGTGCAGTAGAATATCATATTACCAAAGCAATGAGCGTGCTTAAAGTTAAACTTGCACCCTATAATAATTAATTTTCAATAAAGCTTACGGAAATTACAGCGTTATGCTACTTACATTTAAAGCGCTAATTTTATATAAGTTTATGTTACTTTTACCAAAAAGACCTAAAACCAGGTAACTGTAAAGCCATATGAATATCAATCAAGAACTGATAGAGAGATACCATAGAGATGAGTGCACTCAAGAGGAACGCAAGGCGGTAGAGGATTGGTTGTTTGCAGATGACTCGGCAGAAGAGCTGGATCTTCCGGTTGGCGAAGACAAGGCAGCCCACAAGGCTGCTATTTGGAATGAAATAGCTCCCGCACCCGCTAAGGAAAGCATTACCAAAAGCCATTCGCTTTCATTCTGGAAAGGCGCAGTTGCGGCTTCAATAGTTTTAGGATTACTAGGCTTGGGTTTTTATCAATTTACAATAAAGACAAAAAATGATTCGCCTCAATTTGTGTCTGTCGATAATACTTCAGCAATAAGCGTTAGGCATCTTGATTCTAAAGGCTATAATATTTCCGTTGGCCCAAATACACTTGCTAAAATAAATTATGCTACAGGCTCCGTTGACCTATCGGGGAGTATGTTGATTTCTCCTAAAAAAGATGTAGAGCTTAAATTTAAAGGAACTGATAAAAAAATATCCTTAAAAGGGGGTCAAACTTACATTATCCTTAACGGTAAAACAGACGAGGATAAGATCATTGTAGTTAGCGAAAGAAACCTGATGGACTTGCCGCCTGTATTACAAAAACAAATCATAAATCAGTTCAGTATCTAATAAAACAAATCATCCTTGCAAGAAAAAACAATATATAAATCTGTTAAAAAGGTTATTCTTTTATTAACATCAGCCACCTTATCATTATTCCTTTATTCCTGCTCCCAACAACCAGAAACCAGCAACATGCTGGCGGGCAAAAATTACAGCATGTATATTCTTGGAAAAGATGGTAAAGAATATATCGTTGAAACCAACTCCTTAGACAGCGGAAAAATATTACCTGAACAACAAGGGGCAATGTTAGATGCAAAAGCAATGGACAGAGACATCATTGTTAAAGACGGTAGCTACTACCATCTAAACAGAAAGAAAGCTAAATTATCTAAATACAACGTACAAAAGGATTCTTTACATACTGTTGCATCTATCCCGCTAAAAGATTTTTCAATAGAGAATTATTTATGGGTAGGTAAAGACTCCTTGCTATTAACAGGATTGGACATTAAAGGTTTTAAGCAGGCAAAATACGTTCTGATTGAAACCGGAAAGATGGATCTGCTATCTTCAGGCAGCCTCGCAATTCCCCAGCCTTCTGGTAAGCTTACTTCTATGTCAATTGGGTTTGTAGAGCTGCGTAAAAATCACTTTTTCGTTGGTTATACGTACCACCAGCAATTAAGTTCCTCCAATTATACCACAAGCGACACCACTTACATTGCCGAGTTGGGCTATCCGCAAATGAATCTTTTAAAGATCGATAAAGATACCCGTTCCACCTATCCGGGGGGCATAAACACGGTACAGTCTTATTCCTTTAATGATGAGCACAACAATTATTACTTCATGTCGTGTCCGGGAATAGCTCTTGGCAATCGCCCCGACCTACCTAGCGGAATATTTAGAATCAAAGCAGGTGATGAAAGCCTGGATAAGGACTACTTTATCAACATCTCTTCGTCATTAATAAATAACCATGCTTATGGCATGTGGTATATTGGCAACAACAAAGCCATCATCAGAAGTGAAAGAAAGGACCTTTTTAAGGGATTAGGCGATCATTATAGCACCGCTCATTTTGAATTTTATCTGATTGATCTGGCCGCAGCAAGAGTTATTAAAAAACTTAACCTTCCCCTAGATAAGGGAACAAGAAGAGAGTGTATTATTGTTAAAGATAATATGGCCTACATTGCGGTCAATTCAAGCACTCAAGGCAACTTTATCTGGATTTATAACCCCAAAACAGATGACTTAAAGAAAGGGCTTGAACTGGCGGGCAATACCGATTTCATTATGCGCATCGATAAACTGAATCCTTAGAATTAAACTATTTTAATATTTTTTGCTTTCCCACCTTCGGGGAAGTCGTGGTTATGCTACTTACAGTATAAATACACAATATTAAAATAATGCTATATCGTAAAACTTTACTTTCAATATTCTTTACCGCTCTATCATCTTATGTGTTCGCACAAAATTCTTCCATCTCTGGAATTGTAAAGGATAGCACCACAACCATTTCCGGCGCTTCTGTTGTATTAAAAAATACAAAAACCGGAATCACAACTGATTCTAAAGGGTATTTTGAATTAACTAATCTCGTAAAAGGAGCCTATACCATTCAGATAAGCTACCTCGGCTATATTGCAGAATCGAGACGGATAACACTGAAGGAGGGCGAAAAACTCAACATCAATTTTTCTCTAAAAAGGGATCTCAGATTATTAAACGATGTAGCAATTGATGGAAAGACTAAAACACGAGAGATTAAAGAGTCCGGATTTTCGGTAAATGCCATTGAGACTAAAAAGTTTGCAAATACTACTGCCGACTTAAATCAGATTTTGAACAGGAGTACTGGTGTTAGAATCCGTGAGCAGGGTGGATTAGGTTCTGACTTCAAATTCTCCATCAATGGGTTATCAGGAAAACAAGTCAAGTTTTTTATTGACGGTATCCCAATGGATGTAATGGGAAGTGCAATGTCATTAAATAACATTCCTGTTAACTTGGCAGAACGCCTAGAGGTTTATAAGGGGGTTGTACCTGTTCAATTGGGGGCAGATGCAATGGGTGGAGCCGTAAATGTGATTACAAACCAAAAGGTAAGCAACTATCTTGACCTAAGTCATAGTTACGGTTCATTCAGCACCAACCGATCGGCACTAACGGGCCAATATGTTCATGAGAAAACAGGGATTATCATAAAAGGAAGTGGCTTTTTAAATTCATCTGTAAACAACTACAAAATGAAAGGTGTCGATGTAGTTGTGGGTGGTGTAAGAGATGGCAATTACATTACGGATGTTACCGATGCGGAGTATGTGAAGGCAGATGTCAGACGTTTCCATGATAATTATTTATCAGCTCTTGGTCAGGTAGAAGTAGGTATCACCAATAAAACATGGGCAGATGTGCTTTTCATTGGAGCCGGATACAATGAAGGTCATCAAGATTTGCAAACTGGCTTCGACCAAAACACGGTTTATGGAAAAGTTCGAAGAACCAACTATGCAAAAAGCGGAACTTTAAGATATAAAAAGGACAACCTATTTACCGAGGGACTGAATTTTAGTGCATTTGCAGCAAGATCCAAAGACACATATAAAACCACAGACACGCTGTTCCGCAATTATAATTGGGATGGGACCTGGTACGATAAAGGCTATACTGAAATGGGCAACGGGATTAAAACCATCGCCAATATCGTTAGACCACGCACCTATGCAATGGGAAACTTGAGTTATGTCATAAATAGTCAGCATTCTCTAAACCTTAACTATACACTCGATCATTTAAAGAATGAAAACTACAATCAGCTACAGGTAGATCGCGACAGTCTTCCTGGCCTGATGAATAAACAGATTGTAGGCTTTGCCTATCAGCAGAACTTGTTAGAAAACCGTTTGGTAAACACCGTTTTTGGAAAATACTACCATCTTGGTTTAGAAAGGGCTAAATATATTAATGGCGCCTATGCATTACTCGATACTGCCTTTGGAAATTTTGGGTATGGCATAGCTTCAAGGTATAAATTAACCAAAGGTCTCGGCATCAAGGCATCTTATGAGCATACTTATAGACTTCAGGAGGCGGAAGAAATGTTTGGCGACGGATTAAACCTGCAAGGTAATCCTGACTTAAAGCCTGAGCGCAGCGACAATATCAATTTTGGCGCATATTATGGCTTTCAAATTGATAAGAGCTCGTTTTTTATTGAAGCATCGGCATTTTACCGCAATGCGAAGGACTTTATTTTTCCTGTGCCAGATGTGCGTTCTAAATTGTTAAAAAACGAAAACCAGTCAAGCGTTCGCATTACAGGCTTTGAATCTGAGGTAAGATATAACTACGCTCAGCTTCTTTCCCTAACATTAAACCTTACCTATCAAAATGCAATAAATACAACAAAATTTGGGCAGACGGAATCTTACTATATTGAAGGAACGTATAAAAATAAAATCCCTAATCAGCCGTGGTTATTCGGAAACGCCGACTTCACCATTGGTCAAGACAACATCCTTGGAAAAGATACCCGTTTGCAATTTAACTGGTTTACACAGTATGTAAACTGGTTCTATCTGACCTGGGAAAGTAAAGGAAATCCAAATGGAAAATCAGACATTCCTACACAATTTATCCATAACGCCTCTCTAAGTTATTCCCTTCAAAAAGGGAAGTACAACATTTCTGCAGAGTGCAGAAACCTAACAGATCACCTTGCCTACGACAACTTTAAACTACAAAAACCTGGCAGGTCATTCTCCGTTAAACTCAGATATTTCATTCAATAAATTAATATTTCACACAATAAGCATGAATAAATTATTTTACTATACACCAAAACTGCTACTGGTTGCATTAATGCTCATATCAGTTAGCGGATGCGAAAAAAGAGACATTGGTAACGTAGAAGAAGGAACGAAATACGCTGCAATTCTATGTGTGGGCAGCTGGCCGAATACTGCTTATTACATCACCAGCATTCCTTCATTAACCAGCGGTACAATTAGCTTAAAGGGCAATGGTGCGGAAATGACAGGAAAAGTATATGCGCAGGATGTAGTGCAGAAAGATGGCTTTTACTATCATGCAAATGCCAATAGCGGGCGTTTAGGAAAATATCACGTAGAAAATGGATCATTGATCATAGACAAAGAAATTCCTTTTGCATGGTTAAACTGGAGTTCTTATGCCTGGGCAGATAATAACACGTTGGTTATTTTCGGAGAAGGTAATGGAGAAGCGCGTTATGCGGTAGTTAAGGTAGATAAAATGACCATTAAAACTGGCACACTTGGCCTTGAAGCCATCCCTTCTGGATTTCAGACCTATAGTATCGGCTTTGCTGAATACAGGGCTAACAAATTATTTCTGGGATATGGTTTCGGGTCTAATGACTGGTCTCAGTATCCTAACATGCCTGTTTATCAAAAATCATTTGTAGCTGTTATAGATTATTCGACTATGGTTGTGGAAAAATCATTAGCGGATACGCGTACCACGGGGCTTGGCGGACCAAGTGTTTATGCTCCATCATCTTTTGTTGATGAAAACAATGACTTGTATTTCATTAGTGATCCGGTAAATGTATATGATTACAAATCACCTGCAGCAATGTACCGGATTAAAAACGGACAAACAGAAATTGACCCTAGCTATTTCTTCAATTTTTCCGCTGCTGCTAACAATGAAATGGCTCCGGCAATGTGGTACATTGGTAATGGAAAAGCTATTGTAAGATCACGGATAGCCGGACAGTCCATTGATGCAGATCATTACTTCCGTGTTATTGACGTGAAAAATGGCACCCTTGTTAGAAAATTAGATCTGCCCGTGGATAAAGGTGAACGAATGGTAAATGGAGTAATTGTTGAAGATGGAAAAGCCTTTATTGCGGTTAATGCTGCCGACAGAGACTACATTTGGGAGTATGATCCGGCTACTGAGAAATTAACAAAAGGTGTTGAATTTATAGGTGGCATCGATTACATCCTTCGTATAGAAAAACTGAAATAGTAGATATAACTTTTGACTTGATAAATGGTTTTCAAAAAGATCAATGCCTGGTTTCATTTATGGCTTGGATTAGCATCCGGAATTATAGTATTTATCCTAAGCATTACTGGCTGCGTCCTGGTATTTAAACAAGAAATAAAAAGCATTAGCTCACCATGGCTACACGCCCGAAAAACTATAGATGCTGATCAGTTTTTACCCCCTTCTGTGCTTTACAAAGCCGTTCAAAAAACTTTGCCAGGCAAGGAAGTGGAATCAGTATGGTATTACGGAGAAAACAGGACTGCACAACTTACCATTCATGAATCAGATTCCATTGTCTATGTAAACCCTTATACTGCAAATGTGGTTGCCATGGTTGATCATGAAGACATCTTCCATTTTTTTGAAGATGGACATTATTATATGTGGCTGCCAGAAAAAATAGGCCATCAAGTGGTAGGATGGGCCACTTTCATCTTCTTTTTTCTCCTTATAAGTGGCCTTATATTATGGTGGCCAAAAAAATGGACTAAAAAAACACGCGAGCAGAGTTTTAAAATAAAATGGCGTGCAAAATTTAAACGGGTAAATTACGACTTACACAATGTGCTCGGTTTTTATTCCATCATTATAGCCATTATTATGGCATTTACAGCACTAATGATGAGCTTCACCTGGTTTAACAAAAGTGTATACTGGATGGCTGGTGGAGAAGATAAGCCTCGTATACAGGCGTTGTCTGACACAACAAGCAATTCCAAATCAAATATGCTTTCACAGGTTGATAAGGCATGGCATAAAGGCATAAACGAAATTGCTGAACACGAACGCAATGATATTCTGATGCATTTTCCAGAGAAAGCATCAGATCCGATTTATGTGTGTACGGATATGTACAGAGGAACATGGCGCGATGTTTATCTGGATCAGCACACACTTGCGGAGTTACCTGCTTCAAGTAAAAGATTAAGAGACGAAGACCTTGCATCCTGGATCCGCCGGTCTAATTATGGCTTACACGTAGGAGCATTTGCTGGCCTTACAACAAAGATCATTTATTTTTTTGCCAGCCTGATATGTGCCAGTTTACCTGTTACTGGTTTCTATGTTTGGTGGGGTAAAAGAAAAAAAGCAGCAAAAAAAAATAAACTCGTTCCAATACTTTCTTAAAGAAAACCTATGAAAACATATAGTACAGGAGGCCCAAAGCTTTCTACAGGATTCCTATTACCCTTTATTTTGCAAATGGCATTTATCGCTTTTCAACTCCCTTGCTATGCACAAACCAAAGGCAATATATCGGGCAAGGTAGTTGATCCCCAGGGCATACCTATAGAATATGTTTCTGTAGGCTTGCTCTACGAAGATGGAAAAATGGTAAAAGGAGCATTAAGTGACTCAACTGGAAAATTCACATTTTCGGCTGTCCCTGATGGAAAATACCTTGTAAAGGTTACCGGGGTAAGCTATCATCCGCTCACTACTCAATCATTTGTTATATCCGTAGAAAACAGAATACTGGACCTTGGCCTTTTAAAATTAAAGGAGGACAGCAAATTACTAAATGCAGTAGTGATCTCGGCACAGAAAAAGTTAGTAGAACAGACAATAGATAAAACAGTAATTAATGTAGAAAACAGCATCTTATCTGAAGGCAATACGGCGTTAGAACTTCTTGAAAGGGCTCCCGGTGTTAAAGTTGGTGAAGATGGCCAGATTTCGTTAAAAGGCCGTTCTGGTGTGTTAGTGATGATCAATGGAAAATCAACTTATCTCTCTCCAAAAGAGTTAAGCACCTTATTAAAAGGAACTAATTCTTCTTCTATTTCAAAAATAGAAATCATGAGCAATCCATCTGCTAAATATGACGCGGCCGGAAATGGTGGTATCATCAATATCCAGATGAAGAAAAATATGAAAACCGGTTTAAATGGGTCAGTCTCTTTAAACGGAGGGGCTAGCAGGAATGCACGCTATGGCAGTGCACTAAGTTTAAACTACAGAAACGACAAGGTAAATGTTTATGGCAGCTATGATTACGGTTATCGTGGCGAAACAGAATACCTGGATTTTGTTAGACGCTTTTATGATAACGGCAATGCAGGAGGTATCGCAAGCCGGGCTTCTTATCAGGATACAGAAACCGATGAGCCACTACATACAAATAACTTCAGGCTTGGGCTTGATTACGAGCTTGACAGTTCCAATACAATCGGGTTGCTTATAAATGGTAATGTTGGGAAATACACACATGATAGCAAGACTGGAAACAGGCTAATTTCTGGTGATGGGACAATAATTAGTCGTATGGCTACAACCAATTACGACCAGCAGAACTGGAAAAACTTAACATACAATGTTAACTACCTTCATAAATTTAAAAAAGAAGGCAGGACATTCTCAGCCGATGCTGATTTTGCGAGTAATAGCTTTACTTCTAATCTAAATTTAAAGACAACAACACTTCCATCAACGGATGGACAAGCCGGAATAACCACAAACAGACGAGGATATATCCCTGCCGTAACAGATGTATATCTTGCTAAAATAGATTACGCAGATCCCCTCACCAAAACAATAAAATTAGAAAGCGGACTAAAAAGCAGCATCATACAATCCGACAATAACCTCCGATACGATGTACTAAACAATGGCAACTGGGAGTACGACAGTAATGGCAGCAATCATTTCAAGTATAAAGAACAGATACATGCAGGATATTTCAACATTAATAAAGAATTTAAAGGCTTTAGTGTACAAGCAGGTTTAAGAGGCGAATATACGAGAACACAGGGCCATCAAATAACTACTGATTCTTTATTGATCCGCAGCTACTTTCAACTGTTTCCAAGTGTATTTATAAACAAGCCTATTGGCGGTAATCATCAAATTCAGGCTGCTTATAGCAGAAGAATAGAAAGACCAGATTATGGGGACCTCAATCCGTTCAGAGTGTTCAGAGATCCGCTGCTTTTTTATCAGGGAAACCCCTTTTTAAAACCAGAACTGATCAATACATTTCAATTGAGCCATAGCTTTAAGGGGAAATATACTACCGCGATAAACTACAACCAAACTACCGATGTGATTACCTGGCTAAGCGGCCAGATAGATTCATTAAATACCACTTTTGAATCTCCTCAAAACTTAAACAGGCTCATTAACTATGGCATTAGCTTCACCGCTTCTACCACATTTATTGAATGGTGGAATGGAACACATTTCGCAAACATTTTTCGTAACGAGTATAAAGGAAATGTGCAGAACAATACGTTTAACAACAATACAACGAGCTTTAGTTTCAACTCTCAAAACTCATTTAAAGCCGGCAAGGGCTACACGATGGAATTAAGTGGATTTTATTACTCTGGTTCAGTTTATGGTATATCAACCTACAAAGGAAGCTATGCAATATCAACTGGTGTACAAAAAAACATATTGAAAGATAAGGGAAACATTAAGTTTATGGTAAATGACATTTTCCAATCTAACAGATACAGGGAGCAAACAAAATATCAGAACATAGACATGTATACCAATAAAAGGCCTGATAGTCGTAGGATAATGTTATCTCTTTCTTACCGTTTCGGTAATCAAGACATTAGTAAAAAAGACCGCAAAACAGGTAGCGAGGACATTCAGAATAGAGTTAAGGGCGGTGGATAAGCAATAATATACTTTGAATTATTATCCCTGCAATTAAACAAGCACTAATGGCAATATATAGCCAGCTATTCCCAAAATAATTATGTTCAAATGAAGCCACGATTACATTGTAGGTCCATATTGCCAAAAAACCAGCAAACACCAACACAGGCAATCCAAGAATAAAATATATTGTTGTAGGTTTTATGTCTTTCTCCGCATTTCTGACGGTCAGGCCACTAAAAGCAATTACCGTGAAAATGCCAATCATCGCATAAGATGTGCTGTTTAGCAAATAGAACAAAAAGTATACAATAGCTAACGCAATATTTATATAGGATATGGACTTTAACATCTGTTAAAGATACTGATTCAATTGCAGGGACTGCATTAAGAAAAATGTAAAACAAGAGAACCATTCGGCCTTATTTTTGTTTAACTTTCATAAACGAATATCATTATGAAGAAAGAAACTAAAATAATTGCAGGTATATTGGCAGGAGTAGCTCTTGGCACAGCAATAGCAGTAATACTATCATCAGATAAAGATGGTGAAATGAAAGGCAAAGTAACCGATTGGTTCTGCGATTTATTAGATTCTTCTAAAGACAAGCTTGCAGATGTTTCAGATAAAGTGAAAGATACCATTGCAAAAGTAAGAGCGTAATATATTCTGAATGAAGATTGCTTTTCATGGTGCAGCACGCGCTGTAACTGGTAGTAAACACCTTATTACCTTAAATAACGAGACTCAAATTTTATTGGACTGCGGCCTTTTTCAGGGCATGGGCGACATCACAGAGGGCTTAAATGAGTCCTTCGGATTTGATCCTGCAAAGGTTACTTACATGATCTTATCTCATGCGCACATAGACCATTGCGGATTGCTGCCTAAGTTGGTTTCTGAAGGTTTTAATGGGCCTATATATTGTACTCCTGCAACGCGTGATCTGGCCAGGATCTTACTATTGGATTCGGCCAAAATACAAATGCAGGATGCAGAATATGCAAACAGGAAAATTAAGCGTGTAGAAGATCAGGAAATGCCGCTGTACACAGACAAGGATGTTAACAAAACGCTTAGTTTGTTTAAAACGGTTTCCTACGATCAGGATTTTGAAATAGACCCTAACATAACCCTACGGTTTACCGATGCAGGACACATTGTTGGCAGTGCAGCGGTCCATCTAAAAATAACTGAAGATGGAAAGGTAACGCATATCACTTTTAGTGGAGACGTTGGCCGTTATGGGGATTTACTGTTAAAAAGTCCGCAAACATTTCCTCAGGCCGATTATATCATCATGGAATCTACCTATGGCGATTCCCTGCATGTTGATCTGGAGCCCATAGAGAATATGTTATTGCAGATTATTAAGAATACATGCGAGATCAAAAAAGGGAAAGTAATTATACCGGCTTTTAGTGTAGGTCGTACTCAGGAACTACTTTATGCACTAAATGGACTGGAGCTTAAAAACCAATTGCCCGATGTCCGCTATTATGTAGACAGCCCTCTTTCATTTGAAGCGACTCAGGTATTAAAAGACCACCCGGAAGTATACAACAATGGTGTTAAAGAGGTTTTCAAAGTAGACCATGATATCTTCGATTTCAGAGGTTTAAAATTTATAGAGAGCGTTGAAGAATCCAAAGCGCTGAATAGTGATGATCGCCCTTGCGTAATTATATCCTCATCCGGAATGGCAGAGGGCGGTAGGGTTAGACATCACATCAGAAACAGCATCACCGATCGGAAAAACACCATTTTAATGGTCGGTTATGCAACGGCTAATTCCTTAGCCGGCAGGTTAATTGCCGGGCAAAAAAGAGTTTGGCTATTTGGGCAGGAATATGACGTACAAGCCGAGGTCCGCTCTATAAAATCCATGAGTGCACATGGTGATTACGAAGATCTATTGCAATTTTTATCGGTGCAAGACCCCTCAAAAGTTAAGCAGCTATTTCTTGTACATGGAGAATATGAAGTCCAACAAAAATTTGCGCAGCGCATCATCAACAATGGGTTTAAAAATGTAAACATTCCCGAATATCATCAGGAGTTTCAATTATAACAGGCAAAGGTTTTTATCTTTGCCTTTATGGATGTTTTCGGTGAAGCTTTAAAAGATCAATTTACAAAACCACCCGCTGAAACTTTATGGGTACATAACTCTTATGATGAGCCGGAAGAAATGCCGGTAGATGTTTACTTTAGAGGGGAAGAGGAAATGCCGGAACTGGAGCTTAAGGCTTTAGCATTGTGCAATGGAAAAGTACTTGATGTTGGTGCTGGCGTGGGTAGTCATGCGCTCATTTTGCAAAAACGCGGGTTAAATGTAACCGGAATGGACATTTCTGGTCCTGCGGTTACCATTATGAAACAACGAGGGTTAAAACAGGCCATCGAAGGAAACATCCTTACCTATAAAGAAGATACTTACGACACGCTCCTCTTTATGATGAATGGCATTGGCCTTACAGGATCAATTGCAGGGCTAAAGGCTTTTTTAAAGCACGTGAAGGGTCTCTTAAATCCTGGCGGGCAATTGGTATTTGATAGTTCCGACCTATCTTATCTCTATCAGGAAATACCCTTTCCTCTTAACGGGTATTATGGAGAGGTAAGTTTCAGGTACGAATATAAAAGCATTAAAGGCAATTGGTTTAAATGGGTTTATGTAGACCAAAAAACGCTTAAAGACATTGCTCAGCAATCTGGCTGGGATGCCGAAATAGTTTTTGAAGACGATCACGATCAATATTTAGCACGGTTAACATTAAGCAAATAAACACTATGCTTGAACTTATTAAACAACCCTGGCCATGGTATACATCAGGCCTGGCCATCAGTTTTATAATGGTAATTCTGATTTTTTTTGGAAAATCTTTTGGCTTTTCATCAAATCTGCGAACCATGTGCAGCATACTGGGAGCAGGCAAATGGGTAAGTTTTTTTAATTTTGACTGGAAAGCACAAAGATGGAACTTACTTTTTCTGATTGGCTCCGTAATTGGCGGTTTCATTTCTGCGAACTGGCTTCAATCAGATGTTCCTTTAAATTTATCGGAGACAACTATTCAGGACCTTCAAAAACTTAACATTCAGTTCGACGGAAACATTGTGCCTTCGCAATTATTTAACTGGGATTTTCTGGCAACAGGGAAAGGGCTGCTGATTTTTCTTGGAGGAGGTTTTTTAATTGGTTTTGGAACACGTTATGCAGGCGGTTGTACATCAGGCCACGCCATTAGCGGTTTGTCTAACCTGCAAATTCCTTCTCTTATTGCGGTTATTGGCTTCTTTATTGGTGGCCTGGTAATGACACATTTAATTTTCCCACTTCTATTTTAATCATTAACTCATGATCAAATCAGTTAAATATATTCTTGCCGGCACACTGTTTGGCATTATTATGAGTAAATCAGAAGCCATATCCTGGTATCGCATTCAGGAAATGTTCCGATTCCAATCATTCCATATGTTTGGCATTATGGGCACCGCCGTAATTACAGGTGTAATTGCGGTTTGGCTAATGAAAAAATTGAAATCCCGTGATGTTGAAGGAAACCCAATTTCATTTACAGATAAGGAAAAATCATGGCGCCGATATTTATTTGGCGGCACCATTTTTGGATTGGGATGGGCACTTACAGGCGCTTGTCCGGGGCCAGTTTTTGTGCTGCTCGGACAAGGCTACCTGGTTATGATAGTAGTAATAATTGGTTCGCTATTGGGCACATTTGTTTACGGATTATTAAGACACCGTTTACCCCATTAGCCTAAGCTTTTTCTTCCCAAATGGAGGCAATATTTACAATGGTTTGAACTGCTTTTTCCATGTCTTGTACCGATGCCCACTCTTGTTTACCATGAAAAGCATGCTCTCCGGCAAAAATATTAGGACAAGGTAAACCCATAAATGAAAGACGTGAACCATCAGTACCGCCTCTGATACTTTGCTGCTTAGGCATAATTCCTGCTCTTTTAATCGCTTCAATGCCGCATTCGATTACCTGAGGGTATTGATCCAATACTTGTTTCATATTACGGTACTGAGGAGTTATTTTTAACTCATAGGTAGAGTTTGGAAAATCTTCAATAATATTCTGAACTGTAGCATCCAATAATTCGCCATTAGCACTTAATTCTTCATCATTAAAAGCACGAAGAATAAAGCGGGCTTCGGCCTGCTCTACACTTCCTCCAAAAGTAACAGGATGGATAAACCCTTCTTTAAGCTCTGTCGACTCAGGAGAAAGACAATCTGCAGGCAATGCACTAATTACATCAGACAAGATCTTTATTGCGCTTTCCATTTTCCCTTTAGCAAAGCCTGGATGCGTACTCACACCGTTTATGGTTAATACAGCTCCATCAGCAGAAAATGTTTCATCTTCTATTGAGCCTAAAGTTTCGCCATCAATCGTATATGCAAAATCAGCACCAAGCTTTTTCAAATCTGCTTTATCTACCCCGCGGCCAATCTCTTCATCAGGTGTAAACAGGATCCTGATTTTTCCGTGTTTAATTTCAGGATGCGATATTAAAAAGGATGCTGCCTCCATGATCTCGGCAAGTCCGGCTTTGTTATCTGCTCCAAGAAGTGTTGTTCCGCTTGCGGTAATAATATCATTCCCTATCTGGTCTTTTAAATCTGGATGTTCTTCCATTTTCAAAATGATTGATTCATCATCAGGAAGTACCAGGTCCTGTCCTTGATAATTGGAATGAATAATGGGTTTCACATTTTTACCGCTGCAATCAGGAGAAGTATCCATGTGCGAACAGAAACAAATTACAGGAACCTCTTTTTCTGTAGTAGCAGGTATGGTCGCGTACACATAGCCAAAATCGTCAAGATGTGCGTCTGTAATTCCCATTTCCAAAAGTTCTTCAACAAGAACCTTTCCCAGATCCTTTTGTTTGGCTGTTGATGGCGTGGTTTCAGATAATGGGTCTGATTGTGTATCAATTTGGACGTACTTTGTGAACCTACCTTGAAGTGTTTTGTTATTATTTTGATATTTTAGCATATTCATATAGAAAAAACAAAGTTATATATAAGATTACTAAATAGGTTCGAAACTTAAAGAAGAAACTTTGAAAGCAATATTTACCTCAATCCTGGCTCTTTTACTTTGTTTAACCGCTACAGCGCAATCTAACTTTTACAAACTTAGCCTGGGCGGCGGCGGCGGGCTTACCCAATCGTTTACAGACTATGAAAAGTATAAGTTTGGAAAGTCTATTTACGGTGTTGGCGAATTCTTTTTTACCCCTTTCATTAGTCTCGGCGGAGAAGGACAGATAGGTCGGATTAAAGGTGAAAGCAGAGATCCTGCCTTTGAGACGCCACAATTTGTTAACGCTTACAAATCATTAACAATTAATGCAAAACTCTACCTGGGTGCTTTAATTGATTATAAAAGAAATGGTTTTTCTAACACTATAAAAGGGTTATATATGGGCGCTGGTTTAGGAGGCATATTAAATAACATAAGCGGTGCCGAAACCCCGAAAACAAAAGACATCATCATTCCTCTTAATATTGGATACACTTATTACTTTCCTAATAAAGCCGGTTATTATAGATATGGGATCAATGCAAACTATCAAAGCACCATTAGCCTTGATGGAGGTTTAGATGGAAGAGAAGAAACTTCCCATACAGACATCTACACTTATTTTTCTATCGGCATCAGGTATCAATTTGGACCAATGGGACTTTCCACAAAAACACTGTATTAACCCGGCATTTTCCCAACGCTAATGAAGCCCTATCTCATCATCTTACTTTTATTAATAGCAATGGATACATCAGCACAATTAACGCCATACGAATTAAGCGACAAAAAAGAAACAGCAACTTATTATGAAGCCATTAAGCACTATGAACAGTTAGATAAGACATACGAACAGGCTAAGTTATTTACCTATGGGAACACTGACTTTGGCAAACCCCTGCACCTTTTGGTTTTATCAAAAGACAAAATATTTGATCCTATTGCCATAAGAAAAAGCAACAAGCGTATTTTACTAATAAACAATGGCATACACCCCGGAGAGCCCGAAGGTATAGATGCCAGCATGATGCTGGCCAGAGATTTATTAAAAGGGGACTTATTGCCTAAAGACGTTGTAATCTGCATCATTCCTGTTTACAATATAGATGGTAGCTTTAACCGAACAGGTACATCCAGGGCAAACCAGAATGGCCCTGTGGCTTATGGCTTTAGGGGAAATAGTAAAAATTACGATCTGAACAGAGATTTCATAAAAACAGATTCTAAGAACTCCCATTCCTTTCAGGAAATCTTTAATATCTGGCAACCAGAAATATTCGTAGATACGCACACGAGTAATGGTGCAGACTACCAATATGTAATGACACTTATTCCAACCCACAAAGACAAGTTAAATCCTATCTTATCTGGATACATGACTAAAACCATGTTACCATCTCTATATGAAGGAATGAAAAAAGCTGGTTATGAGATGATCCCATATGTAAATTCTGTTGAAGAGACACCAGATGCGGGAATCACAGGTTTTTTAGAATCGGCAAGGTATTCTACCGGATACACAACACTGCACAATACAATCGGCTTTATGCCTGAAACCCATATGCTGAAAGATTATGATAAAAGGGTTGATGCAACATATCGCCTTTTGCAGATCTATATCGACATAGTAGTTCGCGATGCAAAAGTAATTGGAGAGAATAAGCGAAAAGCTGATGAAGAGATTGCAAAACAAACAACCTTTCCTATAGAATGGAAGCTTAATGAAAATCTGGCAGAAGATCTGGAGTTTATGGGGTATACGGCAAAGAAAAAACCAAGCGAGGTAAGCGGGCTAGATCGCCTGTATTACGACAGAAATGAGCCTTATACCACAACCATCAAGTACTGGAATACTTATCAGCCAGCTGTTACCATTACAAAACCGGTAGCATACATTATCCCAAAGGCCTGGGATAAAATAATTGACCTGTTAAAGCTTAACAACGTAAAAGTACAGCAGCTGCAGAAAGATACTCAAATCGATATTGAATCGTATTACATCACGGACTACAAAACAGTAAACAGTCCGTTTGAAGGGCACTACCTGCATTCTAACGTAAAGGTGAATCCTGTAAAACAGACTTTGCAGTTTTACGATGGCGACTATGTGGTTTATACAAACCAGTCCGTTAACAGATATATCATTGAAACACTCGAACCACAAGCAATGGATTCCTTCTTCAACTGGAATTTCTTTGATGCAATACTAGGAATGAAAGAGCATTTTAGCGCTTACGTTTTTGAGGATACTGCTGCAGAACTTTTAAAGAAAAATCCTGAGCTAAAGAAAAAACTTGAGGCTCAAAAGGCTAAAGACAGCAGTTTAAGTAAAAATGCTGCGGCACAGCTTGACTTTGTCTATAAAAATTCTGATTATTACGAAAAAACCCACTCCCGATACCCCATTGCCCGTCTGGTAAACGACACTAAATTAATCCTTAAATAAAAATGGAATACCTTCAGCATACACCAGTAGCCTCAATAATTTTTGTTTTTACTATTATAACAAGTATATACGCATTTAATGACCCCGGGTTATTCGGTAAGTTTATGTTACACCCATATAGTGTGTCGCGCAAGCATAAGGTTTACACCCTTGTAACAAGCGGATTGATTCATGCCGATTGGATGCACTTGATTTTTAATATGATGACCTTCTTTTTCTTCGCTTTTCAACTCGAGGCAATGATCGGTTCATGGCAATTTGGTGTAGTCTATTTTATGGGTCTAATTTTAAGTGACATACCCTCTGTTATAAAGCATAAAAACGACATGTGGTACAATAGTTTGGGCGCATCAGGAGCAATAAGCGCTGTACTGTTTAGCTACATTCTATTTCAGCCGTTTTCTTCTATGATCATATTTCCCCTGCCTATTCCAATATGGGCTATCATATTTGGCCCCTTGTACCTTTTATACTGCGTTTATGCGTCCAGACAATCCAGAGACAACATAAACCATGATGCGCATTTTTTTGGTGCACTTGCAGGTTTAATTGTTACTGTGCTAATTGTTCCGGGAGCAATCCCTCACTTCTTAGGTCAGATACTTGCCAAAATAGGTTAAGTAGTGGCCGGTAAGCTAGGCGGATTAAAATAGCTGATGGGATTTGTCGGGTCTTTAATGATTTCGAAAAGTGTATGATCCCATGGCTTCCAGAAATCCTGTAATACCTGTGCGTAGGTTTTATGTTGCCAATGATCAAAAAGAGCTTTATTCAACGTTCCTCTTAGAGGCATCGCATCAATATAAATAGACCCCTCAACCGGCAATATTGCATATTCCGGTAATCGGTTAAACAAATAAGCCGAATAAAAAAACCTGGCACAAAGCTCTTCAAATTGCTGCGGCGATAATGCTGCGTTTCCAATCTGATCCAGCAATTCCTGATGGTATTTTTTATTCGTTCCATTATCCTGCAGGCAGGCAATAATACCAAAGTCCTTCAATTTCAAGGAAAAAGTCATCGTATTGATTTCATCCCTAAAACTAAAGGTGGTATCATGCTGTTCTAATGGAACTACAACAATAGACCAGGGTGTAAAATCTTCAAACACCACATCAGTATAAATTCCCTGAATCATGGTATGCAGATTTCCAAATTTATGCATCAGTCCCTGCGACATATTTACGCCATCCGCACTTAATTGTTGCTGGCGAACGGCCGCATGCATTTCTACATAAATAAGGCTATACATGAACTTACCGATCCACCTGAACAGTTCAACCTCTTCAAGCTTAGAGACGGCTTCGTATCCCTTTAAAAAAGCATTATGGATCTTTTCTTCCAGGGGCTCAATAAAATGAGTTAATACTTCCGTATTGCACGGAACTTTTAAACTATTGTATGAACGAACACTCTCATCAAGTAGCTTAATCTGCTCATCTCCGCTAAAGTTGGCCACTTTTAAAAGCCACTCAGGCAAAATACCAATCTCAGTTATAGGCGTAGAAAATGTATCTCCACTAAGAAAACAGTTTTTATACTTAAAATCGAAGTTTTTGAACGGTTGATATATTGTGCTATTCATACAAGGCGCAATATTAGGCATATTATTTTTACATTAGCAGCAGCTCCTATTTTTTTAACTTTGATATTACTTAAAGCTTTTTTAGCTCATGCAGGTAAACGCCAAACCATATCAACTGGAATTAAAACATCCATTTTCTATTGCTAAATTCTCAAGAACAAGCACTCCGGTTATGCTGATAAAGCTTACGTACGAAGGAATTGATGGATATGGCGAAGCATCAATGGTTCCTTATATGGGCGAAAGTTTAGAAAGTGCAATTGCCTTTTTAAACAAGGTCGATTGGAAAAGGTTCACCTATCCTTTTGATTTCAGGGAAATAATGGAATATCTTGATGACATTGAAAGTGGTCACCCTGCGATAAAAGCAGCTATAGATATTGCCTTGAATGACATAAATGGTAAGATTTTAAACAAACCATGTTATGAGGTCTACGGTTCGGATCCGCTAAAAATGCCGCTAACCTCTTATACCATTGGCATAGATACACCAAACGTTTTAAGAGAAAAAGTTGCAGATGCCAAAGATTTTAAAGTGCTAAAAATAAAACTAGGCAGAGACAACGACAAAGAACTTATCAATACCATAAGAAGCGTAAGTGACTTGCCTCTATATATCGATGCTAATCAGGGCTGGAACGACAAAGCCGAAGCGATAGATATGATTTATTGGCTGCACGACAAGGGGGCTTTGCTGATAGAACAGCCAATGGATAAAACCAACATGGATGGGAATGCCTGGCTAACGGGTAGAAGTCCTATCCCAATTCTAGCCGACGAAGCCGTACAGCGCTTACCCGACCTGGATGCACTAAAAGGTGCTTATCATGGCATAAACATAAAACTGATGAAAAGTGCCGGCATGTATGAGGCTCATCAAATGATTCTGAAGGCGCGTTCTTTTGGAATGAAAATTCTGATTGGCTGCATGAGCGAAACATCCTGCGCCACGCAGGCAGGAATTGCCCTTGCTCCTTTATGCGACTGGGCGGATCTGGATGGCCCCTGGCTAACCAAAAACAACCCTTTTAAAGCTCCGGAAATGGAGGTTGGAAAATATTTATTAAAATACCTCCCAGGTCTCGGCCTGGAAGGTATTCCTGAAGATCTTTTTATTACTTCTTAAGGTTACTTCTCATCTCTTTTATGAGCTGAAGCTTTTGGTATAGAAAAAACCCAGCAGTAACTACAAAAAGAGCTACGAATAGATATTTCTCATTTTTAAAAGCCCAAAATATCCCATAACCCGACAGGATAACTCCCAGGTTATAAAAAACGTTTAAAGCGATTTTCTTACCCATATCCTAGTAAACAGGCATATCAGGATCAAACGCCTCTTGCCATGCCAGAATGCCTCCCTTAAGGTTATACAAATTGGTTAGACCAAGTTGTTGCTCTAACTGCATTACAGCCGCAGCACTTCTTTTGCCACTTCTGCATTGCATAATTACTGGTTTATCAGTAGCAACTTTATCTGCTTCAATTAAAATACCTCCCAAAGGGATATTCAATCCGTTAAGGTTTGATGTTTCATACTCAAATGGCTCCCTAACATCGATCAATTGAAAATCTTCGTTATTATCAATCTTTGCTTTAAGCTCCTCAACCGTTATTTCCTTAATCATATTATTTCGATTTTTTCAAACTTAGATAAAGTTACGCAAGTATCCATAATTGTGGCAGGAAACATTACAAAAAAGTGAATAACTGTAACAACTAAGTATGTCGGGCGTTTAATAGTAAGTCTTTGCTAACTTTGGCTTTAACATCATGAATTCAATATTTCGTTTCTTTTGGTTTTGTTCAGGAGTACATATTGCTACCCTGGAAAAGCATCCTACGGAGCACAATAAATATGTGGGCATCGGAGCCACCATTTTCTTTACCGGATTGTTTGCCGCACTTTCTGGTGGTTATGCCATGTATTTTGTTTTTAAAGGAGATTCAACAGCACTCCCTTTTGCCTTTCTTTTTGGCTTAATCTGGGGGCTCGCTATTTTTAATATGGATCGCTATATAGTCTCCAGCATTAATAAAAGTGCTTCCACTGGCAAACAGCTATTACAGGCCACCCCACGTATTTTATTAGCCATCATGATCGGGATTGTCATATCCCGTCCACTGGAATTAAAAATATTCGACAAAGAGATCAAGGAACGTTTAAAGGTCACTTATCTAAACAATCAGCGTTCTAAAATCGATACGTTAAACATTGCCTTTGGCAATAAGTATAAAATTGAACTCGCTAAACTCAAAGAAACCAAGGCTCAGCGCGACTCTATGGAGAGTGCGATAAAGACAGACAGACAAAAGCTAAACTTCGAAATTTTTGGAAACAAAACAACCGAAACTTCCGGAATTATGGGCTATGGCCCATACGCCAAAAGAAAAGAAGCAGAATTGAAGCAGCGCGAACAAGACTTGGACACCCTATCGGCAGGAGTTAGAAAACTCGAAGATTTTGTAGATAACCGAAAGCAGTTTGATGGCCTGATGAGTGAGAAACTATATACCAGCAAACAACTGGATAGCTTAACCAGTATTGCAGGCTTTGCCGACAGGAACTCTGCCTTAGGTCAGTTAAGTATCAGCCCCAACGGTAAAAAAGATGTAAATACTTCACTCGCGATAACGTTTATTGGCTTGTTATTTATTTTCTTTGAATGCTTACCTGTTTTTGTTAAATTGATGAGCAGCAGAGGACCATATGACAGATCTGTAGAAAATATAGAAACTGTCCAGATGTACGAATCTGATAAAGACAAAGACTATGAGATAACTGTTATCGATGGCGTTCATGACACACGTGTTTCAACAGAGATAAACAGAAGAAAAAACGCATTGAATTCTAACTAACATATATGAGAAAAGCTCTTTACTTCTTTTTTGTGCTTCTAATTGCACAACAGGCAAATGCACAGGACATCAATAAAATAATTACAAAAGATTATGTCGACAGACTGATCAAAACCCTTAGCAGTGATGACATGCAAGGCAGGGGTACATTTACACCAGGCATAGACAAAGCTGCAACTTTTATAGAATCTGAGTTCAAAAGTATTGGGCTAAAACCGCTTGAAGGAGAAAATGGTTATCGCCAATCCTTCTTCAAATATCAATTGAAACCTGAGGCCACCTCTGTTACAATTGATGGCGCAAACATTGATCCGGCAAACATCCTGGTATTTGGGAATACCTCAGAAAACCTAACTTTTGACAACACCAACAGCGATGGATGGATAAAACTTGATCCCTCTAAGCCTTTTATGGATCAGTTCAGACCAATTAGCAGAAGCGGCAAGAAACAGTTGATATTGGTTGATGCAAAATTTGCAGATGCCTTTAACAGAATCAAAGGATACTTTGACAAAGGAAGCATATTGGACGAAAAAGATTTAAATGCCAAGTCAACTGCTCTTGTTTTTGTCCTTGATAAGGACACTGTAGCAAGCGATTTTAAAGTAGACTTGAAAAACTCTTTTGCAAAAATGCCTTTATTCAATGTTGCAGGGATGATTCCCGGAAAATCAAAAGCCAAAGAATTGGTCATCTTTTCAGGACATTATGATCACCTTGGTATAATTAAAGCTGATGGACAAGACAGCATTGCAAACGGTGCAGATGATGATGCATCAGGCACAACAGCAATGATTGCTTTAGCCAAGTATTACAAGAAGTTAAACAATAATGAGCGCACCCTAATATTTGTAGCCTTTACAGCAGAAGAAATTGGAGGTTTTGGTGCCAGGCATTTCTCGGAAAAATTAAATCCGGACGATGTTGTAGCCATGTTTAATATAGAAATGATTGGTAAAGACAGTAAATTTGGTAAAAACACAGCCTTTATAACAGGCTATGATAAATCAGATTTTGGCCAGATCTTACAGAAAAACTTGAAAGGAACAGAATTTACTTTTCACCCTGATCCTTACCCACAACAAAATCTATTCTATAGAAGCGACAATGCTACATTAGCTGCTCTTGGCGTTCCGGCACATACGATAAGCACAGATCAAATAGATACCGATAAGTTTTATCACACCGTAAAAGACGAATACAGTACCCTTGATTCAGACAATATATTGTCGACCATTAAAGGTATTGCCAAAAGCGCAATAAGCATTATAAAAGGTATTGATACGCCAACAAGAATTCCTAAACTGGAAAATAACTAGGTCTATATGATGGGTTTCTCCATGACGTAATCGTCCATAACGAAACCGTTTCCGATATCCAGGACAACGGTTTCTTTTATTATAAAACCTGCTCTTTCATAAAAGTCTTTGGCCTTATTGTTCTTATTAACATTTAACTGAAGTGATTTACCGCCCGCCCTTTTTACCAGGTTAAAAACTTCGTTTATCAATAGCTTACCTACACCCCTTCCGTGCGTTTGGGGCAAAACATATAACTTATGTAGTTTATAAGCATGGCTTTCAGGCTCTATAACCGAAAACCCTGCAAAACCCAGGTCTTCATTATCTTCCTCAGCTATCAAAAATGTATGCCCCTTCTCCAATTGCGAAAGCAATTCTCCCCGGTTATACATTTTCTCTAACATATAATCAATCTGTTCGGTTGAAAGATATTCGGCATACGTAATTCGCCATGTCCTATCTGCCAGATCCTGAATAGTGGCAATATCCTCTTCTTTTGCTTTCCTTAAAATTATCATAAAAGCTTCTTTATCTAATTACAATACCTCACTAATAAACAGATATGGTACGTTGAATATGAACTCCACAAATCCATCATTTATTACCTCAAAAGTATTATTTTCTGTTTGCTTTAAATTACTTGTTTCAAAATAAGAGACAACTTCAATATTAAAAATGCTGTCTTTGGGTTTCCATACTTTAAATCCCGATTTAATAGCGTATGATTTTTCAGTTTCAGTAAATACCACAATGTTTATCGCATCAATATAACTTCCCAGTTCCCTTAAGTCGCTTTTTGAATCAATAACATTTACTGCAGGGTATTTTTCAGCAATCAAATAATCTAAAACAGCATCTAATTCCTCAGATTTAGCATGAATTACTTTTGTATTTTCCTGAAAATCCTGGTCATTTGAATTGACCACAATATCCACCTTTAATCCAAGACTGATGGCCTTTTCATAAACCGCAGCGCTAACGATTAAAGTTGGGCTCCATTCCAGCAGCTGACCTAAATATTCTTCATTAAAGTCCCCTAAATAGTGGATATATAGTGCCGGCTCTTGTTTTTCCCGAATGATATGATGTGATGACATACAGCAAATATATCCTAATATTCTTTTTTATTTTAGTATCAGATCAAAGACATGCTTTTCATCCAGAAAATGCATCGCCCAAACCATTCATCAAAAGAAGGAGCAGTTAAAAACCCATGCTCTCCTTTTGCGTAAATATGCAATTCTCCAGATACCTTGTTTTCTTTAAGCGCTCTGTAAAACTCAACACTATTGGCTACAGGTACAACCTGATCAGCATCCGAATGAATTAAAATCGTTGGCGGCGTTTCTTCTGTTACCTGCAACTCATTGGAGTAAAGTTTTATCTTTTCTTCTGTTGGAGAGGGGCCAAGAAGATTATCTCTGGATCCAATATGACCAATCTTGTCGGTAAAAGAGATCACCGGATTTATAAGCAGCATAAAATTTGGCCTAACGCTAATTCCTTCTCGATTTTCAATAACTGGTTTATTAAAATGTGTTCCCGCAGTTGCGGCAAGATGGCCTCCGGCAGAAAACCCCAGAATACCTATCTTTTTGGGGTCAATGTTCCATTCTTTAGCCCTCTGTCTCACTATCTTAATTGCCTGTTGGGCATCCTGCAGAGGCCCGATAGACTTGTCCAACATTATCTTATCGTTCGGCAGCCTATACTTTAATACAAAAGCCGTTACCCCCATTTTCGCAAATGCTCTGGCTGCATCGCTGCCTTCTCTTTTTGTAAGTAGCACATGATATCCTCCGCCAGGACAAATGATAACAGAAGTTCCATTTGCCAAACCCTTTGGGGGCAAATAAACAGAAAGAGTAGGAACAGACACGTTAGAAGTAAGACTATCTACGTCTGGATTACCGATCCTCTGCTCTTGATTTGATATAGGCTTGGCATTTGGTATTTTACCTGAATATAATGGGATCACCTGTTGCGCATTACAATACGGAACCAAAAACATCAGCGATAAAAATACAATATACTTTGCCATGAGGTATTTATTCGAAATTGATCCAATCTATACTTATCAAATCTCTATTTGGTGGGGTATTCTTTAAAAACACAAAATAAAGATCATGTTTACCCCCCGGGTTTTTTATAGACGTGCTTAATTCAGTGTACTTTTCCCACTTACCTGTTGAGGTAAAATTAGCCGTACTAATTATTTCTCCTTTTGGAGAATCGATATGCACCTCTATAGTTCCACTATGATTTGCCGAAGCATAATAATAGGTAAGTTTATTAATGTTCCTAAGGTCAATATTTTTAAACACGATATAAGACTTGTTATGGATGCTACCAACATACCTGTCATTTTTATCTACGTTATTAAAAACATCTGCATCTTCTGCCTGTACTTTTGCCGGACGCAACACAATCGTCTCTTTTTTTGTTAAAGGAGTTATCGCCCCGCCCTTGTCAGTATACGACGCAGAGAAAATGTACCTACCCTGATCCTTATTAGCTAAATGCTGTTTTAAAGCAACGGCTCCTTGTTGTGGCAACGCAGCATTAGTTTTTTTGGCATTTAAGCTTAAAATATATTTAACAATCTCAGTTGCATCATCATTAGAAATCTGAGGGTGTGCACTCATTGCATGTTCTCCCCAAACACCGCCACCTCCAACAATGATCTTCTTAGCCAAACGACTTACTGCATCTTTGTTACCGGTATAACGTTGTGCAACCTGCATAAACGAAGGACCCACTGATTTACCATTTATCTGATGGCAAGCTTTACAGTCGCTTTTAGCAACTAAAGATTTACCAAAATTATATGTAGGTGTAATCTCCTGATGACCTACCAGCGCCTGATTGCTTTCTACCTTTGCAATAAAATCAAGGTTCACCTTTACCTTTTTTGCATCTATCACCTTATCTTCATTATCCTTTACATCAACTTTATAATTAAAATTAGTTGCCTTAGGGAAAAAGAAAGAACTATTACTTGTTGTATTTATGGCTACCTGAGGCATCGTATTACCTACCTTAATCACAACCGTATCCAACCCGCTTTTACCCGCTGCATCAGTTACTTTTAAAATAGCGTTGTATATGCCGTTTTTTTGAAATGTATAGTTAACATTTTGTTCTGTTGATGCGATCTTGTTTCCTTCAAAGCTCCACTCGTACGACAGTTTATCATCATCGTCATTATCATAGCTCTTCGAGGTAAAAGCAACTTTGTATGGAGCAATTCCAATAGTATCTTTGGTTTCAATTTTAGCAAACGGAGCACGGTTTCCACCATTGTAATCAATACGAACCAAACGCGCATCAACATTATCTATCCCGTATACAGATCCATATTCCAACATATAAAATGATCCTTCTGGCCCAACCTCTATATCAATAGGGCGTCTAAAATCGCCATTAGTTTCCATAAAAGGCTCCATGCGTACATAGTTTTGATTCTCATCCAGACGCACTGCAAACACCCAGTTTCTCATCCAATCGTACATAAAAAGTGCTTTATCATAATACTCAGGGAACTTAGTATCGGATTTAAGCGCTGCATTATAATGATATACAGGTCCGCCCATAGCACATCTTCCGCCTTGTCCCAAAGCAGGGAATTCTTCTGATCTGTTATAAGGATACCACACCATCGCTTTTTGAGCCGGTGGCAATATTTGAGCGCCGGTACTATATGGGGAATTGTTTGCAGGACCGTTTACATCAAAGAAATCTCCTACTTTTTTGGTCGCAAAATCATACTCTTTATAAGCCTTATTATCACCAACAAAATATGGCCAGCCATAATTTCCAGCTTTTTTTGCCTGATTAAATTCATCGTATCCACGTGGCCCCTGTAAACCATCAGTACCAGAATCCGGTCCAACTTCTCCCCAATACACGATAGAAGTTTCAGGATCTACAGACATTCTATAAGGGTTACGACAACCCATTACATAAATTTCCGGACGTGTTTTTGGTGTTCCTTTAGCAAATAAATTCCCTTCAGGAATGGTATAACTTCCATCTGCCTCAGGATGAATCCGCAGGATCTTGCCGCGCAAGTCGTTTGTATTTCCTGCCGATCTTTCTGCATCAAATGTTAAACGATTATCTCTTCTATCAATAGGAGCAAAACCATCAGATTCAAAAGGCACAGTATTATCCCCGGTTGAAATATATAGATTCTTGTACTTATCCCAGGCTAAAGAACCACCTGTATGAGCACTTACTTCAAGATCAATTGGGACCTCTATAATCACCTGCTCAGATTTAAGATCAAGCTCATTTTCCTTACTAATTTTAAAGCGAGAAATATGCTGTTTGTATTTATCACCTGCAGAGGCAGTATAAAAGAAATACAAATAGTTATTTGTTGCAAAGTCCGGATCAATAGTCATCCCCAACAAACCATTTAGGTATTTATCAACAGCCTTCACAGGAAAGTTGTAAACCAATGTAGTTTTACCATCGGCAGGATTGTATACGTAAAAATTACCGGCGCGCTCAATAAAAAACACCCTACCATCCGGAGCTACAGATAATTCCATAGGCTCATTTAAATCATTAGATAAAACGGTTTTAGTAAAACGATTATCCTCTGGCTTTTTAACTGCGTATGCTTTTGAATAATCCAATGCAACGTTGGTACCAATGGCATACTTAATACCCCCAAGGAGGTGAGTTAAAAATAATGGTTCGCTAAAGCTTTCGTCGGTATGTCCGCCGCCTGTATAAAAAGCGCGGCCGCCATCGAATTCATGGTACCAGGCAATAGGATGGTTCTCTCCGTTTTCTCCGCCTTCGTAGCTATCTTCATCTAATTTAGCCAGCACCTTTATATCGTCTTGTATGCTTTTATAGTTATACCATTCGTCTGTGCGGTCCCATCTTTTTGGCAGGCTCTTAGTCGATATATGGGTCGTGTCAATCACATCAATAGTTGCCTTACGCACATTAGGATTACCCGGATGGCTTTTAAAATAAGCTCCAACAAGCTTATTATACCAAGGCCAATCGTATTCTGTATCTGCCGCAGCATGAACTCCGGCGTAACCACCACCAGATTGAATATACCTTTCAAAAGCTACCTGCTCATCGGCATTTAATACATTCATAGTGGTGCTTAAAAAGATTACAGCACTGTAGTTTTTTAAACTATCCTGAACAAAATAAGCTGAATTCTTAGTTGTATCTACAATAAAATTATTCTCTTTACCAAGCTTTTGTAGAGCAGCAATACCAGCCGGAATAGAAGCATGATAAAAGCCCTTGGTTTTTGAAAACACCAGGATACGGGCAGGTTTTGCTGGTTTAGCAACACTAGACGCCGGAGTAGCAGGCGTTTTAGGCACTACCGTTTTGCAGGCATAAAATACAACAGAAGTGCAAACTGTTGAGAATACAGCAAGGTAAATTTTAAAGTATTTAGTTTTAAGCATAAAAATATTGGGTTAATGTGGCTCCCGGCCAAAAAAAAAGTAAAGTAAGATCACAAAACAATTTGCCCTTGAATATTGACAGGCATTTAGGGCTTAACTACTCACAATCACTTGGTTTAGGTTTGGATTAAAGTTCATTTTGAAGTAAACTTAGCAATTATAATGAAAAAGACCTTAATAAAGCGAACATATGGAAACAAACATACTGTCAGCTAAACAATTAGATAAAATATTCATCAGAATTTAACATACTAATTCTGATATATTTATTACATTCGGAAACATTTAAATATAATCCTATGCTGAAAAAATCTATACTAGCAGGCATGGCATTTTTAATGCTCTCTTGTGGTAATCAAAAAAAAGAAGAAAGTGATTCAGGGACTGGCAGTGTTATCGACAAAGTCAGCAATCTGAATAAGGTGGCTCAATCCGCAGATAAGATGGAGGAGATGACCGCTGAACTAAAAAAACTAACACCCCTAACCAATGAGCAGCTGAAAGCTGCAGTACCAGAAACACTCGACGGGTTGAAAAGAAAAAGCTTTAGTGCTGGCGGTTATGCTGTAAGTGGCTTGAGCACTATTGAAGCTGAATATGGCGACGACAGTAAATATGTAAAAGTTGGCATCATTGATGGCGCAGGAGAATCTGGAAGCGCTATTATTTCTTTAATGGCCATGACACTAAGTATGGACAGAGAATCAGAATCTAATGGAACTGTGTCTAAAACAGTAGACGTTAATGGCATTCGTTCTATAACAGAGGAAACCAAATCTGAAAGCTCAGTTAGCTCATCTATCAAATTCCTTTACAAAGACAGGTATTCTGTAAGCTTGGATGGAACAGGATACAGTCTTCAGGAATTAGAATCATTTTTGAAAAGCGTAAAACTTGACGAATTAAAGTAATTCGACTGATAAAAGATGTTATGAATTTAAAACCTTTAGATCTTCATCTAAAGGTTTTTTTATGATCCTTACTTCTCTCACGCTTTATAAACATAGAACTTCTTATCCCTTATCGGTTGCCCCTTAATCTCTAAATATTCTCCCTTTTTATCCCTGGTATACTTTACTACGAATGGCTCGTCACTTGCTTTGCATGCTTCAAAAGCCAGTTTCAGTCGATCAATGTGCGTATCAGCGCCAACTTTCCATTTTTTATCTAAATACCAAAAATAAGCTGAAAAATTTCTTGTATTCCCTAGCATTTTTCCATCTAACCTAATATGAGTTGGATTTAATTCTTTGTAAGGAAGAACCGCTTGAATATAAAACTCACTAAAATTCTTGTATTCAGGAATAACGTTTACTGGGCTCATAATTAATTTTTGCGCAATTTACATCATTTCTATTCTGGTGACAATTTTTTGGGCTAATAATCTTACGCTTTTTATCTAATTTAAGGCTTGTAATAAAAACTAAAAACCTGACATCTTTAATATATTAATCCTCAACCAAATTACCGCAATGAAAAAATTGAGCGCCCTTCTTATCATCCTTGCATTCCCTTATTTACTAATAGCACAACAGGTATCGTGTAACTGTCTGGACAATTTAAATGAAACCATTGTTAAAACTGAAATCAACTATGCTGGCTTCCCCACTAAAGTGGATGCAAAGACAAAGTCTGATTATGATAATCTAATAACCAGTCTACGTGCAAAGGCAGGAAATGAAAGCAATGCAAAAAAATGTTTCTACCTCATAAAAGACTATATAAGATTTTTTAAGGACAAACATTTCTCATTATCCTACCTGAATAAAAATGATTACGACAATGAGAAAGAAGACATTGATGAATCTTACTTCAAAATCCTGAAACCTGACAATAGCGTTGAAGGTATATGGACCAATCCAGACAGCTCAATCACCCTGGGAATAAAGAAATTTCCAGATAACGAATACAAGGCCATTATCCTTAAAGCAAAGGATGAAAAGCTTCCAAAAGGTTTGGTTTATTTTAAACTAAAACCCCACAAAAAGGGTTATCTGTTACAACAATACAATGTGTTGAACAGTATAGATTTTTATGCTCAGCAAAGAGGCGGCTTACTGCAATTATGGAATTTTTCACTTTTTGGAAGGATTTCACCAAGAGAAATGACCGCTAGTGAAAAAAGGGAGTTAAACACATGGAAGAATAATAACAATGGATTAGATTTTAATCAGTTAGATGAAGAAACCAGTTATATCAAAATTCCAACCTTCTTTAACAACGACAGTAAGATCGAGAAATTGGTTGCAACAAACGACAAAGCTATTAGAAATAGTAAGTACCTGATCATCGATCTCCGTGGAAATGGAGGAGGCAATTCCGGCTGGAGCTTTCTATTGCCTTATGTAATAACCAATCCCATTAAACAGGACGCCCCCTTACTTCGCATATCAAAAGACAATGTCCAGATTAAAAGATCGGAGCTTGAATCTCTTGTAAAAAATCCTTTGCCCGAGGATGCAAAGAAATATTATCCCGATGAATATATAAGCACACTCAAAAAAATCTACGAGGAGCTCCCGACCGCTAAAAGTACCTTTTATGAAGTTCCTGGATTAACTATTCCAATTGATTCTGTTCTCGGCAATCCCTCCCGGGTAGCGCTAATAACTGATGAACTTTGCGGGAGTTCTACAGAATACTTTTTTCAATYGATGAAACAAAGCAAAAAAACCACAAGATACGGTTCAAATAGTGTAGGAATGATGGATTATGAAGGCCCAACTTCAACAACTCCACTTCCATGTAGAGAGCTAATTCTAATGATGCCCGTTTCAAAATCGAGCTGGACCGATAAAAATCCAATTGATGAGGCGGGCTTTAGTCCTGATGTTAAACTCAAAATACCAGGAAAGCAGTGGGTTGAATACATCGTTAAGGATCTAAAAAAGAAAGGATAGTGAGTTCATTCATTGAGTAAGTTTTCTGATTCATCACATTTTTACCGTTGTTCATCACATTTTAATAAATCAGTTCATCTAAAGGTTATTATTGTGTTAAAAAACAATCAGGTATGAAAAAAAATATTGCTCTATTGTGCTTAATGTTTGTTGTTATACAGGCTTCGGCCCAGTTTAACCTTATGGGAAAAATCCTAAATTATACTGGCAAAGAAGATCTAGTCGTCAACATTCCATTGGTATACGGTTTTCATAAAGAGAATTCTATATCTATTCCTGTAGCGAAAAATGGCACATTCAATATCACCCTACCTACTGAAACACAAAATTTTGTCAGCTTGATTTTTCAAAGACAGTTTTACACGCTTCTGATCACCAGGAATAAAAATTTAACAGCTAGTATAAACGAAAATAATAAAAACCTTGAGCTCTTATCAGGTACTGCTTTGTTGGAAAAMAAGCTGCTGCAAAAAATCAACATAATGGAAAATCCGGCCTTTATGGAAGAACAGGCAGCACATCTTTATGGAGGTCTTAATTTTACTGAATTGAATGCTAAGCTGATCCAGCCTTATCTTGCTAAACGAGATGAAAAAATCGATATCATAACGGCCTCAAAAATTTCGTTGAAGAACAAAAAGCTGATCATATCAGAAGTAAAATATCTTGCTTACAATTATCTAAATGATTTTGCGAGAACACAGCTCAACAATAAGCCTGCTATCGACAGCATGATTATTAATCTTTTTGATAATAGCATCATTAAACCTGAAGTTTTTCCTGCTGGTCTTCAGTATTACTCCTTTGCCGACAACTATCTCCGGTACCTGGAAACCAAAGCTTTTTTAAAGATTAAAAAAGATAACATCAAGCCCACCGAACCGATACCGTACTATGGGATCAGTTTAGATAGTGCCAATGTAGTAGTAAAAAAATATGGAAAGCCATATTGGAGGTGGGTGGGCAGTACCAAGAACTTTCCTGAACCAGTTACCGAACAGTATACATATCAGCAGATCATAAACTTGTACTATGACAAAGACCTAAGGCAAATCGCTGCGCTTTCAGAGGTATTTAAAAAGCGGTTTCCTCAAAGCAAATTTAATCAGGAGATTGATCAAAAAGTAAATTCATTAAGGCAAATGCTTGCTCAGAACGAATCAAACACTGATATCGTGGTTTTAAAGGATTACGACAAAATACAATCAGTTTATGATGTTATAGCTAAGTATAAAGGCAAAGTGGTTTATCTTGATGTTTGGGGCACATGGTGTGGCCCCTGCAAAGAGGAGCTTAAATTTATGCCTCAACTCAAATCTGCTTTTACCAATAAGGATGTTATATTTCTTTATCTGGATATGGATGAGGAAGATCGCGATGCCATCTGGAAAGAGTTCATTAAAGTAAACGGGTTAACAGGAGTACACTTCCGTAAGAACAGACAAACTATAGCCCCGCTGTGGAAAGAATTATTGGCAGACAACCAGGATAAAGCTGAATACTACCCCCAGTATTTCATTTTTGATAAAGAGGGAAAGGTAGCCGTAAGTAAGGCTTTACGCCCAAGCGACAAAGAAGCACTGTATCAGCAAATCAACTCTGTGTTAGTTCATTAATTCTGAATAACAAGAAGGTCATCAAATCAACCATTTGGGTTTTAGCTAAGCCTTTTTCAGACAACTTATATTCTACCCTTGGCGGTAGTTCCTTATAAGCCAATCTTTCCAGTAGACACTTCTCCCAACTCTTTTAGTTGTGAAAAGTGTCTACTTCACAATTCAGAAAGCACTACCGTATAGAAAGATCATATTGAGTACGTCATTCTTTGACTAACAACTTCAAATACGTAAAAATCTTCCCACTATGCTCCGCTTCGTGATAATTAGCGGCTTGTAAAGCCTGGACATGATTTTTCACTTGAATTCCGATGGGTAACTCAAACGGGTTATAGTTGACAAATAATCTGGATTCAAGATCGGATTCAAGGTGGTTAACTGTATCAATCAATAAATGTTTCACCTCGTTAACATCCGGAGTAATTTTCCAAGAACCCGGAGACGATCCAATTTTGAAGGACTCCATGAATTCCTTAGATATATACATTGGTAACCCGCTACGCATATACATATGCCTCTGTTGAGAAGTAATACAATGACCGATTTGCCAAATTATATTATTGTTAAAACCCTCTGGAATTTTAAATAATATTTCGTAGTTACTTGTTTCCATTAATTGCAATAGCCTAATCCTGCTAGCTCTTAAAATTTCACATTCGAAACGTTCATTAATCATTTAAGTTGGTTTAAGTGCTTAGCATCAGAAGAAGCCATTATGTTCTCTAAAGTAACCTTTTCCTGTTGAAGTTCAAACTTTCTCCGATTGATACACAGTCATGGCTTACTTAGTGATTTAAGATGTTTGCTTTTCTTGTTCTTTTATCAGGAAGCTTGAGTAAATTGCGAATAATTATATACTTGAACGATGTCAAATTTTGAGACGCTTTTCTATTACATTCAAGAAACATCTGGCAAATCGCTCTCAGAGGATGACAAGCATTTGTTAATGGCACATTTTAAACCCAAAAAACTTCGAAAAAGACAATACTTCTTACAGGAAGGGGACGTGTGCAAATATATTGGGTTTATTGTAAAAGGATCCGCCAGGACCTTTACGGTAGATGACAAAGGGCATGAACATATACTGAAATTGTCTTTGGAAAACTGGTGGATAGTGGATTTTGAAAGCTTTTACCTGTTAACGCCAAGCCGCTTTAATATTGAAGCGCTGGAGAATCTGGAGGTGCTGCAATCTACCAATGCTCAAATTGAGGAGTTTCTTAAGCATATACCTGCCTTTTCAGCGATGTCCAACGTAATTAGTCAAAATAACACCATTGCAACACAAAAAAGAATGCAGGCCGCTATGATCTATACCGCTGAAGAGCGTTACGAGGACTTGATCAGCAATTATCCGCAGTTTCTACAACGGTTCCCGCAAAACATGATCGCTTCTTATCTGGGCTTGTCCCCGGAAACTTTGAGCAGATTAAAGAAAAATTCTTTTAAATAAATCTAATCTCAATCGATATAAGCAGTAGTGACCGCTCTAGCATTCTACTGCTTTGCTTTTTTGCATCTTTGTTAAGTTGTTATTTTACAAATCCTTATCCGATTAAAGTGATTAAGGTCATCGCCTTAACTTGATCTGGGTCAAGCTTACTTAATGATCCATATCAATATCCAGTTCCCTGTAAGTCAGGATCTTTGGATATATTAATACATAAAAATCATGAGTAAATTAGAAAACAAAGTAGCGGTAGTTACCGGTGCTTCGAAAGGAATAGGTGCCTCTATCGCCAAACACTTTGCGGCAGAAGGCGCAAAGGTAGTTGTGAATTACGCTTCAAGTAAAGAAGGTGCAGATAAAGTGGTGAAGGAAATTACTGACAACGGAGGCATAGCCATTGCGGTACAGGCCGATGTATCTAAAGAAGCTGATGTAAACAGGTTGTTTGAGGAAACTAATAAGGCATTCGGCAGCCTGGATATTTTGGTAAATAACGCGGTTTATCAGGGATATGCACCTATTGAACAGATATCAGCAGAAACTTTTCATAATAGTTTTAATGTCAATGTACTTGGTCCCATACAAACTATTCAGGCAGCTTTAAAATTGTTTGGTGATAAGGGTGGCAATATAATCAATATCAGCTCAGGCGCAAGCAAGATGCCTCTTCCGGGAGCCTCGTTATATTCCGCAACTAAAGCGGCTTTAGATGCCATAACGATCTCTTTGTCGAAAGAACTGGGTATCCAAAAGATTCGCATCAATTCTATTTTGCCGGGTGCTACGGAAACAGAAGGTGCAGCTAGTGCGGGCGTCACTACCGGCAGTGAGTATGAAAAAATGTTTATTGCCAACACACCACTTGGTCGCAGAGGTAAGCCCGAAGATATTGCGAAAGCAGCCGTATTTCTGGCTTCCGATGATGCCGCGTGGGTTACGGGTGAGCAAATTTCCGTGTCGGGCGGAATGTACGGCTTTTAAATCATGCTGTGGTTTTGAGTCCCCGACGGTGATCATCGGGGACTTTTATTTGCCTTCAGAAACCTTTGATCGGACCATGTCCCTACTACATATTCTGTAGTGAGTCAGCATTTTGAAAATGCTCACCCCAATACAAAAAAAGCCTCCAAATCATCGATTTGCAGGCTTTTATACGTTTTGTTACTCATTTCAGTGGTCCCGACGAGAATCGAACTCATATCTAAAGTTTAGGAAACTTCTATTCTATCCGTTGAACTACGGGACCAATAATAAATGCTATTAAAGGATAAATAGTAATAGCAGGCGCAAATATAATAATAAAACAATGCCTTTAAATAGTACTTCCAACAAATTTAACTTTCATAAAAATGCCAGCAGGAACCACCCTGCTGGCAAGCCAAACTAATTTACAAGCATTTATTGCACCTAAGCTTGTTTCTTTAAAGGCCGTAGGCACTGATTTCACCCAGCACCATATTACTATCTGATCCTTGAGTACCAACAAATTTAAAATATCTTGCTTTTGGACTATTAGGAAGCACATAACGTTGCTCACCGTTCAAGTTATGATCGAAATCAAAACTTCCCTGGCTTACCCAGGTTACATTATCTGTGCTGGTTAAAAACTCAAACTTATCCGGTCCACGTTTATCTCCCCCAGGTGAATCAAAATCTGTTCTCCAAACTCCAAATTGAGTAAGTATTCTAGGTGCACCCATATCAATTACTATCCAATGTGGATAATTTGAACAACCAGCACAGGTATGCCAACGAGTATGCTCGGTCCCGTCAATAAAATTAACTGCTGCATTATCCCCTCCTGGATGTTGAGACGAAAACGCAACAACATGCCAGTCTCCTTTATCAATAGAGAACAAACCACCATCTGAATAAGACGTATAGAACTTATCAACACTCAATGAGTCTGGCCTAAATATCGTTCTAAACTGGTAATTTGTATTTGCCAGCATGTCGGTTATTTCTGTAGTTTTCACTTCAGTAGTTTTAAGAAGCACCGGGAATATTTGAGTTTTGGCAGCTCCCGAAACATCTGTGTATTTAATCTCTGAGGCATAAGCTCCATTGGCAACATCAGCACCACCCCAGTTTATAGTTAACTTGCCCGCCGCATTAATTAATGTAGAGTTTACGGGCCTGGTTAATAATTGTGATTGATACCTTTCTCCATAAGAGCCACCATTTACTTCTACCGGAACCGAGATATTTCCCTGCGCATCAAAGGTACGGATAACGAATGTGTAGTTTTTTTCTTGCAAATTGTCTACCATTACTTTTACCGTATCCCCGGTAATCGCAGCAACATCAACAACTACAGAATCGGCAAAACTATTCCAATAAACTTTGGCTTTAACAACAGTCTTATCAACACCCTTTGGCCATACAATTTGAACCCTGTTTCGCCCAGACTGTGCAATTGCTATTGCTTTTCCGGGGTAGACCAAACCAGAAGGGACAACGTATTCTTTATATGTTGCATCCATCTTTCTACAGGCAGAAACCAGACAGATTGCGGCAAATAATATTAAACTGAAATGATATGTCTTTTTCATAATACTATGTTTTTTGTTTAGATAAGCCATCTATGGTACTATTTGTCCAAAGAATTTAAGCTCCATGATTACTACCTGCCCCGGGCTACTATAGGTCTCTAAAGATTTCAAACGAAGGTACCGTACCGCAGCGGGTTGCGTGGCGAAATAGAAATCAGCCCCCAGGTTACAGGCATAATTAATATCTTCATTTGTTTTTTGACCTAACGGCAAGTTTGATGGTTTAAGTGTGGTAAATTCACCCAGCAAAGTCCAGCTTGTCCAGCTGCCATCCGGATTTGGGGAATTTGAGCCATACAGTTCAAAATTTTTCAAACCAGATCCGGTATAACAATGGTCATTTTGTTCCATGTATTGTTTAAATCTACTCAGCAAAACTTTTTTCCCTAAGTCAATCGTGATCCATTGCGGTAGAGATGAAGCGTTTGATGAAGCATAAAGTCTTCTATCGGCTAAGCCATTCCATAAATTCTCAATATTATAACCGGCATTAGCAAGAGCAACCTGATCAGTAGGTAATACCAATTTTTTATAAGTATCGCTTGGTATTTCGATTTCAGGTTTAGGAGTTAATGTCTTAATTATCGTATCAGATTTATTATTCCAGCGGTCCCGGATGTACATTGCAAATTTTTGTGCCTTAGCATCAAAACCGCGGGCGGCAAAATCTCCGGCGGTGGCTGCTGTATAAAAGGTCCTCACCGTAACCCAGTTATTGTTTCCTGTGGTATCTTTCAATACTACTATTGCCAAGTCCGCTTTAAAAGGATTTAATATAGCTACGTTAACCCCACCGAAGGTTTCTTTAAAAACTGCTGATTCAAATACAGATTTAACAGGGGGTGTTTTTGGTTGTAATTCAACCAAAATCGGTTCAGATTCTTTTTCGTTGGCAGCCACACTGTATACCTTCACTGTGTGAACCAATTCATCTCCAAAACCTACCAAACGAAGGGTATCTGTATATCTCGATGATTTCGCCTCTCTAAACACACCTTTTTGTATTTCATACACAGCCTTAACATAAGCCAGGTTTAAATCTGCAGGAAGCTTGTAGGTTAATATGCCGCCCCCTGGGGTTGCCTCTACTTTTATATTGCTAACTTGCATCGGAGCAGGTGTATTTCCATCTACAAAATCCATCCGCCCTTCTTTTGAACAACCGTACCATAAAAGAGCGGTGAACAATGCTCCGATAAAATATATTTTTTTCATTTTCTCTCTTAATTAAATGATTAGTCCTTAAACGATATGATCTACCAACCTAAGTTTTGAGCCAAATTTCTATTGTTAACAATATAGTTTTCGTCAATAGGCCAGAAATAGTCCTTTGATCCAAACGACTGGTTATAAACCACTGTAGTTCTATAGTAGGAAATAGGTTCTGTTTGTGAAAGATCCCAACCAAGAATTTGCTTATTCAATTCGGTGGCAGATTCTTTCCATCTTCGAAGATCCCATAGGCGCTGCGACTCAAAAGATAGTTCAATTAACCTTTCCTGATGAATAATAGCGCGCATACCGTCCTTATTCTGGTATTTTACTGGATTGGTCGAGAAGTTAGTCCATGATGCAGCAACCGTAGGCAAACCAGCCCGGGCTCTCACTAAATCAATATATTTGTTTACTTCTGTACCCGGCCCTTCAGATTCGTTTAAGGCTTCGGCATACAACAAATACAGGTCAGACAAACGCATAATTGGGTAAGGATAGTTAACAACCGAATAATCATCTTGTGAATTGATCACGTTTTGAAAATGGATCAGCTTTTTAAGATTATATCCGGTCACAGTATTGAATCCATATTTACCTTTACCGTTACGCTGTTTAAATTTACCTTCTAAATAAAATAGCCCCATAAAATCTTTGTCGTCATAACGTCCGTGCCCGTAATAGACAGCTCCATCAAATCCTAAGTCGGCATAAAAACGTGGCTCCCTGTTAAAATGTAAGCCTACCGTAGTATAGCCCTTATGTACATATAGCCTATCTGCATCTCCCGAAACCCGTAAATTATAGCGGCCTGTGTAATCATAAGTTTTGTCTTCGTTAATCGGAACACCATTGGAGGAATAGAACATTTCTGCAATTTTTAAAGGTGGCGACAGCTCACCTCTGGTGATCACACCATCAAGATATCTGGGATCCCACCAGCTAGATATTAACCTTTGTAAATTATAGGTGTCCGATTGTGTATTTGCCCAAATGACCTCGCTATTCCATTTTTCTGTAACAGCACCATTAATACTTAATTGGGTTTTGATGGTATCGCTAACGATAAATTGCTGAAAGGATGGATTATAAATATACAATTTCATCCCTGCTGATGCACACACATCTATTGCTCTTTTACAGGCAACAACCGCAGTATCCCATTTAGCTTTAGAATACGTAGTATTAAATAATTGCGTTCCATTCGAGTTTTTTAAAGCCGACTGGTCTGTATTTCCGTTAAATAACGGGCTAGCTGCAGTAACCAATACTTTTGCCCTTAAAGACAATGCAATTGGCAAGGTAATACGCCCTGCTTCTGTTGCCGGACTGATTATGGTTAATGGAAGACCAGGCGCTGCCTCGTTAAGCAAGGTTGCAATGTAATTGAAGCAGGAATCCACGGGATCGCGGAAAACTTTTACCTCATTAACATCCGCAGAGATGGGTAAATTATTTTTAATCAAGGGAATTGGCCCATACATTCTAACTAAACAGAAGTGATAGTATGCCTTAAGAAATTTCACCTCTGAAATCCAGCTAATCTTCTCTTCTGGTTCCATGTCTGGCACCTTTCCAATGTTTTCAAGAAAGATGTTGCAATCTCTTATTCCCTGATACATTTGCTGCCACCTGTCGCCCAATGGACCTACTTTACTTTGAAATCCTTTGGCCATGTCTAAATAAGCACCTCTTTCGGGTATTTCCCAGAGCTCATCGCCACCAACCATTGCCGGATCATCTCCCAACTGGCCATTTTTCGGCATAAAGGAGTAGCAAGTGTATAAAAATTTCTTCGCCTGTGTACGTAAGGTAAATGCATTATCAATGGTAGCTACGTTATCAGGCACAACATCCAGAAATTTTTTGCAGGAACTAAGCCCGGCTAAAAAGACCAGAAAACTGGCTCCGAGTATAATATATTTTCTCATAATTTGTATGATTTACTTCAGTGAAATATTTAGACCTACGTTAAATACACGTTGTATAGGATAACCTAAACCATCGCCACCCATTTCTACATCCCATAAATTGAACTTACTGATATTGAACAAGTTGGTTGCATTCACATAAAGTCTAAAACTTGATGTATGTAATCTTTTTTGGATACTGTTAGGTATCTTATAGCCAATTTCAACTTGTTTAAGTCGTAGAAATGCGCCATCACGCATAAACCAGGTACTTCTTTGATTGTTGTTGTCATTAATTGTGGGACTTAATCTCGGCCAAAGCGCATGTATATCACGTGAATCTTCAGACCAGTGACTATCAGCATAAGCTTTTAAGAGTTGGGTCTCATTATTGAAAGGAGATGTGGCACGCGAGTCAATCCAGAATGACTCATTTGATAATCCCTGAAAGAAGGCAGAAAAATCAAAACTTTTATACCCCGAAGAAAAACCAAAGCCATAAACTACTTCCGGTAATCTAGGGTTGCCAATAGGTACCATATCCGCGCCTGTAATCTGACCATCGCCATTTACATCCGTATATTTAATGTCTCCACCGCCGTAAGGTCCGAAATTTTGTTTTGGAGAGTTTGCTGCTTCTACATCATCAACAAACAGACGTTCTGCAATCAATCCATAATCCTGGAAAATAGGGTGGCCAATGCGGCTACGGTATTTTTCATTATAAACTGGTTCTTCATAAACGGTAAATTTACTTCTTGCATAGGTAAAATTTCCGGTTGCTGCAATCCAAAAATCCTGCCCTACGTGTTGATTATATTCAAAGGAAATATCCGTTCCTTTTCCTGAAGCTTCACCAACATTGGCTCTTATATCAGCCGTTAAGCCCATGGTAACAGGAATTGCCGCTCGGCTCATTAGTATATTTTTACGCTTTTCTGAATAAACCTMGGCAGTGATTTTTAATTTGTCAAAAAGTCCTATTTCCAACGCTAAATTGGATTTAGTTGATTTCTCCCAGGTAATATCTTCATTGGCATATCTGGAAATATTTACTCCATTTAAATAACTACCGGCACCAAGTCCATTCCCAAAAGTAGCCCCTCTAATGCTTGCATTCATGTCTACATTAGAAAGGTAAAAGAACCGATCTGAAGGTGAGCCAATCGCATCATTTCCAATTAACCCATAGGTTGCTCTTAATCTTAAATTATTTACGATGGGTTTAATTTTCCCGAAAAACTTCTCATTAGAAAGCGTCCAAGCAACACCTACAGACGGGAAATAACCGTAACGCTGTTTAGCAGCAAATCTTTCTGATCCGTTATAACCAAAGTTATACTCCAGATAATAACGACTATCATAATTGTACGTTGCCCTGCCCGAAACACCCATATTTCTGGAAGGAAGAGATTGTTGAAGGTCACTACCATTTGCACTTAAATTGTTCTGCAACATAGCAACAATCAGGGCACTAAACCCATGCTTTGCGAAACTACGACTGTAATTTATCTGCCCTTGTCCGTAAAATACAGAATTCAGAACTCTATTTCCTGGAGCATAATTTAAATATTCTGTCCCAGTATCTTCATTCATAGCGTCTATTGCATATGTATTATCTACAGGATCATAACCTATAAGCTTATAGAAATAAGGATTATAAGCCCTGGTTACATCGAAAAATGTGGTGCGGTTAGTATTCATCATCACCTGTGCATTAAGCCCTTGAGTTAAAAAAGAAAGATCTTGCTTAAGTTCTAATTGTGCCAGCATCAATGATCTTGAAGAATCCTTGTAGCCCCTAACCAAGTCTGCGTATGGATTTGTATATCCACCACCGCCTATGTCAGAGTTACCAAACATGATGTGTTTTACAAATTGGTGCTGCTCATCGACAGGATAATATTGGGGGAAGAGTACCGGGTTGGAACGCATTACCTTTTGGTACATTTCGGCACCACCATCTATAGGGCCCGTATATTCGTCAAAATTACCACTTAAACGAACCACCATTTCAGTTGTTTTGGTCAGGTTTATATTTACGTTAGATCGAAGCGAATAACTTGTTAAATCTATATTGTTATTGAAATTATTCCGTTGATCTACTTTTAATAATCCATTATCCTTACTTAAGGATCCGGAAACAAAATACCTTGCAACTTCGCCACCTCCGCTCACATTTAGATTAGCGCGTTGATTGGTGGTATAGTCTTTAAAAACCAAAGCCCTCCAATCATTTGCCGGATAAATATTCGGGTTTAAGCCTACTCCGGTATTAGCAATTTTTTCGTCGCTATACAATACTTGTCCCAAAGGATTGCGCGTTAATACGGCTTCGTTAGCCTGCTTCATGTAGGTAACAGGGTCTGCAAGTTCAATATCCTTTACCGAGGCTGAGAGCGAATTTTCTAATCGAAATGAAATTTGTGCCTTACCAACTGCCCCCTGCTTTGTGGTAATCAAAATTACCCCATTTGCTCCACGGGCACCATATAATGCCGTTGAAGTTGCATCTTTCATCACAGAAAAACTGGCAATATCATCGGTCTGTAAACGGGCGAGTTCAGTTGTACCAACCTCCATGTTATCAATTAATATCAGGGGATCATTTTTATACCCAAACGTAGTAACACCGCGTATAAAGAAATTTGCATTGTCTTTACCTGGTTCCGCACCACGCTGAAATGCAATCATACCTGGAATACGACCCGCCAGAGCCGTTGTTAGATTGCTTGATGGAATTTTAAGGTCTGATACCTTAACAGACACAACTGAGCCTACTAAATCGTTTTTCTTCTGAGTGCCAAAAGCAACTACTGCAACTTCTTCAAGCGCATTTTTATCATCGGGTAATAGTTTAACATTGACTGTATTTTTATCACCAATTGTAATTTTCTGTGTAGCGTATCCAACAAAAGAAAAAATCAGCACTTCCAAATCACTGTTTACCTGTATGCTGTACTTACCGTCGGGGCTGGTCATTGCGGCACGTTTAGGTTTAGAACCCTCAACGGTGATTGTAACATTCGGAATTCCCACTCCTGTTTCGTCTAAAACAGTTCCCGTGACGATGCGCGGGGCGGCAATTTCATTTAAAGTCTCTATTTCTCTCAATTTCAGTGCAAAAACAAAATTGCACACCATTGAGAGAGCTATGAGAACAAGCGTTTTTTTCATACCTTTACTCTGTTTAAATGTAAATATTCGCAGCTAACGGATCTCTAGGTTGCTTCCGTGGTTCCGTGCTGCACTAAAAGAATTGTGACATTTGACTGTTGGCTATTCAATACTTCTTTAGGCCAATAAAGAAGTATGGATAGTTGACATAAATGGATGTATAAGTTCTATTTCATAAGTACCTGCCTCTCTGTAAATAAAACAGAAAACGATACTGCATTTTAATAAGAATGAGAGGACGCATACTGTTTGGTTTGTATTTGGTTAATACAATAATAGTTTTTGCAAGCATCATCCGCAACCTGTTCTGTCTGATGCAGATACACTTACGCTAGCACCATCTATCTGTTTCACAATGAATTCCTTGCCGTAACTTTAAAAGGAATTGCCAAATGCCCCTTTAAATTATCAAGAACCATGTTTGCTGCGGCTTCACCCATCATTGCAAAATTGGTCGATATGGTTGTAATTCCTGAGAGGATTAGCTTCTTTATCGGTGTCTCGTTATAAGATATGACCCCTATCTCAGAACCAATTTTGAGTTCATTATTCACTATTTTTTCTACAAGTTCAACCAAATGGTCTTCCCTCAAATTAATATATGCCGTTCCCGGTACAAATGTCTCACTTTTCAAATCTGACAATACCTCATAGTTAAAAGCATACTTCAGGCAAAAATCAGTAAAGCCGGTTAAGATCTTTGTGGAATAGTAACTTTTAGAAGGAAAAATAATTTTAATAGTATGATAGTTACTCAATCTTACTTTAAGTTCTTCAAGTGCATAAGATATATCATTTTCGAAATCCTCGTATACCGTACAGAAATCACCAGATATTTCCGGGATCAGCTTGTCAACCAATACCAGTTTCTCTTTTGGCAAGCTGTTTATCAATGCGTAAGCTTTGTCATGTTCATTAAAGAAATGCGGAATAATCACAACCTTGTTATAACGATCTGGCTTATTTTCAAGAATTTTTCTGAACTGACTAAAATTGTTATTGTAAACATAAAAATCTATGGATACATCATGTCCTAGTTTAGCAGTAAAGGCATCATATATGATTTTCTTATGGTCGCTTAGTTTATTAAAGAGGAGCAAAATTTTGAAAGGTTGCTCAAATTCAGCATTCGATACAAAATAGCCTTTCCCTGGCACGGAATCTACAACTCCAAACTTCTTTAAGCCCAAATAAGCCCGTTCAATTGTATTTCTTCCAACCTCAAGGCTTTCACTTAAATAGTTAATGGAGGGCAGTACATCATTAACATCTATCTCGCTGGTTTTAATAGCATTCAGTATAGAATCGAAAATCTGAAGATACTTCGGCGTTTTTGAGTATTCATTTATTTCAATTATTTTGAGATAATTTTTCATAATAAGAATAGTTTATCAGTTCCACCCCGCAATCCCATAATTGATTATCTTTAATATTTCGTTAGCAAATGCCCTAATCTTCAAAATTATTGGTTAAGGGTGCGGAAGAAATAGAGAATCTGATAAATCAAATGTACTTTTTGGCAGTCAACATCCTTCTCCCGGTCAGCCTTTTTATCAAAAAGGACAAAGAAAAGTGCATTTTGTAAAAATTTAGTAGCCTAAACCTAGCTTCTATTCTAGTTAGTCCATGTTGAGTTCATGGTAAGTCCATGTCCAGTCCATGTTTTGCCAATAAAAACTTGGATATACCACTCATTATCAGTAAATTCTAATTTTATTTTTCCGTAACCGAACTATTCTGCGCGTTTAATTTTAAACCACCAAACGATGGGAAGACTTGACGGCAAATACATTAGGGGGCTAGTTGGCGACTCTGTTTTTAAAAAAGTCGGCAAAACACAAATAGTTCAGGGCAAATCCAAGAAAAAGATAAGATAAACTGTTGCGACTAAAAAAGCGGCGGGTATTTTTGGCAAAGCCAGTAACCTGGCATCTGACATCAGAGTGCTCCTTTCGCAAACTATTGGCGAACATGATAGTATGGCCATCTCGCGATTTACCGGAGAAAATGCTCTGATACTGAATTCAGCTTTGATCCGTGAATCACAAACATCTGATTTTTCAAATGCTGTATTTGATAAGCTTAATGGTTTTGAGTTTAATATAGATTCTCCGGTAAGAAGGCTTTTGTTTGCCCAACCCACGGTTACAACAACCGGTGAGGCCATTAAAATAGCCTTGCCTGAAATGCACATCCCAAAAGACCTTAAGTTCCCCACCGAGGGGAACAATTGCATTTTAGCTTTTCAGGTGGCATTATTTGATATGGAAAATTATAGATGCCGGAAATAGGAAACACAATCTATTGAAATAAGATATGAATACAAACCGCTTACTGTACCCGCTACAGAATTCAGTTTTGATACCCAAGCCGGATGCCTTTGTGTAATAACGGTTACGCTTCGTTATTACACAAAGACCTTTGCCGGGAACTTAGGAATTAATAGTAAATCCTTTAATCCAGCGGCTATATTAAAAGCCTTTATAATTCCAGGAACAGTAAATCCGGATGCAACTGACGGCTGGAGAGAAATGTCATTCAATGTAAAATAATAGTGTGATTCGATTATCGAATCACACTACCATTGCTATGATTTTGTACTGGCGATACAAAAGCCAGTTTGCCATCCGAATCTTCAGACATTAAGATCATTCCCTGAGATAGAATACCCTTAATTTCACGAGGGGCAAGGTTTACAACCAAACTAACCTGTTTCCCAATTATTTCTTCTGGTTTATAATATTCGGCGATGCCAGAAACAACCGTTCTTTGATCTATACCTGTATCAAGCGTTAGCTTTAATAGCTTTTTGGTCTTTTCAACCTTTTCTGCTGCTACAATTGTAGCTACCCTGATATCAATTGCTGTAAACTGTTCAAATTGGATGTTTTCCTTAGCAGGCTCAACTGTTGCTGTTGCAGCAACATTATCAGCTTTGCTCTTGTTAAGTTTATCTATTTGAGCTTGTACAGTTTCGTCTTCGATTTTATCAAATAGTAACACAGGCTCATTAAGCTGATGTCCGCGTTTCAACAAGCCCATTTTACCGGCATCTTCCCATAAATGACCGCCGTAGTTCAACATTTTCTGCAATTTATCGGCAGTAAATGGTAAAAACGGTTCAATCAAAATTTCTATAGTAGCAGCAATTTGCAAACTGATATTTAAGATGGTACGAACACGATCTTCATCTGTTTTAATTACCTTCCAGGGCTCCGTTTCTGCCAGGTATTTATTACCTAAGCGAGCAACATTCATTACCTCCGATAAAGCCTCTCTGAAGCGATAATTTTCAATCGAAGCGCTGATTTTTGCAGGGTACGCAGCCAAATCATCAATCACTTGCTGATCTTCCGGAGTTTTAGTCATGCACATTGGAACTTTCCCTCCGAAATACTTATGGGTTAAAACTACCACCCTATTAATGAAGTTACCTAAAATGGCAACCAGTTCATTGTTATTTCTTGCCTGAAAATCTTTCCAGGTAAAGTCGTTATCTTTTGTTTCAGGTGCTGTAGCAGTTAAAACGTAACGCAAAACATCCTGCTTATCTTTAAATTCAACCAAATATTCATCAAGCCAAACTGCCCAATTTTTAGAGGTCGATATTTTTTGACCTTCCAGATTCAGGAACTCATTTGCAGGTACATTATCCGMCAATATATAATCGCCGTGGGCCATTAACATTGCGGGGAAAATAACACAATGGAATACGATATTATCTTTACCTATAAAGTGAACAAGCTTGGTTTCATCATCTTTCCAGTATTGTTCCCAGTTGCCATTTTCTACCTCGTTTTGGTTAATGTAATATTCTTCAGCTTTAGGGTTCCAGATACCCAAACGAGCATATTCAAATAGCTCTTTTGTTGCCGAAATATAGCCAATAGGCGCATCAAACCATACGTACAAAACTTTACCTTCTGCACCTTTAACCGGAACTTTAATACCCCAATCCAAATCTCTGGTCATCGCACGAGGCTGTAGGCCCGCATTAAGCCAGCTTTGGCATTGTCCGTATACATTTGGTCTCCACTCTTTGTGGCTTTCAATGTAGATTCTTAATTGATCCTCGTATTTATCAAGCGGCAAAAACCAGTTCTTTGTTTCTTTGCGTACTGGTTTCTCTCCAGATAAAGTAGATTTAGGATTGATAAGATCCGTTGCATTTAAAGTACTTCCGCAATTTTCACACTGATCGCCGTAGGCATTTTCATTTCCACATTTAGGACAAGTACCAGTAATGTACCTGTCGGCCAAAAAAGTCTGTGCCTTTTCATCGTAGTACTGTTCAGTTACTTCTTCCGTAAAAACGCCTTTATTATATAGTGTTTCAAAGAAATCTGAAGCAGTTTGATGATGCATTAAAGAAGATGTACGGTGATAAATGTCGAAAGAAACACCAAGTTCTTTAAAGGAATCGCCAATAATTTTGTGGTATTTATCTACTATAGCCTGAGGGGTAGTTCCTTCTTTTTTTGCCTTTAAGGTAATCGGAACTCCATTTTCGTCAGATCCGCAAATAAACTTTACATCTCTTTTATTCGAGCGCAAATACCTTACATAGGTATCTGCAGGTAGGTAAACGCCGGCAAGATGTCCAATATGTACAGGTCCGTTTGTATAGGGCAGCGCAGCCGTAACGGTATATCTCTTTATTTTACTGTTATCCAAAACTATTTTTATTATTTTGTCAAAGATAAGTGTTTTATTAATGATTAAACAGCCAGCATATTTAAAAAAAGGCGACAAAATTGCGATTGTCTGCCCAGCAAGCAAACTTCCAAGAGGTATAGACTCAGCGGTACAACTCTTCGAATCCTGGGGCTTGGAAGTAATTATCGGGAAGACCGTTCATGCTGAGCACCACCAGTTTGCTGGTGATGATGTTCTGCGTACAGAGGATATTCAATTTTTTTTAGATGACCCCACTGTGAAAGCAATCATTGCTGGACGAGGGGGGTATGGTTGTATTCGAATTGTAGATGATCTTGACTTTAGCACATTTGTTGAGTATCCCAAATGGCTTGTCGGCTTCAGCGACATCACAGTATTGCTTTGTCACATCTACGCTCAATATGGCATTCAAAGTATCCATGGACAGATGCCTTATACGTTTAACGAGGCCACACCCGAGTCTTTAGCTTCTTTGAAGGCTGCGCTATTTGGTGAGGAAATAAGGTATGATTACCATCCATCACCATTGAATCGCGAGGGATATATGCAAGGGATTTTGATAGGTGGTAACCTTACTTTATTGGTGATGACGATTGGTTCAGCTTCTGAAGTCGACTATGAGGATAAGATCTTATTTATTGAAGATATAGGGGAACGTCCGGCAGCAATAGATCGCATGATGCACATGCTGAAGCGGGCAGGAAAACTGAATAAACTAAAAGGATTAATTGTTGGGGCTTTTAATGAGTTGCCTGAAGAGAAAATTCCTTTTGGACAATCGCCTGAAGAAATAATATGGGAAGTAGTGAAGGAATATGAGTATCMGGTATGGTTTAATTTCCCTATTGGGCATATGGATGATAACCGGGCAGTGGTAGTAGGTAAAAAAGGGTTGTTCATTAATTGAACAACCCTTATGTTAAAACTTTAACTTCTATTTCGTAATGTTAATTGTTACTTTTTGACTGCTAGCATCATTTTTAGAGCCAATTGTCAGCGCATTTCCGTCTGCGGTTGCAGCACTAACTAAAGTTAATGTAGCAGTAGCAGTGGTTGCTGGAGCTACAATAACTCCTACTGGAACAGCAACAGTTGCTACAGAAGTCAGTGCATCCCTGGCAATTGTAACCGTTTGATTAGGCAAATTTAATGCCCCTTCAACTTTGTAGGTAACTTTAACTGTTTGCTGAATTGATGTTCTTAAGGTAAATGTGAATGTTCCTGATGCACCTTCCTTGATAGTCTTTGTTGCTGTACTAGTTAGTGCTACATAAGCAGGAAGGCTATTACTGAAATCATAGTTATCTCCAGGACCTTTCTTTTCACATGACTGCAGGAAAAATACTGCAGTCAGAGAGAGTAATATTATAAGCTTTTTCATATTTCTATTATAAATCAAACCACATTTTTTCGTTATACCTTACAGTTGTTTTCGGCGCATTAGGGTTATTAGATATCTCATTCGTAATTGGATATTCAAACCTTCTAAAGATTGGACCGGCAGGTGCACCTATAGGTAGTGTAAGCACAGGAACTTCACTTCCGTCCGTTCCAGATCTTCTCCATTGCGTAAAGGCATCTAGACCTCGATCCATTTTATCAACCCATTGTTGTTCATGAATTGTCAACACCGCATTAGCTTGTCCGCTAAACGCTGGAAAAGATGTTGAGAATACACCCGCCTCGGTAGCGCTCACACCAAAGAATTTACATGATTCTGCGAGCCCTTGTTTAAATAACGTATTCGCCTTACCCAAATCTACTGGAACTCCCAATCCTCTTGCATACACTTCGGCTTCTGCAAATAACTGCTCTTGATAAGTATACATCACTTCTGGTGCAGCAGGAGAGTGCAAAGAAGCAGCAATCCTCGGATTAATAGCATCAACTGCGTCTGCTCCAGGTACAACACCAATATACGTTGCTTGCCCTGCAGGCTTATCAAAAAACTTCGGAAGACGAGGATCAACAGATGGAGCAGCATTCATAATATCAACAACTGGCTTGCTGGCAAAGAAGAAGTTCTTTCCACCATTGTATTGAAGGCTAATTGCATATTTCGGGTTTCTCTTATTAGGAACGTCCTGGTATGGTATGGCAACATTATCTGTTACACCATTTACCATCGCTTGTGCAGCGTCATTTACCAATGTTCCAATAGCCGCAGCTTTAGAAGGATCTTTATCCACCATTGTTAATAAGGTACGCAGCTTCAAAGATTTAGCTAGTTTCTTCCATTTAGCGATATCTCCTTTGTAAAGCAGATCATACCCATCATTATTAGCTCCAATTTTTAATGGGCTTGCCTCATCAAACTGTGCTAATGCCTGATCAAGAAGTGCCAGTGTTCCTTCCAACACTGTTTTCTGATCGTCAAACTTAGGATATAGAATCTCTGCCTTCCAGGCTTCTGTAAATGGAACATCTCCAAACGTAGTAGTGATGTCATAAACCATCATCGCCAACAATACTTTACTTTGTGCTGCCGCATTATTATTTGCAGGAGATGCAGCTTCTGAAAGCTTTATCGCTTGCTGAAGGTTTGCGCCACCCCTAACATACAGAGATACCCAGGTGTTATTGAAAAAGTTTGCAGAAAAAGTATAAATATCAGGACTAGGGTCACCACCAGACCAACCTGTTGGGTTGTTTCCACCAGCATTTAAAGACTGACCCGCTAATCCTATTGGAATGTACAAATCACCACTTGACCTTAAATTCATATAAGCTACCGTTGCGTAAGAGAATAGCAATTTCGGGTCAACCTGTTCAGCAGTATTTGGACTTGTATTTATATCCAGATATTTCTTGCATGAAGATAGCGTCAGTAACATAGTTAAGACACTAAACGTATATATAATTTTTTTCATTTTCATTAAATCTTAATTCTGATATTGAAACCAATGGTTCTTGTTGATGGTATTGAGTTAAACTCAACCCCTTCAGCAACACTCTCTGTTCCGAAGAAGTTAGCCTCGGGATCAATGTGTGGAACGTTATCATGGATAATCCATAAATTTCTGCCTTCTACACCAATCTCAGCTCCTTTAATAAATTTAACACTTGTTTGGAAAACCTTAGCTGGAATTTGGTATGATAACCTTACCTCTCTAAGTTTCACATAAGAAGCATCAAAAATATTTGCTTCAGTATTTGTAGTGGTGTATTGTGCCCAGTAATCTTGCATACTTGTTACCGGTGTTGTATTCGGAACAAAAGTACTTCCAGAAGCAACAACTCCTTTATCAATAAATACTCTTCCTCTGTTTAGCAATGTTTCTTTAGCTAAACCACTTGTTCTTAGTGAAGAAACAGAGTTAGAATAGATCACACCGCCTTTTCTAATGTCTACCAAGAAGCTCAATGAAGCTCCTTTGTAAGAGAAAGTATTGTTAATTCCACCTAACCAATCAGGACTCATATTACCTAGTCTTTTGTCGCTCACTGTTTTCCTCAATCCTGTTGCTTCATCAATAACCAGGTTTCCTGCATCATCTCTTAACCAAGCAACGCCATAAATACCAAATGATTTGCCAGACTCTGCCTTGATTGAAAGTCCGCTCCATCCGCTGGCTAGTGAATAAGAAGCAAGGTTGGAAGGCAATTCGATTTTCTGCACGTTTCTGGAGAAGTTAACATCCATGTTCCAAGTAAAATCTTGTGTTTTTACTGGGATCAATCCCAACGAAACCTCTACACCAGAGTTTTTCACAGAACCTGCATTCAATAATGCGGCAGAATAACCTGTCGATTGTGGCAATGGAAGTCTTACGATTTGGTCAGAAGTATTCGTATTATAATAAGTCACATCCAAATTAACACGACTTTGTAAAAACCTCAATTCAGCACCAACTTCATATGAGGCCTGATTTTGTGGTTTTAAATTAAGGTTCGGAATCGTAGCTGGGCTACTGAACGCAAGTACTCCATTGAATGGGAACGTAGAACCGTAACCATATTGAGCAAATGCCGCACTAATTGGAGAATATTGGAATACGCCTTGATAAGGATCGGTATCACTACCTACGTTAGCGTAACTCGCTCTTAATTTACCATAGTTGAACCATTCGCTCTTTGGAAGTAACTCACTAAATACAAAACTCGAGCTTATAGACGGATAAAAATATGATCTATTGTTCGCAGGTAAAGTAGACGACCAGTCATTTCTTCCTGTAACGTTTAAAAACAAATAATCTTTGTAAGATAAGCCCACGTCACCGTATACACCTTGAATGCGTTTCTGATTTGAAGTATTTGTGGTAACCACACTTCCTGCGTTTGCATAATTATATAGCTGATCAGCTATTAATTGTTGAGCATCTGAAAGGTCTCTGCGGTAGAAGTTTTCAAAGACATTGTATCCACCAATTACTTTCAAGCTCAGATCCTCTGTTAATTTTTGGTCAACAGTAAGCAACAGGTCATTGTTAATGATTCTATTGTAAATATTTGCTGCATAGAAATCACCTGTCAAAGATCCAATTGTTCCTTGTCTGGTTACCCCTCTTCTAAATTCGTTGTAAAAGTCAGTACCCAAATTATTTGAAATCGTTAACCAATTCAAAGGTTTATAGGTTACTATTGCATTACCAAATACACGATCAACAACATTTGAGAAGTTGTTATTGTTAACTACCCAATAAGGGTTGTTACCAGTTCTTGTAGGTGTTAGCGCAATTTGTTGTTTGGTAACCGGATCGAAATAGTTGTCTTTTAACACCTTTGTATCGATCGTTCTAGGAAGACCATAAACAATTGATTGAAGTACACTTGGATTGTTAGAACTTTGTACCGGACGACCGTCTGCTACAGTACGTGTGTAGTTTACATTTGTTCGTACATCAAGCCCTGGCGCAACATTTCTGCCCGCATTAAAGCTTACAACATTCTTTTTCAACTTTTCATTAGGAATAATACCGTCTTGAGTAGTATTGGTATAACCAAAGCGATAATCACCAGAGTCGCCGCCACCGTCAAAAGAAACAGAGTTGATATAGGTTTTTCCAGTATTATAGAAATCCTTTACGTTATCTGGATATGCTTGTAATGTAATCTGTTGACCAAGGTAGTTAGTAAAAGTTTTGTCTTGTACTTCAATGATTTTTGGTCCCCATCCATTCAAACTAGAGCTATTGACAGTTGGCCCGCTGCTATATACACCTTGAACACCTTGGGCATATTCGTTTTGAAAACTAGGTAATTTCAATACATTATCAAAGCGAGTAGAAGAATTTACCGTAATGGTAGTTTGTCCCTTTTTACCTTTTTTCGTCGTAATTACAATCGCTCCGTTTTTTGCACGAGCACCATAAAGTGCTGTCGCCGCTGCACCTTTAAGAACAGTCATTGACTCGATATCGTCAGAGTTTAAATCTCCGGCTCTATTTCCGTAATCTGATCCAGCGCTACCCTGAGGAACCGAACTAGTCGAAATGGTATTAACTTGCTGTGAACTATTATCCACTGGCAAACCATCGATTACAAATATCGGTTGGTTGGAAGTACTACCCGAGTTAAATGAAGAAGCTCCACGAATGATGATCTTAGAAGAGCCACCTACTGTTCCTGATTGAGCAGTAACCCTAACACCCGAAACTTTACCCGCCAGGGAATTGATTACGTTTGTTTCTCTAGCCTTTGTTAATTCATCTCCCTTTAAAGTTGTAACAGAATAACCAAGAGACTTAGCCTGCCTTGCTATACCAACCGCAGTTACAACAACTTCAGTTAAGGCTTTAGAATCTGATTCCAGAACTGCGTTAACGGTACTCCCAGAGATTGCTAGTGTTTGGACAGTGTAGCCTAGGTAGGAGAAAGATAATTCGGTAGAACCTGATGGTACAGAGATAGCATACTTACCATCTCCACCTGTTTGGGTTCCAACTTTGGAGCCTTTAATCAACACAGTTACTCCTGGAAGTGGTTTTCCATCTTCCTTATCCGTAACCGTACCAGTAATTGTTCGGTCTTGCGCCATTGCAGAAGTTGCAACGAACAACAATATGAACAAACTTTGTAAAAGTTTTTTCATAAAATAATAAATTTAGGTTAGTTAATAATGGCCTAATATATAGCGATTTTGATATGCAAGCATATTTTTATTGTGCCCCACAAAAACAAATGACAATAAAATGACACGAAGAGATGTTATCAAAAATTCAAAAAATACACCATAAAGAGAACAAAATTTCGAATATAATCCGCAAAAGTTGATTTGATTTCGAATATATCAAAAAATGCCGACTTTTAACGAATTAAAAATTGTTGCAAATATTACATAGGAATTAAAGAGAAATGCCGTGATAATTTTGGCGCACTTTATGCTATGGCCAATTTTAGGACACTAGGTGAAGTCCCAACATTCTAGCTGCTAAGAAATATATAAGGATAAGATGAGCCTGAGCATAAATAAGCTATCGGCTTCTTTAAAATAAAAAAGCCAGCCCAATTTTGGCTGGCTTTTTTTTATTTATCTGAATGGATTAATGATCATCCCCAGAGAATTTTGTTCTATGGTAGCCTCTAAGATTATAAGAATCTGGATCATCAGAAAATTTAATTGTTAATGAAATCGAATCTGTTACAGCTTTTGAGGAAGGACCTATAGCGCCATTTTTAATGATCTTACCATTTGTAATTGTCATTGTTAATGGTTCATCAGATTCATATTCTCCTACATTAGGGGCATTTTCTGCCGAAAATGTTAGGTCCTGAACGTTCACATTAATTTTAGAAGATACATGCTGACCAGGGCCTGCCCAAAAACCACTTGCATMCATCCACATTTGAGTAGAAGAATTATCTGCGGTATTATAAGTTATAAGCTGATAGTAGCCTCCCTCACCATCTATTTGCACCCACCATTCTCCAGACATGTCCTGAACAGCAGTGCCGCCAATAACTTCATCCTTCTTACATGCAGAAAGCATTATTACAAAAAGTGCTAGTATATATGTATATTTTTTCATGTCTTATGATTTTGATTATTGTTTACTAAATGATCTAACAGCAGGTCCATATCCGGCATTATCCAAAGCCCATGAGTAACTGCCGCCGTTCATTGTTCCAACCGTGGAACTGAAAGCGCCCATAGGTGAACCTTGCGGTGGAATTTGTATTGTCGATCCAGTTGGATTGATTGCCACAACCTTATCTGTATTTCCTACGGCACCGCCAGGGTTTGTAATAAAATAAACTCCTGGAGCTACCTTGGCCCATACCGCAAAAGTAGCAAAACCAGCTCTTTTATAAGTACCCGAATAATCATTCCCGGCAGCATCTGCTTTGGTATCATACACAACAACATATCTAGCCTGTGATGCAGAAAAACCATCAGAGTTTGCGGCAGAATACGTAAGTGTATAAACCGCTGCAGCTGCAGTATTAACTTGTCCGTCGGTCTTAACGTCGATTTCATCTTCACCAACCTTAGCCACAACCCCTGGATCAGTATAAGTCCCACCCTTGGCCACAAACATATATTGGTCGCCATTTACTGTTAATATAGGATAAACAGTAACCTTTGAGATTCCAACCGTTCCTTCAGGATAGTTAAAGGAATCGTCTTTGCATGACAGAAACGTCATGACCAAAATTCCTATAGCAATTATATTTAAATATCTTTTCATGATTCTATTCTAAATTATTAATCAATATCCTATTTTCCCCACCAAACTTTTGTATAGATTGGAACTTCAGCTGGCGTGTTTTTATTTCTATCTCTCGAAGATGCAGGAAAAACTAACCTTTTCGGGAACTTACCAGCTGTAACCCCATTCTTAGCATAAACCCATTCTCCTCTATGATTAGGTAAGGCGGCGTTCTCAGGATCGTAAGACGGATCTGTTGAGTAAACCGGGCTGTTTTTGGGATAACCAGTTCTTTGTTGCTCAAAGAACGCTTCTATAGTATGTCCAGATCTTGGTAGCGAAGCCCATTTTTGAACGATAATTTGCTCTAACTTATCCTCAAACGAGCCTGCGCTTTTATATGCATACTTTCCTCCTGGAGCAATAAATGCCGCACCTCCACTTTGAGACGCTTCTGCAAATGCAGCGGTTACTCCGGCATCATATTTAGCTTTTGCTCCTGAACCGCCAAAATAACGCTCTAACGCCTCAGCCTGCATGAAATAAGATTCTGACTCATTTATAAACCATACTGGATCAGTTGCATCTTGAGCGGCAACTGTTGCAGATGAATATGATGGTTGTTCTTGAGCTGTTGCAGCAAAATCACCCTGATGCATTGCCGTAGGAGTTGCTGTTCCAAAATAAGTAACAGTTCTTAAATCTCCATTTTTAACCAACCAGGTAGTCAGTGTTTTACTTGCTCGGACGTTAGTAGTTGTATTTAATCTTCTGATATTATATTCGTAGAAAGGATTACTATTGTTAGGCGTTCCTTCAAACTCAGCAATACCAGCACTCATTGTTAAAAAGTTAGCTCCATCAGCATAAAGCTTGGTAATTCCAGCCTGCGCTTCAGCTGGCTTTGCATTCACCATTCTTAAATACATTTTTAATTTCAATGTATTCGCAAATTGAACCCAGCTATCCATGTCGCCATTAAATAGAAAATCACCTTTAGCTTGGCTGGTTGTTAGCGGTGCTGAAAAATCTTTAGCCAGGGCTGCATCGATTTCAGCCAATAAAGCAACATAAATACTATAGCCATCATCAAACTTTGGCTGTAGGTTCGCTGCACCTTGGAATGCCTCAGTATAAGGAACTTGGTCGTAAATATCAACTAGTACCTGATAAGTGTAGGCTTTCATAACTGTAGCCATTAAATTGTATCTCCAATCGCTTCTCTCCTGTGCCAGCTTTATAGACAAATTGAAATCGGCAAGTGATCCAGACAACAATCTGTCATAAGGGCCATTCAGATCGACTCTAGTCAAATTATAAGTATCAATTGTTTTGTATTGATTAGAGGCATTTGATTGAGTCCAATACTGAGACCATATGCCTCCAAGTATTGTCAACTCGCCCCCTACAATCCCGGCTGTCCCCATAATTCCCGACGGAAACAACACCTCTGGAGAGGCTTGCTCTATTGGCGGGTTATTAGGATCAACATTTACATCCAATGTTTTCTTACATCCAAACGTTAAGAAAATCAGTGCTGATAAAATCAGTGGTTTATATTGTATATTAATTTTTTTCATCGTTCAAATATTAAAATGTAACTCTTAAGGATGCTCCGAAGAACCTTACTGGAGGAGCCGTTCTAAATTCACCGAACTCACTGGCCAAATCAACACCCTGGTTAGAAACCTCAGGGTCAATTGTTCTGTTCGACTCAGGTAACCAGGTAAGTAGGTTTCTTCCAAAAACAGTAAAAATAGCTCTGTTTGCGCCTATTTTGCCCGCAATAGTTTTCGGCAAGGTGTAGCTTAATGAGGCTTCTCTTAATTTCAGGAATGTTTTATCCAGAATACGGTTACTATATACCATTGCTTTATTTGTTGTTGGATAATAGTAATCATCAATCAAACCTTCTGTAATTGGGGTCGTATTTTCCTCATATCTGATCAGGTTTCCATTCGCATCAGTAATCTTCTGTACTGAGTTAGGAACAATGAAAGGGCGACGATCGTTAAATGTTGATTTAACATCAGCACCAACAAAATTTAACAAATCTGCTGTTCCAGAATAAAATACCCCACCTTTTTGATAGTCGAGCGTAAAGCCTAAACTAAAAGATTTATAGGTAAACATATTTGTTAATCCCATAGAGTAATCTCTTTGGATATTGCCATATTCTTTATTTGTAGCTGCAACTACAGGGAATCCGGTTCCATCTACCACAATCTTTCCATCAGGAGAGTATTCTGGGCCGGGAGCTTGAAAAACACCAAGTGGTTTTCCTTTTATTGCCACTAAATCTGCATCATATGCATTATTAATAATAACCTTATCCAAACCTGCCGGTAGCTCCATAACCATATTGCGCTGCCTGCTAAACGTGTAGGTTAGGTCCCAATTAAAATCAGTTGTTTTAACCGGTTTGATATTCAGTGCTGCCTCAATACCTCTCACCCTAACTTTACCAAAGTTCAAGATCTGGAATAAGTAACCACTTCCAGGATCAATTGGAACAGGTAAAATTTGATCAACCCTTAATCTATTAAAGTAGGCAACATCTAAGCCAATTCTATCAGATAAGAACCTGATATCACCACCAAACTCGTACTCTTTTACACGCTCTGGTTTAAGGTTAACATTATTTAATGTATTTGCAATAGAATATCCTGCCACTCCAGCTACCGGAAATCTAATGTTACCAAAACCTAATGTAACGTTGGTTGCATTTAAAACATCAAAAACCCTGTATGGATCAGTATCACTACCTGTTTCTCCATAACTTGCCCTTAGTTTAAGGAAGCTTATTGGAGTGCTTTTCATATCAAATGCTTCAGAAACAACATATGCCAAACTCGCTGCAGGATAAAAATAACTATTGTTTCCTGTTGCCAATGTTGATGACCAGTCGTTCCTTCCGGCTAAAGTTAAGAAAAGGTTGTTTTTATACCCCAAGGTTGCAGAAGCATAAGCACCAAACAAACGTCTGTGTCTTTCGGTTTCTGTACTAGTTGGCTTATTTGCCGAATTACTAAGACTAAAGAATCCCGGGATGGCCAGATCTTCTACAGCTGTAGTAAGAAAACGCGAACCTCTGTCATTATAGTTAACCCCAACTACTCCGTCTATATCGAAATCAGAGAAGGTTTTTTTGAATATCGCATTAAGTTTAGAGTCATATTCAAAAGTTTTAATAGACTCTTCTATCACTCTACCAACATCTGCAGCTCTTTTAGCACCTTCAACGTTTCCACCATCATTGTAACTACCCAAAGTTGGTGCATTTTTGTTGTGCCATTGTCTATCCCCGGCATTATCAACATCAGCTCCTTGTTGGAATTGTAACTTCAGCCAGTCATTTACAGTAAAGCCAAAATTAACATTCCCATAAATACGGTCATTTTTGTAACGACTACMATTCTCATATATAGAATAGTATGGATTTTCTGCATAAGGAGTAAAGTAGTTGTCTACATTAAAGAACTTGTTTTTATAATCTCTTAGATCTTTAATTGGAATATCCTGCGGAATTTGCAGAATATCTTCATAAAACGAAGAACCAATTCCTGATATACCTTGTCCTTGTGCAACAAATTTTTGTGTTTTAGAAACATAGTTCACAGATCCTTCTATGTTAAAATTGCCAATTACAGTTGCTGCCTTAACACTAAAGTTATTCCTTTTATACGAATCATTATCAGAAGGAAGATAACCGTCACTCATTACATTTCCATAAGAAAAATAATAGGTAGTTTTATCACTTCCCCCACTTAAGGAAATATTACTATTAAACTCTGTTCCGTTTGTTAACGCATCTCTAACATTATTTTTAATGAATGAATACGGTTTTAATAGTTGAGAGTTATCAACTATTGCACCCCAGGTTCTCATTTGCCCATCATACTTAGGACCCCAGTTACCATTTTCAGATTCGATGAATGTACCATCCCATCCCTGACCAAAAGTAGATTGGGGCTTAAATACCGATGCCACTTGCGTAATGGTTGTAGCGTGCGAAAAATCAACAACCATTTTACCTGCTGTACCTTTTTTAGTAGTAATCAAAATTACACCGTTTGATCCTCTTGATCCGTATAACGCTGTAGCGGCAGATCCTTTAAGGATACTCATGCTTTCTACAGAGTTCGGGTTAATATCGTTGGCATTATTACCAAAGTCATAGCTCTCGTCTGATCCAATGCTTGAATTGTCCAAAGGAACCCCATCAATAACATATAGAGGTTGGTTACCCCCGCTTATTGAGGTGTAACCTCTTAGGATAATTTTAGTTGAACCACCTGGTGAACCTGAAGTATTTGATATCGTTACCCCTGCAACTTTACCCTGCAAACCACCCAACATACTTACCGGGGCCGATTTATTAATATCTTCAGATTTAACTGTAGTTTCTGAATAACCGATTGTTTTCTTTGTTTTGCTAATACCCAAGGCTGTTACAACAACCTCTGTTAAGGATTTAGAATCGGATTGTAAAACAACATCAACAGTGTTTCCAGAAGCAGCTACTGTTTGAGAAACGTAGCCCAAGTAAGAGAAAACAAGTTCCGCGGAAGCTGAGGGTACAGACAATGCGTATTTACCATCGCCTCCAGTTTGAGTACCATTTTTTGTGCCTTTAACTACAACAGTTACTCCCGGAAGCGGCTTGCCGTCTTCCTTGTCTGTAACCGTACCAGTAATTGTTCGATTTTGTGCCATAGCAGAGCCTGCTATGAATGCCAAAATGAACAAACTTTGTAAAAGTTTTTTCATAAAAAGTTAGAATTTAGGTTAGTTAATAATGCTTAAATATACGCATTTGATATGCGAGCATAAATAATTTAAGAATAGCCAAATTTAAATGACACAAATATGACACAGAAAACAGATCATGAATATTGAAAAACACAGCTTTTACGAAATTTTATTCTGAATATTAACCAATAAGCACGGAAAATGTTCAAAAAACAAAGTGACATCTCATCTTGCCAAAATATTTAACATATTTTAACACTATATAGTATAAAGTTTAACTAAGGAGATTTATAATTTCAACATAAACAGGCTCATTTTCAATAATATCTAGTTAACCAGAAATACGGCATTGGTAAACATCTGTTTTCCATTTTCCCAGAACGACCTGAAAAGTATATCACTCGCAAGATAAACAACCGTCCCTTTTGAGACCGATTGAATACCGAACAACATCCCGTTATCCAGCTTTTTTAATACGCCTTTCCCCACCACACCAGACATATAACTATTTGATTTTAAGACACCTACACTCCAATCTTTATTCAAAAGCTCATAGATTTTATCATCCGTTTTCAAAGCATAATAATAATCTCCCAAGCCAGCGGAAATTGGGTGGCTTTGATCCAGATTAACTTTAAAAATAGCTCCGGGAATCGTTTCCGACAAATCATCAAGATTGCGTTCTCCATACTTTCTTGCCCCATTAACCTTTATGTCATTTTTTACACTCTCTCTCAACCTAATATTAAAAGGTCTTTTCCCCAGCGTACTTGAAATTGCATCTTCAAACAGAACTACTTTCCCACCGTTTTCAATCCAACTCTCCAATTTCTCGTTAATATCTTCCCCGTAATTACCATCTGGCATAATCAAGGTATTTATCTTATTAATATCCAACTTATCTATGTTATTAGCCGTTATCATGGTAACGGGGTAGTTCAATTCTTGCTCAAAGAAATGCCATGCCTCACCAACACCTTGAGTAGAGATCCCTGTACCTGTTACAATAGCTACTTTAGGTACATTTAGAATAGGATAAACATTTGATCCGAAATCCTTTCCCTTATCTACATAGCCACTTGCAGAAGTATAAACCACAGCATTCAGGTCTTTTTGTATCCTGGCGATCTTAGACGAAAGCCCCTTTACCTGCCGTTCATTCTCTGTTCGGTACACCAACAACGATCCGGCAGGAAACACCTTCGTACCAATAGTAAACGCTTGTTCAGCCGATCTTACCTTAATGTTTGCCCGCTGTAATGCAATAAGCACCTGCGCATCTTCGATCGAATTCCACTTAAAAATCCAGGCATAAGGCTTATCTGCTATTTCAGACTGCTCTTTGGGTTCTTCTAAAGCCGGATAAGTTCCTTTTACAGATTCTTTACTTGCGTATGCTTTTAAACCGTAAACGTATGGCAAAGCCCATGCAGTAATGTCATAGGTATTAGAATCATTAACAGCTGTTTGAGGTTCAAATAACACATTAGCCAAAACAGCTTTGGGCTGCTGCAGATTTACAATCAGGTCATTCCTATCTACCTTAAAGCCTTCTACTTTCTTTGTTTCATAATTATACCCCCGCATGTTCTTATCCAATCCAAACCCATACGCAATGCCATTCTTTTTTAGGAGCTCAGCAAGCTTTTTAACTTTACTCAGGTTTTGGGCTTTCACTATATATGTTTTATAAATACCCGGAGGGTTAGTAACCGCTTTTTCAAAATAGAGTTTGAACTCCTTTACCAGCTTATCGGCATTTTTTGAAACCGTTTCAATAGTAGCCATACCCGTAGTATAATGGTGACTAATCCTTTCCTTAAGCGTAAGCGTATCTCCATCAGTAGTTACTACAGACAGTCCGGCCCCAATTCCCCCTTGTTCATAAGTCATTCCTACTGCACCATTGTACAATGGATACGTATCTCCGTACGATGGATAAAGCAGATCAAAGCGTTCCTTAGTGAAATACTGCCATCCGTTCTCATCAAAATACTTAGCATTGTTTTTCCCAACAGTGACCTGAAACTCACGCTGCCAGGGGGTAACATCCTGATGAATCGGTTCGGCCGCAGGTGCAAAATAATAGGGTTCATTATAACTTTGTTCATGAAAGTCCACATGAACCTCGGGCATCCACTCATGATATAACTTTAGGCGTTGCTGTGTTTCAATTTGTGTTTGCCAGGCCCAGTCTCTGTTTAAATCAAAATAATAATGGTTCGACCTACCACCGGGCCAAGGCTCAGAATGCTCTCTTGCCATTGGGTTAGAATTGGGCTTATGTCCGCTAACCGAGTTAAAATAATTCACATACCTTTCCCTACCATCCGGATTAAGGCATGGATCTATAATTATGACGGTATTCTTTAGCCAGTCTTTAATGTCGCTTGTTTTTGCTTCAGCAAGGTCAAATATGGTTTTCATAGCTGTTTCAGTAGAGCTGGCCTCGTTCCCATGTACATTATAGCTTAACCACAATATAGCCGGCTGTTTACCTTTCTGTGCTGTGAATGATTCTGCCTTACTCAGACTTACATTATATTTCCTGATTTGCTCTAAATCATCTATGTTTTCTTTAGAGGATATCACTGCAACTAACAACTCTCTTCCTTCGTAAGTTTTGCCATAGCTTACAATCTTTATGTTCTTTTCTTTACCACTTATGTACTTAAAATAATCGACAACCTTATCGTGCGATGTAAATTTACTTCCAAGGGCATACCCTAAAAACTCATCCGGAGACTTTGTTTGAGCATCTGCAACACTCAAACCAACAAGCAAAAACAAAAAAGAAAGGAAGAAGTATCTCATATTGATGAATTAAGACTCCAAAATACTAATTTTACCATATTAATTATTCATTTTATCTATGACTGCCATCGAATCCCTTTATCAGCATTATCTAAAGCACCCTGTTATATGTACCGACACAAGGAATATAACTCCCGATTGCTTGTTTTTTGCCCTAAAGGGTGATAATTTTGATGCAAATACTTTTGCAGAGAAAGCACTTACAAACGGTGCTGCCTATGCCATAATAGATAACCTTTCATACAAAACCAGCAAGCAATGCATTTTAGTGCCCGATGTACTGACTACATTGCAAGATCTTGCCAAACATCACCGCTCACAGTTAAATATACCGGTTATAGGTTTAACTGGTAGTAATGGCAAAACAACCACCAAAGAACTAATAAAGGCCGTTCTTTCAGAAAAATATAATGCCTTTGCCACCAAAGGAAACTTAAACAATCATATTGGTGTACCTCTTTCTATTTTATCACTAACAACTGACACCGAGATTGCAGTAATAGAAATGGGCGCCAACCACCAAAAAGAAATAGAGTTTCTGTGCACTATAGCGCAGCCTACTCACGGTTTAATTACCAATGTAGGCATGGCACACTTAGATGGCTTTGGAGGATTTGAAGGTGTTAAAAAAGGAAAAGCAGAACTTTATGCATATTTAAAGAACAATCATGGTTTTGCGTTTATAAATAGAAATAACCACTATCTGTTGGAAATGAGTACTACTGCTGATCTTGATAAGGTTATCTATTACGGCACAGAATCAACAGATACAATATCGGGAAAGCTGATCAAAACAGATCCATTAATTGAAATTTCATGGTCAGACAAAGGGGCCAGCTACCAAACATCTGTTAATCTAACAGGCTCTTACAATTTCGAAAACATATTGGCGGCCATATGCATTGGGGCATTTTTCGATGTTACTCCTTCAGCAATAAACAAAGGTCTTTCCGGATACTACCCTAACAACAATCGCTCACAAATCACAAAAACGGAGAACAATACTGTGATCTGTGATTTTTATAACGCAAACCCGAGCAGTATGACCGCTGCCCTAAATAACGTTTCTCTTTTAACTGCCGACAAAAAAACTGTAATTATCGGAGATATGTTTGAACTGGGCAATGAATCTGCAGAACAGCATGAGCTTATTGCTAAGCAGGCTGAGCAACTTAATGTACAAACACTGATCTTTATTGGAAAGTATTTTTACGCACTAAAGGATAAATATAAAGGGGTTTTCTTTACCGCTCCTTCAGAAGCTCAAGAGTTCTTAAAAACGCACCCTATAAAGGATAATATGATACTTTTAAAGGGATCCCGAGGTATGGCACTTGAGCAGTTGCTTCCCATATTATAGAGAAAAGCGAGACAGAAGTCAATAAAACCATGGCCTCCTCTTTTCAATTGCCTTAAAATTTAAATGTAGTGCACTGGTTTAAATATCTCCATATATTGGGATTCTTTTTACTTATACTATTTCAAGAGATTCCTAAACTATTATAATATTGCATTTGTTGACCTTCGTAATACGATGAAATTTTCAGATAAAGAATTGCATGAAGGCCGATATTATACCCCATACGACTATCTCGCCTCTTTTATTCTGTATAGCTACATACGGATAAGCCCATTTCAAAAAATTGTATAACTATTTTCTAACGTATTAATAAATCTGAATAGGCATTATAAGATATCACTTTTATATCAAGGTCATCTAATTTTTCCAATCCAATTACTTCATCAACGGTACCATGTTGATAAGCTACTTTTACTTTGAACCTAAAAATTGTTTTGTTATTACTTCCTTCGGTTCGCGTTGTATTACTATCCACAATCAAATAGCTTTTATAATTACCAACCTTACGATTAATAAGTTTCACTATTTTACTTACTGCATTTTTCCCTGCTGTATTTACCAATGCACCACTGGTCATTAAATCAAGAGCATCGTAATTATTGTTTGAAATATTATTGTAAAAATTATTGACAACCTGTTTCCCCTCTTGAGTATCGTCAGCTCTATCCACATAAGTACGACTAAATGTGCAAGCCGAGATAGTGAGTCCTATTGCCACTATATATAAAAGCAATACCCTTTGTATTTTTAAGTTCATCGTATAACAAATCTATTATTAATTATCCTTCCCCTCAATAGTCACCAAAACATTTCGTCTAAATAATTCAATTATCATCGAATTCTTTCTCTTAACCAGTGAATCACCTATTTGAATTCTGTTATGATCAAAATTCCAATCAGGATCAAAAAGATAATATTCAACACCGTTTATTGAGACATAGGCCTGCCCTTTGATATTATATCTAACACTATCAACCTTTCCATTAAATTGATAGTTAAGCGTTTCGGATCTGCCTGTATGCCCTATGTAGATTACTCCTATGGTCATCAATATGACAAAAGAAATAAAAAAAATTAGAACAACTTTAGTATAATTTTTACTATAAATCATCGTAAAAGTACTGCTCCTCACAGAGTGATTAACCTGAGGGTTTTGATTTGCAATACGAGGACATAAATACTTGGTATAATAAAAAAGATGGATTATTTTTTTTATTATAAAGGCGATGCTACCTTTTTCAAGATTATTACTTTCAACATTTTTTGAGAGCATTTTTCATGAAGATTAAGCGCTAGTTAAACCTAATACTTATTTCACAAAAAACAAAATTAAAGCAATAGATTTTTAACATATTTTGAATGTTTATAAAAACTGTACTCTACTGATAAATAGATACCTTTATTCCCACATCACTGATCTCAGCAAGCGGATTATCCCGCATATTCTGCTCTATTTCCAACTGATATTTACCGGCAGCAGGGAATTTATAGTTGGTAAGCAAAGGCAAATTATAGGTAAACAAATTACCTGAACCCGAACCGTTCCACTGCCCATCGGGCTGCGCTAACCTATATTCATACCGTCTGGTGTGCTTATTTTGTCCCGCTCCACTCATGTGAAATAGAACAAAAATATTTGAATACCTGTAATCGGCTGTAAGGCGCAATTTAAAATAGATATTATAAGGCTTACTGCTATCCGTAATTTCAACTAATGTTTTAACCTTATTTGGATAACTCCAGTTACGTGCAGGCATAGACATGTTGCTGTCCATGAGCGTATTGGTATCGCATCCGCTAAAAAAGAAAACGATTAAAACTGAGGACAGCAGTAAAACTTTAAAATTATTCATCCTTAGGCTTTTCCTTTTGTTTTTTCCTCCGGTTATTGTTTCTATTTCTATTCCTGTTTGCCGATGGCTGACCAGTGGCCGCACCAGGTTGTTCATTGATCGTACCTTCGGCCGCTTGAACTATTGGCTTATTAACTGGTTTAGGCTGTTGACCTTTTTTCGGATGCTGAACCGGCTTTGCTCCCTGTGCAGGCTTAGGCCCTTTCTCTGGTCTGGCACCTTGTACAGCTGGCTTAGGCCCCTGTGCAGGTTTAGCATTTTGAGGAGGTCTTGGTCCCTTTTCAGGTCTGTTTCCGCTATTTCTATTTTCGTTGGCCTTGTTAGGATTATTTCTATTGTTCTTGTTGCCTTTATTTCTAGGCTTATCGTCTAAACGGGTTAAACTATCCTGCCCAACAACATTTTCGTAATCAGGTATTTTCTCTACAACAGCTACCGGAGTTAATTCAACAGCCTCTTCTTTAAGATTAATTGGTTTTTGCCCACGTTTATTCATTGCCATGATTTCTTTTACACGGTCAACTTTTAGCGGAATCCAATCCTCTGTATTAGGATAACTGAACCACATAATCTTTTTAAAGATGTCAGTTTTTTGGTGGCGGGCAACGCCAATTTCAGTTTGCAGGCTTTCAATACGATCAGGAATGTCTTTTAAAGCATCTAAATAGGTATCCAGTTCATAATTTAAACAGCATTTTAACTTGCCACATTGCCCTGCAAGCTTTAAAGTATTTAAAGAAAGGTTCTGATATCTGGCCGCAGCTGTTGATACCGTTTTGAAATTGGTTAACCATGTAGAACAGCAAAGTTCGCGACCACAAGACCCAATTCCTCCTAACCTTCCGGCTTCCTGACGCATTCCAATCTGGCGCATTTCAATCCGGATTCTAAACGTTTCGGCCATCTTTTTAATCAGCTCCCTAAAGTCAACACGACCCTCTGCGGTATAAAAAAACGTAGCCTTAGTTTTATCTCCCTGATAATCAACATCGCTGATTTTCATAGATAGACGTAAATCTAAAGCAAGGGTACGTGCTTTATGCATGGTTTCCCATTCCAAAGCCTTAGCGATCTTCCATTTTTCAACGTCTGCTTCAGTAGCTTTTCTGTAAACTTTTCTGGTTACCTGATCAATAGTTGCTTTACGGCGTTTCATTTGCATGCGTACCAATTCTCCCGTTAAGGAAACATGGCCGATATCATAACCGCCGGTAGGGCCCTCAACAGCAATTAACTCACCTATTTCTAGGTAGATGTTCTCGCTATTCAGGAAAAATTCTTTCCTGGCACCCTTAAATTTAACTTCTATTACTTGAAAAGGTATATAATTTGAAGGCATGTCAAGATTAGACAGCCAGTCGTAAACTTCCATTTTTCCGCATCCTCCAGTAAGGCAAGAGCCATTACTTTTGCAACCCGAGGGGGCACATCCGCCACCTGTAGAACAACTTCCACATCCCATAATTAACTATATATATATTGAGTCCCTTTCGGGAGCGTTTTAAACTTAATTATTTTTACTAGTTGTAAAGATACATCTAAAAACAGAATTTTAGGATTTGCATTTCTCTCGATATGATAATGCGCCTTTTCCAATTCCGAAATAATGGCATCTGCCATACTTAGATTAAGTACGTGGGTCGATAACCTTTTAGCCGTGTCCATAGCTGAACCGGGCAGCTTAACCAGCTCTTCTGCACCACTTAACAACAGGCTGCATTCTCTTAAAAAGCTAATCCCGTACTTTAAAAAATTCTTTTGATTTTCTCTTCCCCAGCCCGCAATCTGATCTACAAAATTGGTTAAGTCCAAAACCCTGTTGCCGTAACCCATCCTTAACCATTCGGCAAATTTATCGGCATTTTCATTTTGCGTATTGGCCACCAATTGCTTGGCTTCAATCAAATTCCCATCTGCGAGAAAGCTATATTCTGTAGCCTGATTTTCCGACAAGCCAAATTCATCCATCAAATAACTTTCAACAGTAGCATGTGGCAGTTTAGGAATTTTAACAATCTGCGTCCGCGACAACAGGGTAGAAAGAATCTGTTCCTGGTTGTTTGCAACTAAAATAAACAGGGTATTTTGCGGTGGTTCTTCAATAATCTTTAATAAGGAGTTTCCTTCTTTATCCAGATATTCGGGCAGCCACATGATCAGTACTTTCGTCTCAGCTTCAAAAGCTTTATAACTTAATTTTTTGATGATATCATGACACTCGGCAATGTTAATATTTGCCTGTTTATTCTCCGCACTTAATTTGGATCGCCAAATATCCATGTCAAAATAAGGATCGGCAAGCACCATACTGCGCCATTCATCTAAAACATCTACTGCTGTTCTTACATCTTTAGAAGCAAAAAACGGGTAAGAAAAATGCAAGTCAGGGTGAATATATCTTTCATATTTTCTGCACGAAGAACATTCGCCGCAGCTATCATCAGCCTGTTTATCAAGACAGTTAATGTATTGAGCATAGGCAATTGCCAAAGGCAAAGCACCACTTCCTTCTGACGAAAGAAACAACTGCGCATGACTTATCCTATTCTCAGCAAATGTTTGTATCAACTGCTGTTTTATAGCTTCCTGACCTATGATATTCTTAAACTGCATTTGGTGCAAAATAGCAAAATTTTAAGACTTGGCTATAACAGCTATTAAAGTTGACAAAATACCTGCATACAATGTTGCTGGTTCGACGCTAGTTCGAGACAGATTTGAGTTTGCTTCGGGTAAAAGTACCTGTTTCCCGAAGCAAACCCGAATCTAGCCCCAATCTGTCCTACATTAGCCCAAGCTCAGGTACCTCCCGGATTTTATTATCTTTGCCCACATGCCCAGAATTTTAGCATTTGATTATGGAACCAAGCGTATCGGACTAGCCGTTACAGACCCCCTGCAAATTATTGCAACAGGGCTCGATACCATACACCCCAAAGACGCTATAGAATATCTGAAAAAATATCTTTTAACAGAACAGGTAGAAGCCTTTGTTTTTGGCGATCCAAAGCAAATGGATGGTTCTCCTTCTGAGTCTGCTCAGCATGTAAAAGGCTTTGCCAGAACCTTAAAAAGAACCTTTCCTGATATCCCCCAACATTGGATTGATGAGCGGTTTACTTCTAAACTAGCCCATCAAGCAATTATGCAAAGCGGATTAAAAAAACAAGACCGGCAAAATAAAGAGCGCGTAGATACCATCTCGGCTACTATTATTTTGCAATATTTTATGGAACAGCACCGTTTATAGATTGCATTTATTAAAATTATATGAGCTTAATCAGCGATGACATGCAGCAGCTCTTGCTTAATTACTGTGAACCAGAAAGCGAGTTGCTGCAAAAAATAGATAGAGAGACCAATTTAAAAGTGCTGATGCCACGCATGCTTTCAGGCCATTATCAGGGACGGGTGCTTAGCTTTTTAAGTAAAATGGTAAGCCCTAAGCGAATTTTAGAAATCGGCACCTTTACCGGCTATGCCACCCTTTGCCTTGCTGAAGGATTAACAGAGACAGGAATTATTTATACACTGGATATAAATGAGGAGCTCGAAGACATGGTACGCCATAACTTTGCTCAATCTGACTATAACAGCAAAATAAAATACATTCTTGGCGATGCAACCCAAACTGTGAATTCATTGGAAGAAACCTTCGACCTTGTGTTTATTGATGCTGATAAGAAAAACAATGGCACTTACTATGATCTTGTTTTCAACAGAATCAGGCCTGGTKGGCTTATTATAGTGGATAATGTGCTATGGAGTGGAAAAGTACTGAACACCAATCAGGATAAAGACACTAAAAATATCACTACATTTAATGACAAAATTGCGGCAGATGACCGTGTAGAAAAACTCATTTTGCCTGTTAGAGATGGGTTATTTATCATCAGAAAAAAATAAGGTATGTTTAAATCATTACTGTTAGTTTGGCTTAGTGCTATCTCCATAACATTTAGTGTAGGCGCCCAAACCACAGCAGAATATATTGCAGAGCATGCTGAATATGCTCAAACACTGATGCGGGAACATAAAATACCTGCCAGTGTTATTCTTGCTGTTGCCATACACGAATCAGCATCTGGTACAAGTAAAATTGCCCGATACCTTAACAATCATTTCGGGATCAAAGGCGCGAACAGCAATACCGAAATCCGTTCATCCTATAAGGGTTATCCTTCTGTTCAGAAGTCTTATGATAGCTTTCTGGAATTCTTAAAAAGCCGATCGTCCTTTACTTCACTTTTCGAGAAATATGACCAGTTTGATTACAGAAACTGGGCCAGAGGTATACAGCGTGGTGGCTATGCCAGAAGCAGAACATGGGCATCACAGATCATTGGGATCATTAAAAAAAATGACCTTTCCCAATACGATGAACGGCCCGACGATTATGTTGAACCACCTGCACCTGTCGTTGCCACCAGATCCAGATCAGCAAAAACCTCAAGATCAACATATACGGTTAAAAGAGGCGATAGCCTGAATAAAATAGCAAAATTGAGGGGAACAACCGCAGCCTCACTAATGAAAAAAAATGGGTTAAAAGGCGCTGCACTTAAACCCGGACAAAAACTTAGACTATAATGAACAAAAGAATAATCATCCTGGCCTCCGCAGTGCTATTTTTTTCTGCCTGTAAAACAAAAAAGTACAGTCGCAACAATAAAGCAATCGAAAAAGCTGCAGACAAAGCAAACCCGGAATATAAATCGCGTACTACAGTAATGTATATCGATGAATTTAAAGGCGTAGCAATTGAAGAGATGAATAAATATGGCATTCCGGCAAGTATTACACTTGCCCAGGGCATTATTGAATCGGGAAGTGGGAATAGCAGTTTAGCAAAATATGCGAACAACCACTTTGGCATCAAATGTACTTCTGAATGGAAAGGAAAGGGATATTATAAAGACGACGATAAGGCTAATGACTGTTTTCGGGTTTATAAAGATGCCAGAGAATCTTACAGGGATCATTCTGAATTCTTAAGAAGAAAGCGTTACAGTGCTCTTTTTGAGCTTGATAAAAACGATTATAAAAACTGGGCTGTAGGTTTAAAACAAGCTGGCTATGCTACAAACCCTAAGTATCCGGATCTGCTGATAAATACTATCGAAAAGTATCAGTTATATTTTTATGATCTGCCAGAATCTGAGAATGAAAAACTAAAACGCGAAGACCGTGTTTTCTCAGAAATCAACGCGAACATCCCTCAGGAAAAGAAAAAATTCACCCCTGTGGCTACACCTCCTTCAAAACAAGTAATTAAAACTCCTGATACATTAAAAATAAGTACCCCTGCTGTAGTAATTAACACTCCTGATCCTGTTGGCTCAACAACCCTGGAGAATCCTTACACGGTAAAACAGGGAGACACCCTTTACAACATATCAAAACGCTTTAACATCTCAGTGGACGATATAAAAGCACTGAACAACCTTGCAGACACGGGCATTAAGATTGGGCAAAAGCTTGTGTTAGTTAAATAATGTTAATGTTTATTAAGCGCAGATAGTTATCTTGTAGTTTTGTATCTCCAATGAGATTTTTTAGCCTGTTATTACTCCTTTATTGCATTGCGCTTACTGCAACTGCCCAAACCAATACGGTAAAAGGCTTTGTGGTCGACAAAGATTCCAAACTCCGCCTGGCTAAAGTATACATCTACAACGCCAGCAAAGACGAAGGGATTTACAATACCCCAAAGGGCGAGTTTTCTATAAATGCTGCCGTAGGCGACACGCTGTATGCAGTATTGCAAGGTTATGCGGTCGATACGCTTATTCATAATGGTCAGAAAGCAGTGTACTTTCAATTGAAATCGCTAGGAATTAACTTACGTGAGGTATCTATTACCGGCCGAAAATATACTCCTAAAGAATCGCACGCCAATACATTAAAAGAGTATAAGTATGCGCTGGACAAGGGTAAAGCAAAAGATTTGCTTAATCTTGGATTGGGAGGCGCAGGTTTGGGTATTGATGCAATTTACAATCTGCTCAGCAGAGATGGTAAAAATGCCCGCCATCTTCAAAAAATACTTGAGCGGGATTACCATGAGGCGATTATAGATTATAGGTTTACGCCAGATTATGTTAAGAAGGTACTGCAATTAGGCGACTATGAAATGGAAGATTTTATGCAACAATACCGACCTACTTATCAATTCGTTTTAACCGCTTCAGATTATGCTTTTGTTGTATATTTAAGGAACAGCTATGCCAGCTATAAGCGGAATCCGGCTGCTTTTAGATTACAACCACTCCCTAAAATAAAAGTAGAAGAGTTTTGAGGCCCTTCTTTCTCATATTATCCAAACTACCGGCCAATGCAATGGCTATTTTCCCTTTCATCATTCTAAAAAACAAGACGCTAAAGGTTGATAAGGTATTAATTAATCATGAGCGGATACATTTTAGACAACAGCTTGAGTTGCTTATTCTTCCTTTTTATTTTTTGTATTTACTAATGTACCTGATCAATCTGATCAGATATAAAAATCATTATTTAGCTTATTTCAATATCCCTTTTGAAAAAGAAGCATACTGTTTTGATGCCGATCTATCGTATTTATCTCATAGAAAAGCATTTGCGTGGATTCGTTTCGTCAGTAAAAAACCATAGATAAGAGTAAGTTTTGCAATTAGTTTATTAATAAACTTTTAATAAGTCACATTTTTGTTTTTCTTTGTAGTAATGAAGAGTTTTAATATCTGCCTCTTGTTACTGTTTATCACCTCGTCAAGCCTGATCGCTCAGGAGATTGATACTGTGCCTATTGAAACCAAAGGCCTGGAGATAAAACTAAAGCGTAGTCCTTTACCATCAAGGACAGGAATACTGAACTATACACCTGTAAAAATTCCACCGGTAGTGATTGCCGAAAAAATCAACTATTGGAAGATAAGAACCTCTGTTGGGATTAACGTCAATCAAGGTAGTTTTTCAAACAACTGGAAAGCCGGGGGAGTAAACTCTCTTGCCGTTGGCGGGCTTGTTAACTATCGTGCTGAATATAGAAAAGAAGGCTACGGTTATATAAGTGAGGTAATGCTTGAGTATGGTAAAGTCAAAAACAAAGACCAGCTGCAAAAGAAAACAAGGGATAGGATTTTCTGGGATAATAAAGCAGATTTAAGATTATCTAAAAGCTGGTATTTCTTTGGGTCGGTTACGTTTGAGTCGCAGTTTGATAGAGGTTATGCCTATTATAGAGACGGTAACAACGAAGAGCAAGCCTCTCTTGTTTCTAAATTCATGTCCCCAGGATATTTAACCGAATCAATCGGTTTCGAATATAAGCCTGTTGGGTATTTTTCAACAAGGATTGGTACAGGTACTGCAAAACAGACATTTAAACTGGACACAACTGTCAATCAACAGTATAATGGAGGTAATTATGGTGTGGAACGCGGCAAAAACTTCAAGAACGAGCTCGCTTTTCAGATCGTAAGTAATTTTGACAAGCAAATATTTAAGAATGTAAATCTGAAAGCCAGATACCAAATGTTTATTCCGTACGACAGGCCCTTGGTACACGTTGATCATCGTTTAGATGTAGAGTTAAGATCTCAGATAAACAGATTAATGAATGTGACACTTACGGGCGTAGGATTATTTGATAAAGACTCCGATCCGGAGATTCAGGCGAGTCAGGCGCTAGCGCTAGGTGTGGCATTTACCTTCCCTCGTTAATATTCTACATAAAGATTACCGATATTGTTATCTGTATCATGCAAAATTAATAACTTTGCAATTCACAAAAAATTGAACACTAAGCATTAAAGAAAATGTTTGAAAATTTACAGGATAAGTTAGACCGTGCGTTTAAGGTTTTAAAAGGACAAGGAAGTATTACAGAGATCAACGTGGCCGAGACCATGAAAGAAATCCGTAAAGCCTTATTAGACGCCGACGTAAATTATAAAACAGCTAAAAGCTTTACCGATGAGGTAAAAGAGAAAGCATTAGGCTTAAATGTTCTTACAGCCGTTTCGCCAGGCCAGTTACTTACTAAGGTAATGAACGATGAACTTACCGCTTTAATGGGTGGCGAGGTAACGGAATTAGATTTAAAGAACAATCCTACTATTATACTTATTGCCGGGTTAAACGGTGCTGGTAAAACTACATTTACCGGTAAATTAGCCAACTTCCTTAAAAGTAAAGGCAAGAAACCACTATTGGTAGCTGGCGACGTATATCGCCCTGCTGCAGTAGATCAGTTGCAGATTTTAGGTGAGCAGATTGGAGTGCCTGTTTATTCGAACATTGCTTCTAAAGATCCCGTTGGCATAGCCTTAGAAGGTATTGCTGAAGGTAAAAAACAAAATAATAATGTAATCATTATAGATACGGCCGGTCGTTTAGCAATAGATGAGCAGATGATGGATGAGATCGCCGCCGTAAAAGCCAGTACTAAACCGCACGAAATCCTGTTTGTTGTTGATGCCATGACCGGGCAGGATGCGGTTAACACGGCAAAAGCATTTAACGATAGATTAGACTTTACCGGAGTTGTATTAACAAAATTAGACGGTGATACCCGCGGTGGTGCTGCACTATCAATTAAATCTGTAGTAAACAAGCCGATCAAATTTATTGGTACAGGCGAGAAAATGGAAGCTCTTGATGTATTCTATCCTGAAAGGATGGCTTCAAGGATCCTGGGCATGGGCGACGTAGTTTCCCTTGTTGAACGTGCACAACAGCAGTTCGACGAAAAAGAAGCTGCCGAACTTCAAAAGAAAATCCGTAAAAACAAGTTTGATTTTAACGACTTCTACAATCAGATCCAGCAGATCAAAAAAATGGGTAACATGAAAGACCTTATGGGCATGATACCTGGTGTTGGCAAAATGATGAAGAACGTGGATATTGAAGATGATGCATTCAAAAGCGTTGAGGCAGTAATTCAGTCGATGACCAAATTCGAACGCGAAAACCCTGATAGCATTCAGCAAAGCAGACGCTTACGTATTGCCAAAGGTTCGGGAACAAAAATCGAAGAGGTAACCAAACTGATCAAACAATTTGAAGATATGCGTAAGGTGATGAAGCAATTCTCTAACCCGGCCGCAGCTGCAAAAATGATGAGGAATATGCCAAAGATGCCTCAGGGCAAAATGTAATTTCAATAAATTTCACAAATTTCAGCCACTTAATGTCTAAATCAGTATCGTTTAGCAGTACAATATTGTATGCAAAATTATGCTCACCAAGACGTTTGGAAGCGCTATTTTCGGGGTTAATGCTTTAACCACTACCATAGAAGTAAGTATTGGAGGGGGAAACAGGCATCATATTGTTGATTTGCCCGACAATGCCATTAAAGAAAGTTTAAGATGGGCTGAAAGCGCTATTCAATCGGCTGGTTTAAAAGCCGAGGTAAAAGATTGGATTTAAAGGCTTGCTGCCCCCGGATAATTCAATGGAAGCAGCAATTGCAAGATAAATAATGCCGGACAAGTATTGATAAAGCAGGCAATGGAAAAGCTGGGACTATCCGCCCGGGCTTATGATCGTATCCTAAAAGTATCCAGAACTATTGCAGATCTGGCAGGATGCCAGGATGTTGAATTAGAGCACCTGGCAGAAGCAATACACTGTTGAAGCCTTGACCGCGACCGTTGGGCTGGTTAATCAAGCTCATCTTCCAGATCTTCTTCGTCTTCCTCTTCAGGAACGTAAGCCATAATCTCTCTGCCGATGTTGTTGATTTCTTCATCTATTTCAAAAACAGGAATAGCTGTTTCCGGATCAAGCTTTAACCATTGTAAATCGGTGTCTTTTTGTATGTGCACGTATTCTTTGCCGTCTTTAAAGATCACATAAGTATCATTTCCTTCTGGAAATACGGCATAATCTACATCTCCAATGCTAATGTCGAAGGGCTGTTGCATAGTTTTATTCTTTTTATTTCCGGATGCACTGTTAACGCAGCGTTGAGTAATTATAAAACTGCATTTTTCCGGTTCCGGTTATGTTAATTGTTTTTGTTTCATTATTGCCATTAGCCCCTTTTAAATCAAGCGTAATGGTATTATCTCCTTTTTTTAAAGGAATTCTTGCATATCTGATCTCACTAGGCAAGGTTTGCCAGTTTCGGGTATCTGCTTTCTCCGAAAGCAAACTATACAACTGCATTCCAAAACCCAACCCCTCAAGTAAAGAATTGTCTTTGCCGTCCTTTCCATTTCCCTTAGCACTGGCTTTAAGTACATATTCTGCACTTTTCTTTACCGCCAAACGGGTAAGCACTTTCCCCATCTCCTTTGCAAAACGTTGATCAAGTGTTTTAACCGCAAGCTGATTAATATCTTCTGCCTTTTCAAAGTTTATGGTCGACAGCCCGTCAGTAATAGTCGCGCTTGTAAAATAAGGCTGCTGAGCAACGTATTTAGGATATGTAGCCCTAAGGCTATTAACTGAGTTTAAATTAATGTCACCACTTCCATAGGCCGTATTATAGGGAATAAACAAGGTGCCTGCTAAATTGGTAAATACCAAATCTCCATTAGATCCTCTGATAAGGGAAAAAATAAACTCTTCCTGTTGCTTAACAGGTGCCAATCCATTTTCCCAAAAGAGAATAAGCGTTCCTCCTTCTGATGATGGCTCTGGTTGATATTTTAAGTTAAACAGTTCCTCAAACCGGGTTAATTCAGCCTTAAAACCATTTGCATCCGCCATTCTAAGTACATCCAACTGAAGCTCTTTAGGCAGGGTCGTGCCGTAATACGTTTTGTCGGGGCTTTTCAAATAAACCTCCGCAGCATTTCGGTAGGCTATAAAAGCATTGTTAACGTCTCCATCGCTTTCATAAATAAGGCCTTGAAGCATTAATGAAAATGCGTCCTTAGAATACCTGCTCTCTTTATCATTAAACTTGTCGCCTTGTTCCTGCGATTGCAAAGTAATTCTTCGGGCCTCAACTATGGCGTCTTCGGTTTTATGCAGATACAGGTAATTAAGCGCTTTATAATAATGGATCATAAACTTTTCAAAGTCTTCTCCTTTATAAGCCTGTGTCATGGGATTTACAAGAGTACCCACCACCGCATCCATAGCACCGCCAATTCCATTTTCCAATAGCTGGTCGGCCTCATTAAAGTAACGGTTGCTATTTTCATAATCACCAATCAAGTGGCTCGATTTCCCTTTCTCCATTAAAAACAGCAGCTTATTCCGCGGTTTCTGAAGTAAGCGGTTCTTATCAAGCTCCTTAACTGCCTCATTGTAATTTCCAGTCGCGATTTGTTTATAATAACCTGCGATTTTCTCATTATAAGAGGCACAGCTAAAAAGAAAAAGCATCAATCCTAAAAGAACTGATGCCTTAAGCTTATTCTTACTATTATTTGTCATACTGTTATTTTAGCCGGATCAGCATCCTGCTAGTTCTTAACGTATTTAGCAATTTTCTTGTCGCCTATCCATACAACCTCATTGGTCTGTATGTCTGTAAGCTCCAGGTTTACCTGATAATAAACTACTTTTTTGCGTTTATGTGAATCCACAATAGAATTGATTGACCCTTGCAAAATATAGTCGGCGCCATTTTCCAATCCGAATTTCTTCATGGTAGAAACAGAAGCATTATCTTGTTGGTCGGCTTTCTCTGCACGCAGCTCTTCTCTTTTCTTACCCCCTTGCACTAAACGAACACGCTCACTTTGAACAAATGCCTGTTCAACATCTTTCACAAATGTTTCTGCGTCTATATGTTCATGACTTTTGTTTTGAACAAGACCAACAACCACTACAGGTTTTTTACCTGCTTTAGCTTCAAGATGTGTAGACAGCCATTTGGCTCCCAAAACACTTTGGGTMATTTCCTGAGCAACCATTCTCGAATCTGTATTGTTCCAGTTTCCGCTAACATCAACAGTATCTGTAGTGTTAATTCTTGTTACTTGTCTGGAGCATGAAGAGATCATTATACCAGAAACTGCAATGGCAGCAAGGGTTAATATTTTTTTTAACTGCATTTTATTAAATATGATTGTATGTAAATGTTGTATTTTTAGTTACCATCCCCAGCCCGTTCCGTAATAGCCCCAATGGCTGTTATAACGGCGGCCCCATCCGAAATTTAACGATGGGTAGTAATAAGAGTTCCCATAATAGGGATAGCTGTACAAGCTGCTCTCATAATTGCGCTCACGACGAAGTTTACGACGTTCTTCTCTTGCTTCGTACCAATCGTATGCTTTATAGGTATTTTGAACAGTAGTTCCCTGATCTCTGGTTAAAGAGTCGGACACGTTCATGTATTTAGCTCTTGCCACTTCGTATCTGGGGTTTTGATCCTGAACCAGGCTGGCTTGTTGTCCATAGCTATATGTAACTCCGGCTATTAAGCCTGCAATAATCATCAAAGTCCTTTTCATAATATAAAGGTTTAACTAAAAGCAAAATTACTTAATATTTTTATTGATTTGTTTATAGTTTTACAATCCAAATGTCAATAATCGAGTTAAAAAATGTTAAATCTTAAGGCCCTTTAATTGTTCAATGAATTCAATGAATTTTGAACTTGAATAGTTGGCTGCCCCAGACTCATTATAAGATAGCCTACCTTGCTTATCAAAAACAATTGTTGTAGGCAATGCTCCTTTAAAAAGATTTTCCGGAATATTGCTTGCTACAGAATAAACCGGCATTTGATAACTTCTCTTGTCCATATACTGTTGAGCTTTAGCTAAGTCGCTGTCAGCATCTACCATTATAAATACAACATCCTTATCATTCTTGTATTGTTCATAAAGCTTGTTGATAGATGGCATTTCTGCCAGGCACGGAGGGCACCAGGTAGCCCAGAAATTAATAAAAATTACTTTGCCCTTTAATGAGCCGAGGTCTGTAACCTTCCCGGTCTTGTCTTCGAACTTAATTCCCGACAAATCTGCCGGAGGTGTTCCCTTTGCTATTGGTGCTGTTTTAGGTTTGAACAACCCGATTTCCATTAAGCCCTGCATTAGAAATGCCTTGGCCGAAGGAACAAATAAAATCACCAGAAACAATGCTATAAAGACCGCATTAACAATATTTTTCTTCGTCATCATCTCTTTCATAGCCAGGCAAAGTTACGCGTTTAAAAATAAACGCTAAAAATCCAGCTTAAGTCTTACGCCTGTGCCTATTAATCGCAAATTCTCTTTAGAAACCTCTTTCATTGGAACTTTCATAAAAGGTTCTATTGATACGGCTTTATTTTTAGATATCTTTTGTTTATAGCCAAATGAAAAATTATAGAATCCGATATACCTTCCATCTTTAATTTCAGAATCCTGTGCTGGTTCTACTACCCTTTCATTTACGGCAAATGTCTTAAGCTCCGCCAATCCATCACCACCAGAACTTACAGCACGCTCTACCAATTTTTCCTGAATGTAACTGTTGCTCTGTTTCTGATTAATTACGGCAAATGCAGATACTCCAACATTGGCATACAGGTTTTTACTTAAACGGTACTTCAGTTCAAGCGGAATATCTATACCGGTTACCTTAGCCTCTATTGATTCTAAATTTTTACTTTCGCCAGCAATAGCGGTACTTACAGGAGCAGGCAGGCTTCTTGATGCGGCCATTTCGCTATATGATACGCCGGAGTTTAAGGAGATTTTGTCTGATAAAGCATATCCCATACTTACCCCATAACCCATGTTGAGTTTTTTTGTATTTCCAAATGATGGCGAAACAACAAGTCCCATTTCCCATTTGTCTTCTTTTCGGGGAGCCGATGATTTTGCCAGCACTTCTCCCTGATTCTTTTTGGTTTCATTGTTTAGAAACTCCTGGAAAAGAGTGGTTTTATTTTCCGTTGCTATTGGTTTCGTTTCTGTTTTAACAATCTCTTGCTTAGTATCTGGAACGCGAACCGAAGGTACAACAACGGGATTGGATTTTTCAGCAATTGCTTCTGTAGAGGAGGCCGAAAGGGTATTTAAAGGCTCTTGAGCAGCGGTATAAACAGATATATTATTGCTTTCTCTTACCGCAGCTAATTGCTCATGTTCCTTCTCCACTATCGGCAAATCTGCTTCTTGTACAATGTTCTCTTCAATTTTTACAGAAGGGGCAGGTGTTTCCTTTTGCTTATGTTGTACGTTTTGTACAGGCAATACATCTGTTGTTTTGTTGGTGAAAAGTATAATTGCTGCACCGGCAATAAGTATTACTGCCGCCGCGCTGCTTAAGCGCCACAACCATAATACTTTTGCATTCCTTTTCCCTTCAATTTGATTGAAGTTTTCCCATGAGCCCGGAACATACTCCTCCTCATGCCCTGTCAGACTTTCCTTTATATGAGCTATTAACTCATCTTCAGATCCTTTCATATGTTCAATTGGTTGCATATGAATTAATTAATGTTTTAGAATACAGGTCCCTCAACTTATTCTTGGCTCGTGTAAGGTATACCCTGCTTGAGCTCTCTGGAATGTTCAACATTTTCGATATCTCATCGTGCGAAAAACCTTCAATTTCATACATATTAAAAATAAGCCGGTGTGTTTCCGGCAATTGATTAAGCAGCTTTAAAATGTCTTGCACATTTAATTGCGACACAGCATTGACTTGTGTAAGCGGTTGCTGATCCTCACTAATATCATCAACATACAAGTATGTCCTTTTTGTTCTTAAAAAATCTATTGCTGTTCTTGATGAAATTCTTGCTATCCAGCCCTTAAAGGCCTTTTGTAATTCGGTGTTATCTTTTGGAAAACTAAATTGCGTTATTCCTTTAAAAATCTTTATAAAACTGTCATTTACAAGCTCTTCCGAGTCATTTCTATCGTTAACATAACGCAAAACAACGCCCATTAAATAGCCATAGAATGATTTATAGATCATCTCTTTACTCTTGTTGTCATTCTTCAAACACCCCGCTATAATATCCTCAAGCCCGAGCATTCTTCTTCAGCACAATTAAGAATTCTTCTTATAATCATATCATATAGCGTACAGCAAACCAAATAAATTTAATTTAAGCCGACTTAAATTGCAGGCCGGCTTATTAAATCTTATTGTTAGTGAGTAAAAATAGCTGCTCCAACCTTCATTTCTTCTGTTGTAGCTGCCTTAAGTCCTTTTACCCAAATGGTATAAACTTTTCCGTTCTCAATTTTTTGATCAGCCAACGTTGCAACATCAGCACCGGCAGCGTCTTTAACTTTGAATGATACTTTATCACCAGCATCAACACTTTCAAAGTTACTATATTCTTTAAATTGTTTATTAGTAGCTACTGGCACATCTTTTCCAACTATCGATAAACTTAATGCAGGAGCGTCAGGGCTAAGGTTTATGAAACGAAGTTTCGCTTTACCGGCACCTGGCATGGTAACAGAATCTTTAACCAACAAGAACTTTACTTTATCAAATGAATCGATAATGAAAAGTGAATATGCCTTTTGATCGGCTAATTTTAATTTTTCTGTTAAAACGCTGGTAGAAGATCCTTTTTTGGTGATTTTTACGTCTCTCTCTCCTGAATAAATTTGCTTATAGTCAATTCTGTTGGTGTAAGCAAAATCATCGTTGTTTACCTTGGTATCTCCAATATAAAAATCTAATTTTTCAGTAGTTGGAGAAGCATGGATAACATCCATAGCAGATATCGGTTGTGGTGTATAGTCTATCTTATCCTTTGAACAAGACACCAATACTGCTGAGATGGTAACCGCAGCAATAAGTGTTTTCGATATCGCTTTAAATTTGTTTGAAATTTCCATAATGTACTATCTTTTTAAGGGTTGTTTTTTACGATTAATAAACTAAATGGTTAATGGCCATTAACACTTTTTTTCACTAAAACGACTCTGACCGTCAAAACGCTACACCAGCCTTAAAAATAAATATCCCGCTATGAAAAATTCATGGCGGGATATAAATACATTATAGATTTAAAAGCCTAGATCAGCTCAACGCTTCTGCTTACAAAAGCTGTTAATTCTGCTCCTGTTAACATTCCCTGAGCAAGCAAAGCTAAATCCACCGCTTGTTTAGCAAGCAGGCTCTGTTCTTCCTCGTTATCTGTTTTAAGGATCTTTCCAATCAATTTATGGTTTCCGTTAATAGCAACCTTATAACTGTCGGGCATATTGCCATAGAAGCCCATTCCGCCACCCATTTGTGCCATGTCCTTCATACGACGCATAAACTCATCCATAGTTACCGTAACAGGTAATTCATCCGGATTTAAGCCCACCACCTCTACGTGCATGCCTGGTTTCGTTATTGCTTTTTCAAAAATGCTCGACACCGTTTTACTTTGTTCCTCAGTAAGCACAGACTCAATAGCATCGCCTTTTTCAATTAATTTATCAGCTACGCTCGAATCTACACGCTTTAAAGCAGTTTTTTCAAGCTTTTGCTCCAGGTGACTAACAAAGTGATTATCAATAGCAGAATTCATCAACAACACATCGTAATCCTTTTTGTTGGCCGATTGAATAAAGCTATCTTGTTTTGAAGGGTCGTTTGAGTAGATATAAACTACCTGTCCGTTTTTATCAGTTTGGAAATCTTTAACTTTTTCACGATACTCATCAAGCGTAAAGTTTTCGTTCTTGGTGTTTGTAAGTAATGCAAAATCTTTTGCTTTGTCATTAAATTTCTCTTCACTTACCATTCCGTATTTTACGAACAGACCAATATCTCCCCACTTTTCTTCATATCCTTTACGGTCTTTGTTAAACAGCTCCTGAAGTTTATCAGCAACTTTTTTAGTGATATAGCTGTTGATTTTTTTAACATTACTATCTGCCTGTAAAAAGCTTCTTGAAACGTTCAAAGGAATATCAGGTGAGTCAATAACACCATGTAATAACATCAAGAACTCCGGCACAATATCTTTTACCTCATCGGTAATAAATACCTGGCGCGAAAACAACTTGATCTTATTGCGCTGCATATCAAAATCATTTTTCACTTTAGGGAAATACAATACTCCGGTTAAGTTAAAAGGATAATCTACATTCAAATGGATCCAGAACAATGGATCTTCAGAGAATGGATATAATTGCTTGTAAAATGCAAGATAGTCTTCGTCTGACAAATCTGCAGGCGCCTTAGTCCAGATCGGATTGGTTGTATTGATAATATTATCAACCTCAACTCCTATAGTTTTTGGTTTTCCTTCTTCATCTTCACCATCTGGCTCCTGAACTGTTTTTGTTCCAAACTTAATGGGTACAGGTAAAAATTTGCCATACTTATCAAGAATCTCTTCTATTTTGTGATTGTCTAAAAACTCCTCAGACTCTGCATTTATGTGGAGGATAATTTCAGTGCCGCGTGTTGTTTTGCTGCCTGCAGTAATTTCAAACTCGGTACTGCCATCGCAAACCCATCTTGCCGGCTCTGCGCCTTCCTGATAAGAAAGTGTTTGGATCTCTACCAAATCAGATACCATAAAGGCCGAATAAAAGCCTAAACCAAACTTACCAATGATCTCATTAGCATCTTTGGCGTCTTTAAATTTCTCTACAAACTCACTTGCTCCCGAAAACGCGACCTGATTGATGTATTTTTTGATCTCTTCGGCAGTCATCCCCAAACCATTATCGGTAATGGTAATGGTCTTCTTTTCTTTGTCAACAGCAACCTCTACTAAAGGGTTACCCAGCTCTCCGCTATACTGACCAAGGGCTGCTAAGCGTTTAATTTTTTGTACCGCATCAACGGCATTTGAAACAAGTTCTCTTAAAAAGATCTCGTTATCGGAATACAGGAATTTCTTGATGATTGGGAAAATGTTCTCCGTGTGAATGGATATCGTTCCTTTTTCTTCTATGCTCATATGTTAACTCATTTTTAAGTACATAGGCTCACTATCAATGGATGTTCCAAATTACTTTTTGTTGTCAAATTGACAGTAAGTAACATTTACACGACATCTTTTTTGTATACTTGAGTATCCTATGATCAACATCTCAACCAATGAACATTGAATTTTTTAAAAAGCTTTTTGAAGAAGGCAGTATTTCCGAAGAATCATTCGAAAAGGTCAAAAATGCCTCCCGAACTACATTGTTTTCCTTGCATTGGGAGATAAAAACTTTACTTTACCTAGGTGTTATGCTGTTAAGTTCCGGCATGGGTATTCTCATCTATAAAAACATAGATACAATTGGCCATCAGGTCATTTTATTGATCATTGCTGCCATCAGTGGCGGATGTTTTTTTTATTGCTTCAAAAATAAGAAGCCCTTTAGCAAAGAATTGATAAAATCTCCGAACTCATTTTTTGATTATATCCTCCTTCTGGGCTGCCTTAGCTTTTTATCATTTGTTGGTTATTTGCAGTTCCAGTATACCGTATTTGGCACCAACTACGGAATGGCAACTTTCATCCCGATGGTTGCATTGTTTTATATTGCCTATGAGTTTGATCATCTGGGTATTTTAGCCATGGGAATTACCAATCTAGCCATTTGGATGGGCGTATCTGTAACCCCAAAGCAATTGCTGTTAAACGCTGATTTTAATAGTCAGACCGTTATATATACTTATCTGTTTCTAGGATTATTACTACTTCTTGCTGCCTACCTGAGCGTCTATTTTAACTTTAAAAAGCACTTCAGGTTTACTTACCAACATTTCGGTGTACACCTTTCCTTTATATCGCTATTAGCAGGCTACTTCTTTTATTATGATTCGGCCTTTTCATTTCTATTCATGGTTGCCATGTTTGCACTGGCCTTCTACATTTATAAAGATGCCATGAAACATCAGTCTTTCTACTTCTTGTTACTGGTTGTTATCTATACTTATATAGCCATTAGCACCCTCGTAGTAAGGGGGCTTTTCGCGATGAAAGATGATGCATCAATCACCCTTTCGTTTATGTATTTTATTGCCTCTGCAATTGGTATTATATTTCTATTAATTAACCTCAACAAGAAAATTAAAGCCGTATGATTATTTATAACAACATTTGGCTGGCTAATTTATTAATTAGAGAAGAAGCACAAAAGGCCCGTAAAGCAGAAGCAATAAGTATTAACGAGCAAAAGGAAATAGAGGATAAACATCCTGTAGGATTTTATTCTCCTAATATTTTTATCAGAATAGGTCTGTTTATTCTAACCTGCATCATTGTTTCCTTTTCCATTGGATTACTGATGCTTATGGTAAGCGACACGAATGTTATTGACAAATGGGGCTTTTCTTTTTTTGTGGGGATTCTTACTTACATCGCTCTCGAGCTAATGGTAAGAAAAAGCAATCATTTTAAATCAGGAGTTGATGATGCCTTAATGTGGATTTCAGGAGGACTGGTTTTAACTGCATTTATTATACTACAAGCAGATGTAAGCAATAATTTCCCTTATTCACGAATTTCATTCTTTTTATGTTTATTAGCACTGTTCTATGCTGTCCGCTTTACAGATATGTTAATGACAGCAATAGGCCTTTTAGCGCTTATTGCCACTATCTTTTTCGTTTGGAAAGACCTTTTTTCATGGGGAATGGCAACCATGCCCTTTTTAATGATGATCGTCTGTTCAGGAATTTATTTTTTATCCAAACGGAGTATCGGAAAAAAAGCTAGCCTCTATTACACCAGCTGTTTATATGTAGTTCAAATTGTAAGTTTGCTTGTTTTATATCTGGCAGGAAATTATTACGTGGTACAATCGCTTAGCCCTGCTAGCGAAGGCATATACAATAGCGCAGAACCGGCTCCTGTTCCCTTTGGATTTTTCTTCTGGGCATGGACTATCCTTATCCCTTTTATTTATTTAGGGCTTGGAATAAAAAACAAAGACGTAATCATATTACGAACAGGCCTGATCCTAGTAGCGGCAGCAGCATTTACTTTCAGAAACTACTACCATCTCATGCCAATTGAAGGTGCGCTTAGCATTGTCGGGATCATCCTGTTGGGGATTTGTTATATGGTAATGAAATACCTTAAAACACCTAAACACGGCTTTACCTATGAAGATTTAGAAGACGGGAATTTTATGGACAAGCTAAAAGTAGAATCACTCATTGTATCTGAAACTTTCTCTGGCACCCAGCCTCAGGGCGAAAATACCAGATTTGGTGGTGGAGACTTTGGAGGTGGTGGCGCCAGTGGTAATTTCTAAAGAAATCGTTATCTTGAGCTAACTTAATGCTTTAAGAATGAACTCTTCCAAATTAAAAGCAATGCAAACCATACATCTTGCATTCTGCCTGGCCATCGTTTTAATGGCAGCCACCTCGTATCTAACCGTTAAAGATCGTCTTTACCTGGATGCTGATTTGAATCAGAATGATATATTCTTCCCGCTATTCCCTTTGATTGGTCTTGTTTCAATTGCATTAGGGCAGTTCCTGTTCAAAAAGCAATTATCTAATCTTCATGGACTTTCTGCAGATGACAAGATCAATAAATATCAAGTGGCTTTTTTAATGCGCACAGCTCTATTCGAACTTCCGGCACTGTTAAATATTGTTGGGTTTCTGGTAAGTGGCAACATTGTGTTTCTGATTGCCGGAGTGGTTTTCTTTATGCTCCTGTTATCAGCAAGGCCAAACAAACAGGCTATTATTGAGGTCCTAAACCTGAACTATCCGGACACAGAAAAATTATAATCGCATGATATATTTCTCTGTATCTTTGCACAATTAATGGAATACAACGTTCACACCTTGCCTAATGGCATCCGCATACTTCATGTACCATCTGCATCAGCAATATCTCATGCCTGTATTATTATTAATAGTGGCTCCAGAGATGAGAACGATGAAAATCCAGGACTGGCCCATTTTATTGAGCACCTGATTTTTAAGCGTACCGAAAAGCGCAGTACAAATCAAATATTAAATAGACTTGAAAGTGTTGGCGCAGACTTAAATGCCTATACCACAAAAGAGTATACATGCATCCATGCTTCATTTCTAAACCCCTATCTGGACAGAACCCTGGAGCTTTTTAACGATATCGTTTTTCATTCTACATTTCCTGAAGATGAAATGGATAAAGAGAAAAGTGTGATACTGGATGAAATAGCCTCCTACCTCGATCAGCCTGAAGAAGCTATTTATGACGATTTTGAGGATTTGGTATTTTCGGGACACGCACTTGGACGCAATATACTGGGGACAACAGAAAGCGTAAGCAAAATCACTCAGAAAGACATTCATCAGTTTATAAAAGAAAACTATCATACAGATAAGATGGTAATTGCGGTATTGGGCAATTATTCTTTAAATAAGGTTGTAAAAGTTGGCGCAAAACACTATTCGGAAATCCCGGCTAACCTGCATACATCAACCAGAGAAACCCCATTAAAGGCTCCTGTTGTTACTAAAACATTCAATAAGCCAATCCAGCAAGCCCATGCAATGCTAGGCTCTCAGGCTTACTCTTTACATCACCCTTATAAAACAGGTCTGTTATTATTAAACAACCTTCTTGGGGGCAATGGAATGAGCTCTATCCTGAACCTTCAAATCAGAGAAAAGTATGGAATTGCCTATACCATTGAATCTGGCTATAGTCCATTAAGTGATACAGGTATTTTTACCCTTTATTTTGGCACTGATAAGGAAAAAGTAAATAAGGCAAGTGCGCTTATTTTTAAAGAACTGAAAAAGCTTCGCGATAATCACTTCAGCGAAGTACAACTCCAAAAAGCTAAGAATAAATTCATCGGACAGATTGCCCTGGGCGAAGAAAACCGAATCGGACTCATTATTTCTATGGCCAAAAGCCTTATCGACTACGATAAAATAGATGATCTCGAAACCGTTTTCAGCAAGATACAGGCAGTATCAACAACAGATATTGGTAATATTACCAATGAAATATTAGATGAAAGTAATCTTAGTGCGCTAACTTTTTATCCTTTAGGGTAATATTTGTATTTTTGCAGAATGAAGTTACCCATTGTAGCATACGGAGATCCGGTTTTGAAAAAAGTATGCGCTCCAATTGATGAGACATACCCGGATTTGGCACAGCTAATCACCAATATGTTCGACACCATGTATAATGCAAGCGGTGTTGGCTTGGCAGCCCCTCAGATTGGGTTACCAATACGCCTGTTTATTGTGGATACTGGCGCCGATGAAAAAGATAAAAACCGTTTTAAAAAGGTATTTATCAATGCTGAAATTCTGGAAGAAACCGGAGAACCATGGGCTTTTAATGAAGGATGCTTAAGTATTCCTGACATCAGAGAAGATGTGACCCGTAAACCAAATGTTCTTATTGAATATTATGATGAGAACTGGGAGCTTCATACCGAAGAATTTACAGGTATGCCTGCTCGTGTTATTCAACACGAATACGACCATATAGAAGGCACTTTATTTACAGATAAATTAGGATTATTGCGTAAAAGAATGCTTCAAAGTAAGTTAGATGCAATTTCTAAAGGCAATATAAAGGCCGATTATAAGATGCGTTTCCCTAATCAACACAAAGGTAAAAAGCGCTAATTATCGGCGCTTCTACTCTTATCTCCCTTAAAGATAGACTGCATTAGTTTACCCCATGCAAATGGATTAAGCAAAGGATTCGTTTGAACCATGTTCTTGTTTAGCGACCTTTCATGATTTGTCCTGAAATTCGTGCTCTGAATTTCTCCACCATCTCTTGGAAGGGTTTGCATTAAACCAGACAGGCTTTCTTGTGAAAGGTTTTTAGCAGCGATAGCGTAATCATCGTCTGCTATCTTCATAGACATAAAGTCTCTCGTAAATTCCTCCACAGTTGCCCAGGGATAAACCCGAACGGTAGGAAGGTTGATGATCTCAGCTTTCAGCTTAATCATAGCCGTGTACTTAGTATCATTAATTACAGAGGGAACAGCTAAAAGCAAATCTTTATAACCTACTGCAGTATACAAAATCGTATCTCCGGGATGGGCGATAAAAGAAAAGAAGCCCTTATAATTGGCCGCATAACGCTGCTCCTTGTTTGATAAATTTGTAACCGTAACGTAAGGCACAACAGTATTACTATCCACATCGGTAATAATTCCGGAAAATTGGATCAATTTCTTATCCGTAGTTATTTGCTGTGCAAATACCGAGGAAACGAAAAGAAGCAATATTAAGGTGAACGAATACTTCATGTTACAAAATTAGCTGTATTTGGTAAAACGGCTAGTTAAATAGTGTTAAATCGTTTATACTGGCTCAGCTAAATTTATAGCTACTACTGAAGTAATTTGTGGTACTGCCTTCATAATTGCTTGTTCAATGCCCGCTTTCATTGTCATAAAGCTCATTTTGCAGGATCCGCAGTTACCTAATAATTTTAATTTAACTACATTCTCCGGCGTAATCTCTTCAATCGCAACGTCTCCACCATCCGCTATTAAATACGGACGAATGGTCTCTAGTGCCTGCTCTACTTGTTCTGTTAAATTCATTGGTTATATTTTATTAAAGTATAAAAATAGTAAATTTTTAGCAATTAGCAGTTTGTGCATTATTTATAGCTACCTGCTGCGCTACTTTTCCTGCTATTTCTGCGAATGCTCCAGAAAGCACACTCTCTGTATTTAAGGCTATAGGCGCTCCATTATCTCCTGCTTCTGCAATACTTTGTACAATTGGAATTTCACCTAAAAACGGCACATCAAAAGATTTTGCCAATTCTTTACCTCCATCTTTACCAAAAATATAATACTTATTCTCTGGCAATTCTTCAGGTGTAAAATAAGCCATATTTTCGACAACTCCTAAAACAGGAATATTGATGCCCGGCATTTTAAACATAGCTAACCCTTTTCTGGTATCAGCTAAAGCCACCTGCTGAGGAGTGGTAACGATTACAGCCCCGGTAATTGGAAAGCTTTGCGTAATGGTGATGTGGATATCTCCGGTACCCGGAGGAAGATCTACGATCAGGTAATCAAGCTCACCCCAATCGGCATCATTAAACAACTGCTTTACTGCATTCGAAGCCATCGGTCCGCGCCATGGCACTGGCTGATCAGGATCTGCAAAAAAACCTAGCGACAGTAATTTTATACCATACTTTTCAATTGGCAAGATCAGCGTTTTACCGTCTTGCGTTTCCCTCGCACTTGGCTTTGCACCAACCAGATCGAACATTGTAGGCACAGATGGCCCGTAAATATCCGCATCTATCAGGCCAACCTTTGCTCCATCAGCAGCTAAAGACACGGCCAGGTTACTTGCAACAGTCGATTTCCCTACACCACCTTTTCCAGATGAAACCAGAATGATATTTCTAATGTCTTTTAACTGGGTGCTATCCATTGGCTTGGTTACCCTCGAAGTAATATTGATAGTCACCTCTGCCTCCTGGCTAACAAAATGTTTAATCGAGTTAAGGCAGGCATTCTTAAGCATATCCTTCATAGGACATGCAGGAGTCGTCAGTTCTAAGGTAAAACTTACGTTCTTATCTTCTATTTTTAAGTCTTTGATCATGTTCAAAGTCACCAGATCTTTCTTAAGGTCAGGGTCTTCAACATTTCTCAAGGCAGCAAGGACTTGTTCTTGGCTAATAATCATTGTTACAAATTTAACTAAAACTCCCCAAGCATTCATGGCTCTTCGTTACATTATTGCAAATGGGTGAATAATTTTAATTGACTTTAGCGTTTTTAGTGTAATTTTAACACGAAATAAACATTTGTATTTAACGTTTAGCAATAAAAATTTTATTCTACAGCATGCATCTTCCAAAAATTAATATCCCTAAAAAATACATAAAGATAGGAGCGTGGGTTTTAGGCTGTTTTCTAGTGGTTTGCATTACGGTTGGTGCCATTGCTTACAACAAAAGAGAAGCTTTACTAAAGACAATGATGGCCAAAGCAATTGCCAAGGCCGACAAAGACTTTAATCTGAATATTAAAATTGGAACGGCTGGCTTTAGTGGTCTTAGTACCGTTCACATGACCAATATTACAATTGTACCTAAAGATAGAGATACCTTAACCACCATCAATGATCTAACTGTAGGTGTAAAACTGTTTCCCTTAATTGTTGGCAATGTAAAATTATCTGAAGTTACCCTAAATACCGGCAAAATAAATATTGTATTTAAAGATTCACTTAGCAATCTCGACTTCATTCTAAAACGTAAAAAGAAAGATAGTACAGAGAAAAAATCTAAGGTAGATCTTGGTGATTTAGCCCACAACCTACTTAATCAGTTTCTTTATAAAATACCGGACAACATGGAGGTTAAAAACCTGATGTTAGCCGTTAATGATAACGACACCGCCCATTTAAAGTTCTTAACCACCACCGCAACAATAGACGATGGCGACCTAACCTCTACAATACTTGTAAATGATAAAGACGCAACCTGGCATATAAACGGGAAATTAAAGCCGGGGAAAAAACAGCTCGATGTGATGCTGTTTGCAGACAAAGGTCCTGTTCAGCTTCAATATCTTAATGATAAACTGCACGCTAAGTTTAGCTTTGACACCGTCAGAACAGAGATGAAAAATGCAGACTATAGTGGCGATGCTTTCAAAATAGAAGGCTCATGGTCGGTAAAGAACTTACTTATCAATCATCCAAAAATTGCGTCCAATGATATCGTTGTCCCCGATGCAAAGATTAATGCCGATATGCTTATCGGAGAAAACTACCTTGCACTGGATAGCTCTTCAACAATTCTTTTAAAAAATGCGACGATACACCCATACTTAAAATATACACTATCTCCTAACAAGATCTATGAGGTAAAAGTTCGTGCTCCGGAGCAAGATGCCCAGGAGCTTTTCAACTCTTTTCCGCATGGACTATTCGAATCGCTGGAAGGATTAAAAGTGAGCGGGAAGCTTAAGTACGATCTTGACTTTTATCTTGACAGCTCTTTGCCTGATAGTGTTAAGTTTTACTCGGGATTAACACCTGCAAACTTTAAGATCTTAAAATTAGGTAAAACTAATCTGCAGAAAATTAATAAAGACTTTATATACACACCATACGAGCGCGGAAAGCCGATGCGGGATATCATGATAGGCCCTTCCAATCCTAATTACACCCCGCTTTCAGAGGTCTCGAGCAACTTTAAAAATGCAATATTAACCTCCGAAGACCCTTCTTTCTTTACACATAAAGGGTTCGTTCAGGAATCGATTCGCAAATCTTTTGCAGTAAACTTTAAAGAGAAAAGGTTTGTTCGTGGTGGCAGTACCATTTCGATGCAATTGGTTAAGAACATTTTTTTAAGTCGACAAAAAACCCTTGCCCGCAAAGCAGAGGAAATATTAATTGTTTGGCTTATAGAAAACAACCACCTTATTACTAAAAACAGAATGCTAGAAGTCTATTTTAACATTATTGAAATGGGGCAGAATGTTTACGGTATCGGTGAAGCTACAAGACATTATTTTGGAAAAAGACCGTCAGACCTAAATATTGGAGAAGGCATATTCCTTGCAAATATAGTTCCCCGACCTAAAATAGCCTTATATAAGTTCAGAGGTGATGGTGGCCTCAAAGACTATATGTATCCGTACTTTAAATACATCGGGAACATTATGGCCAAAAGAGGGTTAACTCCTCCTGATACCAGCGGTTATGGCTTCTATAACGTACATCTAAGAGAAGGACTACGACAATATTTATTGCCAGACACCACCACCATTGATACAAATGCTTTTGACAATGATGACCCTCTACCTGCAATAGAAACACATGATGCCTCTAAAAATCTGTTTGACCGGTTATTTGGCGGAGAAGCAAAGAAAGATTCTATTTCAAAACCGAATATAACTGTTGATACAGTGAAGAAAACCCGGAAACAACTAAGAGAAGAAAAAAGAGAGCAGCGAAGAAAAGAAAAAGCCCTGGAAGAGGAGCTCGAAAAGCAGAAAAAAGAAAACTAACAGCCGCCCTCTTATTGGTTAATCTCGTAACTATGAACAAAATTCAAATAGAAGATAAAGAATTCGAAATCTTAATTCAAAATGACAATATCGCTAAGCGAACCCGCTTAATCGGCATCCAAATAAATGTAGATTACGAGAATCGTTGCCCTATATTTATTGGCGTTTTGAACGGAAGTTTTTTGTTTATGGCCGATCTTTTAAAAGAGATTACCATATCCTGCGAAGTCGGGTTTATCAAAGTCTCGTCTTATGAGGGCACAGAAAGCAGTGGTAACATCAGGGAGACCTTTGGTTTGCCTAACGACCTAAAGGATAGAGATGTTATTCTGATTGAAGACATTGTTGATACCGGACTTACCCTCAGTTATATACTTGCTGAAGTATATAAACAAAACCCTGCATCTGTTAAAGTTTGTTCCCTTTTATTAAAACCAGCTGCCCTAAAACGCCCAATTGAAGAACTGGAATATGTAGGCTTCGAACTCAGTAATGAATTTGTTGTGGGCTACGGACTAGACTATAATGGTCTCGGAAGAAACCTTACTGATATCTACAGAGCCAAAACTGTTGCTCCTCTTTTACCGTAATCCGATATTTTTTTCCCAATTTTGCACCAAACATATTTCTACAAGAATGACCATACACAAAGAAGGATATACCACTATAGCTGTTTCACTACTCTTCATCTTTATAATTAATGCAGTTGTTGACTATAAATTTGCAGACATTACCTGGTTAAGGTGGTTCATTTATATTTTTTCTTTTGCACTGTTTATTACCGTACTACAGTTCTTCAGAAACCCCAGCCGTAACTTTACAACGGGTGATAATCTGGTAATTTGCCCTGCCGACGGTAAAGTTGTAGTGATCGAAGAAACTCAGGAAGGCGAGTATTTTAAAGACAAAAGATTACAGGTATCCATATTTATGTCGCCTGTAAATGTACATATCAACAGAAACCCTATTTCTGGGGTAGTTAAATTCTTCAAATACCATCCGGGCAAATACCTTGCTGCATGGAACCCGAAATCATCAACAGAAAACGAACGTACAACCGTTGTCGTAGAACACAAAAATGGCACTCCGGTATTATTCAGACAAATTGCAGGCGCACTTGCCCGACGCATTGTTTGGTATGTTAAAGAGGGGGATAATGTTGAGCAGTCTGAACAATTCGGCTTTATTAAATTTGGTTCAAGAGTAGATATATTTTTACCAATTGGCACCAAAGTTAATCTTGAGCTCGATCAGGTCGTAAAAGGCGGTATTACCGTTTTGGCTGAACTTTCTTAAAGAATTTGGTATCCTCATAGTTAGCCGGGAACCCCGTCATCTCTCCTATCGTCGAGATGACGACCAGAACCCTCTTTTATCCCTTATTTTCAATAGCAGGAGCATCCGATACCGACCGTTGTGTTGGGTAAGCGAACTCAGATTTATACCGCTCTACTATTTCAATCAGCTTAAAGTTAATTTCTTCTTTTACCTTAACGTACTGGCTGTGCTCCATATTTATCACCAAATACACAACCTGTACATGTAATGCAAAATCGCCGAAATTATCAAAGGTCGCATACCCGTCTTTTGTATTGGCATTTCCATTTAAATATTCATTAATGGCATTTACAATGTTTTTTACGTCTTCACTCTTCGTTTCATAGGTTAGTCCTATCTGAAAGTTTACCCGTCGGTAATTCCTTAAAGTAACATTTTCCAGTACTCCATCAATCATTGCCCTGTTCGGGATAACAATTGTTGTCTTATCCGGACTTATCAGCCAGGTGCTCCTAAAGCCAACCTTTTCTATCGTTCCCTCAATTCCATCAACCTTAACCACATCCCCTACAGTGAAGGGCTTATCCAGAAATATCGTAAAAGAGCCTATTAAATTCTCTAAACTCTCTTTAGCTGCCAGGGCTATAGCTATACCTCCAATGCCTAATCCCGTAATTAATGTTAGCACGTTGATTTCAAAAACAAAACCCAACAGCACAAAGAAGCCTAAAAAGCAGATTAAAGTTTTTGTTAGCTCTTTTAAAAATGGAATTAACTGATCATCAGCCTTGTTATTGGTTAACGATGCCTTATACTTTAAAACATGCGCTATAAAGTCGATTATCCTTAAAATAATCCAGAATATAGATAGAATGATGAAGAACAAAAATATCTTATCGATACAGTCCCCTATAGTCACCTCAAGCTTAGATTTCGCCTTGTGCCATACGATAACATCTAAAGGATATTTTAATTGATTTACGGCAAGGTAAAATGTACAAAACGTAATGAAAGATTCGATAGGCTTTAAAAGCAGCGATACAAATGTGTCGTCTTTAATATTTTCAGCAAATTTTTTAAATGCTGTAAAAATCAAAAGACTAAACAGACGAGATACCAGTCTTTTAAAAATCAGGCCCAATAAAATGAACCCTCCAAAAAGACAGTATTGCTTTACTGTGTTCCCCCAAAATACCTGATCGAAAATATTAATATCCATAGTTTATACCAATTGTTTTAGTGCGATTTCAAAGGCCGTTCTAGACAAGCCGGTTTTAGCTGTATCGTGCTTATAAACAGCCTTCATTGCTTTATATATTACTTCAGATGCATCGGAAAAAATAGCATCATCACTCATTTCAACATTTCTTTGCATTAAATATGCGAATACTCTGGCCATACCGCAATTAGAAATAAAATCAGGAATCACAGCAACGTGATTATCCGCATGTTCCATAATGCTGCCAAAGAAAATTTCCTTATCCGCAAAAGGTACGTTTGCACCACAGGCAATCACTTCAAGCCCACCAATTATCAACTGATCTACCTCCTCTTGCTTTACCAAACGCGAGGCTGCAGCGGGAACAAATATTTCTGCCCCGATGTCCCATATCTCCTTATTGGCATCTTCAAAAGACAACAACGAAGGAGCTATCAGCGTATTGCCTGTTCTGTTGTTAAACAGACCAATAACTTCCTCGGCAGTAAAGCCATTAGTGTTAATCAGTCCACCAACACGATCAATTATTCCAACAATTTTTACGCCATTTTGAGCCAGATAATATCCTGCCGAAGCAGCAACATTACCCCAACCCTGAATAATTGCTTTTTTCCCTGCCAGCTCACCTCCCCAGATCTTATAAAAATGGCCAATTGATTCTGCTACACCGTAACCTGTAATCATATCAGCTACCTTATATTTTCTTTTAATATCCGGAGTGTAGTTCAAGTCCTCAAGAACCTTTGAAACGCCATAGCGTAACTGACCAATTTGATGAATGCGCTCATTCTCTCTAGCCTGATAATGCCCATTGATCACCCCTTCCTGCGGATGCCATAAGCCATAATCTTCAGTTATAGGGATAACCTCATGAATTTCATCAATATTTAAATCGCCTCCGGTGCCATAATAGCTTTTTAGCAAAGGCATTACAGCCTTATACCACCTTTCAAGAACCTGCGCTTTTCTTGGATCTGCAGGATCGAAATTAATTCCGGACTTAGCTCCGCCTATAGGTGGGCCCGAAACGGTAAATTTCACCTCCATTGTTTTTGCTAAAGACTCAACCTCTCTCTTGTCTAGCCCCTTACGCATTCGGGTACCTCCACCCGCAGCACCGCCGCGTAGTGAATTAATAACTACCCAGCCTTCGGCTTCAGATTCCTTGTCTTTCCACTCAAAAACAATCTCAGGTCGTTTATCCTCAAATTTTTTTAATAGTTCTTTCATCAATGTTCCAGTTAGTTCCAGAATTAAACTGACAACATCGTTATACCTTTAGCGGGTATAATGAGGCATTTAGTTAAATCCGATAAGTTAGTTACAGCAAACTTAGATAAAAGCAACTGTGCATTTACGATACATCATTAAAATAATGATAAATCGTAATAATTTACTCGGAACAGAGTGGTTTCGGGGCAAACAAAAAAACCTCCCCGATACAATCGGGAAGGTTAATATGCTTTTTCTAAAGAAATTAAACTCTTTTAGATTTGATACGAGCTGCTTTACCAGTTAACTCACGTAGATAGAATAATTTCGATCTGCGAACTTTACCGTGACTGTTAACTTCAACTTTAGCGATGTTTGGAGAATTTATCGGGAAGATACGTTCAACACCAACACCATTAGACATTTTACGAACGGTAAACGTTTCATTAGCACCAACGCTATTACGTTGTAATACTACACCTTGGTAAATTTGAATACGTTCTTTATTACCTTCGCGAATTTTATAGTGAACACTCACTGTATCTCCTGATTTGAATGCAGGAAACTCATTTTTTGCGATTACCTGCTCTTCAACAAATTTTACTAAATCCATGATTTTAAGCTATTAAGCCGATTTTTTGTTGTTTAAAATCGGACTGCAATATTAGGAATTTTATTTTAGAAATAAAAGCGATTTTTGTTTTTTTCCACATTCTTTATTATTTCCACATATTCAAAAGCAAATCTACTCATTTTTCAGATAAATAATTAGACCGGTAAAGCGTCTGTAAATAGCATGTATCCAGTACTATTCGCTAGGCGCTAACAGACTCAGAGCTATTATATTCCATTATCAACACGCTTAAGTCCTGACAACAAATTTTTGAGTTGGCCAGCTCCCCTATTTTCATATGAAACATAATCTCAAGTTTTCTTACCATTTCGTAAGGAATATCTGCCTTATCCGTAACTTTTAGCTTCCTGTAATTATGAAAAGTATTAGAAGCAATTCCCAGTTCACGTGGGATAATCCTTAGTGCTGCCTTATAATTTGGTAAGTTTAACTTTCTTATTGCTTCATCAATTTTATATTTTCTTTGTTCTTTCATGATATAATCTTGTCAGTTAGTCAGTTTTTTTGAATTTATTCTACACATCATTCCCTACTTTGCTGTAGTTCAGTATTTATCAGCTCATCAAGCGTTTTACCTCTTATTGGCTTATTCAGCAATCCTCCTGTCTGCAGTTCAAATAATTGCTCAAACAGCACCACAATTTCATGAGGAATATCCTGAGAATCACTAAAAAGAATGTTCCGATAATTATGAAGCGTGTTGAGTGAGATGCTTAAATATTTGGGCAGTTTTCTAATCGCTTCGCGGCGGTGGCCGATCGATCTTTTTAGCAAACACTCGTTAATCTTGTACTTCCTCGGTGCACTGTCGCTGATCTTTACTTTTTTCATACTTACGTTAGTTTAATTTGGTTATACTTATTTTTTGTATTTTTATCAAAAAAATGTAATGCTATTCATAATTTTATAGCATAAATACACCAAATATTTTAAGTGTTAGCCAAATTTATACGAATTTTTTTATGGCATTAAAGCGGATAGTCGATGAGCTACTCAAAGAAAAAGGCAGATCCATGACCTGGCTTGCTGAAAAAATGGACAAAACCTTTGATGGCCTGAAGCTGAGTTTAACCCGGGGATCAATAAAATATAATGACATTATAACCCTTTCAAAGGTCCTTGACGTACCGCCTGCCACGTTTTTTCAAACAACAGTAATACCGTACAGCAACAAAAGCGTAGAAAGCCTTGTAAGCGATCAAAAAGCAGAGTATACCGATCTAAAGAGCAATTTGAAAAATTGCAAAGAGATGCTTACCGCATTAAAAGATCAAATAAAAGATAAGGATAAAATTATTTCGCTCCTGAGCAAAGGAAACTAGTCTTCGAGTAAATCAGGGCGACGTTGTTGTGTTCTGGCCAAAGCCTGATCATGGCGCCATTCATTAATCTTTGCCTCGTGACCGCTTAATAGCACATCAGGAACTTTATGTCCGTTCCAGTCAGCCGGCCTCGTATAAACAGGAGCATCCAGTAGCTCTCCCTGGAAGCTATCAGACAAAGCCGATGTCTCATCATTCAAAACACCAGGAATAAGCCTTACAATGGCATCAACCAAAACTGCTGCAGGAAGCTCTCCTCCCGACAAAACATAATCTCCGATAGAAATCTCACGTGTTACAAATAAATCTCTTACGCGCTGGTCTATGCCCTTGTAATGACCACATAGAATCATAATGTTGCCCTTGCCCGATAATTCATTTGCAATCGTCTGGTTAAAAGTCACCCCATCCGGGCTCATAAAAATTACTTCATCGTAATCACGTTCAGCCTTTAGCCCTTCTATACACCTGGCAAAAGGCTCAATAGACATCACCATGCCGCTACCACCACCATAAGGATAATCATCTACACTTTTTTGCTTGTTCGTGGCATAATCTCTAAGGTTATGAACCACTATCTCAGCAATACCTTTCTTTTGAGCACGTTGCAAAATAGAGTGGGCAAAAGGGCTATCCAAAAGAGCCGGCAAAACAGTTATAATGTCAAAACGCATGGTGCAAAGATAAAATTAAGGATTGATATATATGTCTAATAAGCCTTCGGGCAAATCAACAAGCATAGTGCCTTCATCCTCATCAATCTCAACAATCATATCATCATTCAAAGGAAACAGGATTTCCTTACTTTGATAGGCTACCGTTGCAACAAATTGCTGAGGGTATTCATTTACCTCAATAATTTCGCCAAGCTCCCCATGTGTTTCATCAAAAACAACAAAGCCTTTTAAATCATTATAATGAAAATCTTCATCAGAACGATCTGGCATTTTTGTTAAAGGCAGATATACCTTTTTTCTTAACAGAGGCTGGGCCTTGTCTATATGATCGATGTCGTCAAAATAGAAATTCCCTGTATTATTAGTCTGAAGCTTATAAGACGATACAAAGAAAGGCACCATTTTGCCATTTATATCAGCAAAAATCACATCAAGTTCCAGTAATTCAGGCTCATCATATTCAAAGAACAGCTGAACCTCTCCCTTTAATCCCTTTGTTTTGGTAATGTATCCTATATAAAACGCTTCTTCTATTTTCATTGGTGTATCGTTAATTTTTGGTCTTGTTGTATTCCTACAGTACCATCACCTCAGCTTCCGTCATCTCTCCTATCGTCGAGATGACGGAAATGAAGATCAGCCTTTCATAAAACCTTTAAATAAAAAAATAGCGAAGAAATCATATAAAAGATTCTTCGCTATTATTCAGAATAACAAAAATACTATGCTTCTTCTTCTTTGCTTTCTTCTGTAGCTTCTGCTGCAGGAGTTTCTTCTGCTACCGGAGCTTCTTCAGTTGCAGCTTCAGCTACTGGAGCTTCTTCAACAACTTCTTCTTCTACAACCTCTTCTACCGGTGCATTTTTAATTGCAAGGGCAGCAGCACGGTCAGCATTTTTCTTAGCTTCAGCAGCTAGAGCAGCTTTTCTAACTTCATCTTTAGATTTAGTTAAGCCCTCTTTTTTGCCTTCAATTTTACCGTCTTTAGCGCTTAACCATTCAGCAAATTTAGCTTCCGCTTGTTCTGCAGTTAACGCACCTTTTTTAACACCACCTTCTAAGTGTTTTTTGTATAAAACACCTTTGTAAGAAAGGATAGCACGACAAGTATCCGTAGGTTCAGCACCTTTGTTTACCCAGTCTAAAGTTTTGTCAAAGTTAAGATCGATAGTAGCTGGATTGGTGTTTGGGTTGTATGAACCTAAACGCTCAATGAATTTACCATCTCTTGGTGAGCGGGAATCCGCTACCACAACGTGGAAAAAAGGTTTACCTTTTTTACCGAATCTTTGCAATCTGATTTTAGTTGCCATTTCTCTTTTAGTTTATGTATTCAACATAGTTCCCGGAGCTTCGTGCTTGCGGGGTTGCAAAAGTAAGTAAAATACTAATGATTAACAAGATGCAATAATTTTAAATTCATTTAACATAACTGTCTCCCCAATTAAAGATATTTGGAGCAAACGATATACAAATGAGAATAGCCATAGACATGGACGAGGTTTTAGCCGATCCGATACACAAATTTATACACCTTTATAACCGGGATTACGGAATCCCGCTCGACTTGATTATTGAACCGGGAAATGAAGTTTACCATCATATGCCCGAGCATATTAACAATAAATGGTTCGATTATATTAATGAAAAGGGCTTTTTTAGAGACCTTCCGCTTATTGAAGGAAGTGTAGAAGCTGTAAAAAAATTACAGGAACATCATGATATATATATCGTTTCGGCAGCAACAGAATTTAGAAACTCTCTTGAAGATAAACTTGACTGGCTGGCAGAACATTTTCCTTTTATTACCTGGAGAAACATCATGTTCTGCGGTGATAAAATTGTTGATGTAGATGTAATGATTGATGACAGGGCTAAAAATTTCGCTGGTTTTAAAGGCCGGAAACTATTATTCTCTTCGCCACACAACTTACTGTTAAAAGATTACGAGCGTGTAGATACCTGGCAGCAGGTTCTGGATAAATTACTGTAACAAATCCACAAAATCATCATCAAACCTAAAAACCAATTAAAAGATGCTAATTACAACAACCAATTCAGTAGAAGGCAAAAAAGTAGTTAAATACATAGGCCTTGTAAGTGGCGAAACCATTATCGGTGCCAATATTTTTAAAGATCTTTTTGCCGGAATACGAGACATCGTTGGAGGCAGATCGGGATCGTATGAACAAGTATTAAGAGAAGGTAAAAATACTGCGATTAATGAAATGCAGCAATACGCAGCCGCAATGGGTGCAAATGCCATAATCGGAGTAGATTTAGATTATGAAACAGTAGGTAGCGGCGGCAGCATGTTAATGGTTGCTGCAACAGGAACCGCTGTAGTAATAGAATAATAAACAAAGGCCCTAAAATTTAGGGCCTTTGTTTATTATAGTGACAATATCTCTACCAGTTTTAACCAGGCAGGACTTATTTCTTTTGCATCAATATGCTTAATAGCATGATTAAATGGCGTAAAAACAATCTCTTTATTCTTTTGTCCAACCATTACGCCTGTCTGTCCGGCTAAGATCCCCTCTACAGCAACCACACCTAAGCGGCTAGCCAAAACTCTATCCATGCAGCTTGGCTTACCTCCACGCTGAATATGGCCCAGTACAGAAACCCTGATGTCATACGCCGGAAATTTCTCTTTAAGAACCTCGCCAACATTAAAGCCGCCACCGATCTCATCACCTTCGGCAACAATAATTATTTTCGATGCCTTATCCTTACGTCCGGTCTCAAGTCTGGTAACCAAACCATCAATACCCATATTTGCTTCAGGTATCATAATCGCCTCAGCACCTACCCCTATTCCACTTCTTAAAGCAATAAGACCAGAATCACGGCCCATCACTTCAACAAYAAATAAACGGTCATGAGATTCTGCAGTATCTCTGATTTTATCTACAGCATTAATAACGGTATTAATTGCAGTATCATAACCTATTGTAAAATCAGTTCCTTCCAGATCATTATCAATAGTTCCAGGCAAACCTATAACAGGATAATCAAATTCGTGTGTAAACAAATCTGCTCCCGTAAAAGTACCATCACCACCAATAACAATTAATGCGTCTATGTTATTTTTCTTTAATTGATCGTACGCCTGTTGCCTTCCTTCTTTGGTTCGGAATGAATCACTCCTTGCCGTTTTCAAAATCGTTCCTCCACGTTGAATGATATTTGCTACCGACTTACGGTCCATTTCAATAAAGTCGCCATTCACCAGTCCTTCGTAGCCTCTTAAAATACCAGTAACTTGTAAATCGTAGTAAATTGCTGCCCTTACTACTGCTCGTATTGCAGCGTTCATTCCGGGAGCATCGCCTCCAGATGTTAATACACCTATGTTTTTAATCTTATTCATTTGGTTTTTCAGCTTGTTTGAATTTATCTAAACCACTTTGTAAATATGCAGCATATTCTTTTGCATCAAAAATCGCCCCCTGTGGTTTAACTAAGGGAATTAAATCATGTCCTKCCAATACATAGAAAGGCTGAGAGTTAGATCCATATTTTGTAGCCTGGAAATCACCGTTCCACTTGCCCAGATCATCTGTTGTTGTTCTCAGAATCTCCGAATAATGAACTTTTTCCTTCGGCATTTTAATTTTGCGCTCATCTACATAAAGCTGTATTAATACGTATTCGTTAATTATACGTCCTACCTCGGCATCTATCCATACTTTATCTTCCATTTTGCGGCAGTTCACACATGCCCAGCCTGTAAAATCTATCATAACAGGCTTGTTTACCTTTTTAGCATAAGCTAAGCCTTCTTCCAGATCAAAAAACGGAGTAAAACCAATTGGTTTTTTAAATACATCATCGTATTTCACTTTAGAAGGAAACTCGGTATCCACTTTTGATTGCGATGAGCCGTTCCCGTTAAGGATAAAATCCTGAGTATTCATTGGCGGTGCAAGTCCACTTAAAACGCTTACCGGCGCCCCCCATAAACCAGGCACCATGTAAATGGCAAACGAAAACGAAAGTATGGCAAGGAATAATCGTGGTACCGATACATATGGCAGATCACTGTCGTGCGAAAACTTGAGTTTCCCCAATAAGTAAATACCCATTAAGAAGAAAATCACGATCCACAGCACCAGGAACACCTCACGGTCGAACCATTCCCAATGCCAAACCAAATCGGCAGCAGAAAGGAATTTCAACGCTAAAGCAAGCTCAAGGAAACCAAGGCAAACCTTCACGCTATTCAACCATCCCCCTGATTTAGGCATGCTGCTTAAAAAGCCAGGGAAGATCGCCGACAAGGTAAATGGAAGCGCTAGTGCCAGCGAGAAACCAAACATCCCTACAGCCGGGGCAAGTAACTCACCTTTTGAACTCGCATCTACAAGCAAAGTTCCAATAATAGGTCCTGTGCACGAAAAGGAAACCAAAGCCAGAGATGCAGCCATAAAAAAGATGCCTCCTAAACCTTTGCTGTTATCTGCCTTATTGTCAATTTTATTAACGAAAGAACTTGGTAATGTAATCTCAAATGCGCCAAAAAAGGAGATGGCAAAAACGACCAGTAGAATAAAGAAGAAGAAATTAAACAGTCCGCTACTACTCAACGCGTTTAGGCCTGCCGATCCAAATAATACCGTAATTAACAGCCCGAAAGCAACATAAATAACAATAATAGAGAGGCCGTAAATAATTGCCTGCCCAATTCCTTTATTCTTGCTGCCCGCCCTTTTGGTAAAATAACTTATGGTAAGCGGCACCATTGGGAAAATACAAGGCATTAAAAATGCTAAAAACCCACCAACAAGACCGGCGATAAAAGTTTGCCAAAGTGTTTTCTTATGATTAGCCTCATCAGATACAACAGCAGTTGCCGGCTTATCCTTTGCCTGATCTATAGATGCACTCTGTGCTATAGTATCTTTTTTTACCGTGTCTTTTACAATGTTGTTTACTGCACTATCCTGAGCAGAACCAACTTCCGTAAAAACCAGATCATCCGTTCCGGTTGAATCCTGAACCTGAGTAGCGGCAAATCCATGCCCCGTCATTGTTACAATAAAAAGAAAGAACAAGCTCAGTACTAAAAGTGTTTTTTTCATCCGCATTCCTATTACCTATTTTAAAACCCATGAAAAACCCCGCCATTATATTCATTTTCATGATGAGGGCGTGAAATTACTTATAATTTTTTATTTAAAGACGGTGTTGTAACCGCTAAGCGTTAATTTTACTATTAGCTAATAATCCCTTAAAACCCTTGAAATAAAAAAAGGGTGCTCTGAAAACTCAAAACACCCTTTTCTTTATCTGTATCAGCTTATTTTACCGGTATGCTGAAGCTTACTTCTTCAGGAGGCAAACACTGTTTATCGTTACATACCATAAATTCTACTTTTCCCTTCACAGTAGTAGCACCTTTATTCAATTTGATTTTTTGCTGAAAGGTAACCCCGTTGCCAAAATAGCTAACGTTCATTTTAAAATTCTCATCGTAATAATTTATTGCCTTAGGCTCTGTAGTCTTTCCATTAAGTGCGTAATCACTTGATGGAGTAAAGGTAAAAGTTGTTTTACTCGGGCCCCCTGGTTTCAGATTTTGAGAATAAATATGCCAGCCATCTTCAATATTTGCCTTAATATAAAGTATTGCTTCTGTTTTACTTACTTTCTTAGCTGCGTAAGCCCATGTTACAGGTTTTTCAATTTGAGCTACCGCCCCTAGAACTGTAAATAAGACTAATGTTAATACCAAACTTATTCTTTTCATCTGTAATTGTTTTTTAATTTTTATGTCCCTTAATCCTTTAAAAATTCAACCTCTTTAAAGTTATATACTCTTTCCTTACCAGAGCTTAAAAGAACCAGTTGTCCTGCTTCAGTAATTCTGGTTATTGTAGCTTCAAAAACCTCGCCATTCTGTCTGTAAAAACCCAGTTTATTAAATCTGTACAGGTTTTCAAGGTACTCTTTCATCAGTCTATTGTAATTTCCTCCTTTCAATTGAAGGTACTGACTTTCAATATGACTGCAAATTTCAGCTAATAGCTCAATTAAATTAACATCGTGCTGTAAAATTTCATATAACGATGTTGCTACTTTGGTCTTCTCAATATCAAATTTTTGCTGGTTAACGTTCATTCCTATGCCAACAATGCTCGATTTAAAACTATTCCCAGACAAGCTATTTTCAATTAAAACGCCTCCTATTTTACTGTCATTATAGTAAATATCGTTAGGCCATTTTACCGTTATTCCGTCCTTTACAAAGCGGCCTAAAGCCTTGTTAATGCCGTTACTAACCGCTATATTTAGCATAAATTGCTTGTTTATGGGTAGAAATACCGGTTTTAGAAAGATGCTGAATGTCAGGTTTAATCCGGGCTCACTGTACCAGGTGTTTTCCTGTTGTCCTCTGCCCGCAAATTGGTTATCTGCCATAATAACAGTTCCTTCCGGTAATGGCTCGGATTTTGACACCATCATCTTCAAAAAGTTATTGGTAGAATCAACGGCTGATAATCTGATAAGATTTTGACCAACAAATAATGTTGAAAAAGTGTTATTTTGCAAGTGTTGATTGTATATTTGTTTATCAAAATTAAAACATTTTAATGGTAAAAAAGAAAATCGTAAACCTTTCTACATACCTCTCAGAAATAGCCGTACACGGCATACAGGAAAAAAAAGGCAATGATATTGTCCGCCTGGACCTAAGAGATCTTAACAGTTCCGTTTCTGACTATTTTATTATCTGCAGCGCTAATTCAGCCACTCAGGTTAAGGCAATTGCCGATAGCGTAGAAGAAGAAATCTATAAAAATACTCAAACTAATCCTTGGCGCAAAGAAGGACAAGATGCTGCCGAATGGATAATCCTGGATTATTTTGACGTTGTTGTCCACATATTTAAAACTGAAAAGCGAGACTTTTATGGGATAGAAGACCTGTGGGGCGATGCCCAGGCAACCTCCTATAAAAGCGCATAATCATTTACTTCCACATTTTTTGATATAACGATGAAAGAGAACCCGAATACAAAACCCAAACTAATAAAGAGAATTCCAAATATTCCGAAGAAGCCTCAAAAAGGTTCAAAATTCAATATTTTTTGGGTTTATGCAGCTATTATTTTAGGACTGATATTATTGCAGTTCCTATTCAATGCCGATACCAGCAAACCAATTACCTACCGCGTTTTTGAAAAAGAAATGCTTTTGCCGGGTGATGTACAAAAATTAGTAGCCTACAAGCACGAAGATCTTGTAAAAATTGAGGTATACATTAAAAAAGACAAGCTAAATCAGCCTAAGTACAAAGAGTACCAAAACAAAAGCAATTTTGGAACAAACACAGGCCCTATAGCTTATTTTACGGCCGGATCAATGGACGCGCTGGATACGCAATTAAAGGAATCTCAGAAAAACCTTCCTCCCGATCAGCAGATTTTAGCAGAAAAAGAAACCAGACAAAGTTCATTTAACTCGTGGTTCTTCACTGTAATTATCCCTGTTCTGTTGTTCATTGGCTTCTGGATCTTTATTATGCGCCGTATGGGCGGTGGTGCAGGTGGCGGTGGCGGTCAGATTTTCAATATCGGGAAATCTAAAGCAACCCTGTTCGATAAAGAGAGCCAGGTAAACGTAACATTTAATGATGTTGCCGGCCTCGAAGAAGCAAAACAAGAGGTAATGGAAATTGTAGATTTCCTTAAAAACCCTAAAAAATATACCAACCTGGGTGGTAAAATACCTAAGGGAGCGCTATTAGTAGGCTCTCCGGGAACTGGTAAAACATTATTGGCTAAAGCCGTTGCCGGCGAAGCGCAAGTTCCTTTCTTCTCACTTTCAGGTTCTGATTTCGTAGAAATGTTTGTGGGTGTTGGAGCATCACGTGTCCGTGATTTGTTTAAACAGGCTAAAGATAAAGCACCATGTATCATCTTTATTGACGAGGTTGATGCAATTGGTCGTGCCCGTGGTAAAAACAGCATGATGGGTGGTAACGATGAGCGTGAAAACACATTAAATCAGCTATTGGTTGAAATGGATGGTTTTGGTACCGATTCTGGTATCATTATCCTTGCTGCTACCAACAGACCTGACGTATTGGATACAGCCTTGTTAAGACCGGGAAGGTTTGACAGACAAATCTCTATTGACAAACCTGATTTGGTTGGTCGTGAGCAGATCTTCAAGGTTCACCTTACCCCTATTAAAACCTCTCAGGAAGTTGATGCTAAAAAACTTTCTGCTCAAACTCCAGGCTTTGCCGGAGCAGAAATCGCCAACGTTTGTAATGAGGCTGCACTTATCGCCGCCCGTCGCAACAAAGAAAGCGTTGACATGCAAGACTTCCAGGACGCAATTGACCGTGTTATTGGTGGTTTAGAGAAGAAAAACAAAATCATTTCACCAGAAGAAAAAAGAATCGTTGCTTATCACGAAGCTGGTCACGCAATTGCAGGATGGTTCCTGGAACATGCAGATCCACTTGTAAAGGTATCTATAGTTCCTCGTGGCGTTGCCGCATTAGGATATGCACAATACTTACCTAAAGAGCAGTTCCTGTATACTACAGAGCAATTAACTGACGGTATGTGTATGACAATGGGTGGTAGAGTAGCTGAAGACATTGTGTTCGGTAAAATCTCTACAGGAGCTCAAAATGACCTTGAAAGAATTACCAAGCTATCATACGCAATGGTTACCATCTATGGTATGAACAGCACTATTGGTAACGTGTCGTTCCACGATCCTCAAAATGAGTATAACTTTAATAAGCCGTACTCAGAGAAAACATCTGAAATGATTGACCACGAAGTACGTATCCTTATTTCACAGGTTTACGACAGAACAAAACAATTACTTACAGATAAAAGAGATGGCTTAGAAAAGCTTGCTCAGAAACTAATAGAAAAAGAGATTCTTTTCCAGGCAGATTTAGAAGAAATCTTAGGAAAACGTCCTTTTGATAACCGCACCACTTACGACGAGTTTGTAAACGGTACAGGTGATCAAAAACCTGCAGCAGAAGGCCTTTTACATGAAGGTGTTGGAGAAACTACAGATCCTTCAGCTTCTATTACGCCAACGAATACAGAGTCTTAATTACAATATTTATGGGGCAGCCATTTCGTTTATTGCGAAATGGCTGCAAATCCCTTTTTTTATGCAAGAAAATATTTCCTCCAAAGAGTTAATGCTGAAAAAGATAAGGAAGGCGCTTCTTGAAAAAAGAGACAACCCTTATCCAAATTTAGAAGATACCCCACTGTACACAGAAAATACAGAGTATCCGGAGGTATTATTTGCAGAACAACTTACCGCCGTTTCGGGCAATTTCATCTACTGCGAAAACGGAATAGAATTTATTGAAAACATCCTTCAGCTTGCAGACCGCTTTAACTGGCGTAAAATATACTGCTGGGAGCCTGAATTACAAGAACTCTTAACAGAATACGAATTCCCTTTTTATAAAACAGACAAAGATTTTGACCTGGCCGAAGTTGGAATTACTTTGTGTGAAGCCCTTATTGCACGTAATGGTTCCGTAATGGTTTCCAACCAAAATGCAGCCGGTCGCAGACTTAGTATCTTCCCTCATCATCACATTGTTATTGCCAGAACAGGACAGCTTGTAATGGATCTTAAAGATGCTTTTAAGCTCATCAAAGACAAATACGGTAGTCAAATCCCATCAATGATCAGCACCATAACAGGACCAAGCAGAACAGCAGATATTGAAAAAACATTGGTTCTTGGAGCACACGGACCAAAAGAATTATTTGTATTTTTAATTGAAGATTTCTCTTAAAATTTTTATTTCTAATATAATAGTTCTATTTTTATACTGTATACCAAAACAGTCTGCGGTTCATAATGAGCAATAAAACAAACTTACACTCGGTTATTACAGGTACAGGTAGCTATATTCCCGAAAACATCATTTCTGGCGACTCTTTTTTAACCTCCACATTTTACGATAATGGAGTGGCTTTGGAAAAAGACATCAACGAAGTAATAAATAAATTTGCAGAGATCACAGAGATTCTTGAGAGACGCTATGTTGATGACAATATTGTAAATAGCGACATTGCAGCTATTGCTGCTCAACGCGCAATTGACGATGCCGGAATAGACAAAGAAACTTTAGATCATATCATATTCTGCCATAATTTCGGAGACGTAAAAAGCGGCAGCAATCGTATGGATATCCTTCCTTCCTTGGCCGCCAAGGTAAAGCAAACCCTGCATATCCTAAATCCCGATTGTGTTGCCTATGATATCATATTTGGTTGCCMGGGCTGGGTTCAAGGCGCCATACAAGCCAACTATCTCATTCAAAGTGGCGATGCAAAACGAGTAATGGTTATTGGTGCAGAAACGCTTTCCAGAATAACCGATCCTCATGACCGCGACAGCATGATCTTCTCTGATGGTGCAGCAGCTGTTATTTTTGAAGCTCAGGAATCTGAAAACCCATTAGGCATTGTTGCTCACAAAACACAAACCTATGCGGTCGATTATGGTTCGTTACTGGTAATGGGCAAAAGCAACAACCCGAGCGAGTGTAATGGCAACACCTATCTTAAAATGAATGGCCGCAAGCTCTATGAGTTTGCCGTTATAAACGTTCCTCAAGTAGTTAAAAAAGCTATAGACAAAGCAGAAATAGACATTAAAGATGTTAAAATTGTTTTCATACATCAGGCTAACGGGAAAATGGATACCGCCATTATGAAACGCTTATTTAAGCTTTATGATTTGGATACGGTGCCGGAAAATCTAGTTCCTATGACCATTTCATGGTTAGGAAATAGCTCTGTAGCTACTATACCAACACTGCTGGATCTGGTTCTAAAAGAAAAGGTAGAAGGCTATAAAGTAAAGAAAGGTGATTACGCTGTATTTGCCTCTGTAGGGGCAGGCATGCACATCAATGCTTTTGTTTATCGTTTTTAAGCTATAGTTTTAGTCAGCATTTTTATCAATTCTTTTGATACCGGCCTTTGCCTGCGTCTCAATGCTGCTTTCATAATCGTGGTTTTTCATTTGAATGGCAACATTGAAAAAAGCTTTAGCCTTTGAGAAGTTTGCTTTCTTTTCGTAAATCTTACCAATCTGCAATGCAGAATTTGCTGCAAAATAGTACTTCAGGTTTTTTCCTGTATTAATGGCATTCTGATAGCTGGTAAGCGCTATATCGTCCTTTCCAAGCTCATCATTTATACGCCCCAGACGATAATAGTATTCCGTTTTATCCCTGGCAGAGGCAAAACTATCCCCTTTGCTGTCTTTTAGCTCCTCCAGTGCTTTATTGTAATAGCCGCCATCAAACAACAGCCTTGCTTTTAAAAGCTCTTTATTTGGTATTGATTCGCCCGCTTCATTAAGCGCCTGCTTATCCTTTTCCTGATAAGTATAGCCTGCCGACTTAACCTTGTTCATAAACGCAGTATAAGCCTCCGTATCGCCTTTTAGTAGCGAGACCCAGCCTAAGTGCAGGTTTGCGTCTTTAATGTAATTAGCCCCTTTATTAAGCTGCAAAAAACGGACAAAGTTCTGTCCAGATGAATAGTCAAGTTTATTGAGCTTTGCAGAACCCAGCAAAAACTCCAGATAAGGAAAAGATTGATACTCCGCACCTGTTGGTCTGTTATTTAAAATACTGATGGCCTCATCATTGTGGCCGTTCTTTGAGCACACCAATGCCTGCAAATATGTTTTTAACAGACTACTCTCTGCAATTCTGGAGGTGTATTTCATTGTTTTGCTGTAGGCCGAAGGGCTATGTGCGATATCATTCAGCACAAATACGTAATAGAACACCACTTCTTCATAGAATGGCTCAAATTTAGATTTGGGCAGGCTTTCCGACAACTTATCGAGCATTGCTATTCCGCTTTGAAGATTCCCTTTTATACCGAACGTAGAAAGTGTGCTCTTCAAAATTCCATCTGGCAGGTTACCCAAAAAAGCATTGATCAGGCCTAGCCCTTTTGCGTTTAATGTAAATGCCGGAAATTTCTTGTTGTTATCCTGTAATAAGCCATTGGCCTTTTTAATTTCCCTTGCGGCAGTAAAGTATTCACCGTATCGCCCCCTAATTAAAGCCCATTGTAAGTTTATCTCGGCCTGCGCATATAAATAGTATGGTGATGACTTATCACCATCAGCGATTTGGTCTAACCGTGTAGATTTATTTTCTTTTAACTTGTCAAATTCCGTCTTGCTTTCCGTGGTAAGCAAATAAAAATAATCAACATAGTTTTCCAGTAAAGGAACCAACCCATTGTCAGGATGAATCTTCTTCTCAGCAGCAATCAGCTGTCTGGCGGTGCTCAGCTTAAGCTCAAATATGTTCTGGTAGGCTTTTAAGCAATTGGCATTAAAGTCGAAATTTGCATAAATAGCTGTTGGCGAAAGCAACAAAAAAACAATCAGCACACATTTATATACAGAACCGGAAATCATATTCATAACTAAGGCAAGGATTAACTAAATCTTAATGCTTTGCTGTAAGCAAAAATTCTTCCACAAAAAAGAAGGTGTATCATATGATAATGATACACCTTCTTTTTTTCTCTCGTCATTCTGAATTTATTTCAGAATCTAGCAGGGGCTATTCAAAAACATACTCAAGAGGGATTCTGAAATAAATTCAGAATGACGGCACGTGTTATGCCGGTAACTCTTCCTGAGTAAGTGCCTCATCAACTAAAATCCTTCCACAATGCTCGCAAACAATGATTTTCTTGCGTTGACGGATATCTAATTGACGCTGAGGAGGAATCTGGTTAAAACAACCTGAACATGAATCACGGTCGATAGTAACAACAGCAAGGCCGTTATTAGCATTTCCTCTTAATCTCTTATATGCAGTTAAAAGTCTGTCTTCAATTTGAGTTTCAGCTTTTTCAGCTTTTTTACTTAACGACTGCTCTTCTTTTTCAGTTTCAGCAGTAATTGTTTGCAACTCTCCTTTTTTGATATCAAGATCTTTTCTTCTCGACTCTAAATCAGCAAGTGCTTTTTCGTAAACTTCAGTTTTTTGAGTGATATCAAAACCAAACTCTCTGATCTTTTTCTCGCAAACCTGAATCTCAAGCGTCTGGATCTCAACCTCCTTAGTTAAAGCATCATATTCACGATTGTTTTTAACATCTTTTAATTGGGTCTCGTATTTTTTGATCAGGCCTTGAGCTTCCTTAATCATATTTTTACGCGTTACAATGGCGTCTTCAGTATCATCCAATTCACTTTTGAATTTTTGTATACGTGTTTCCAGTCCTTCAACCTCATCTTCAAGGTCAGCCACTTCCATTGGCAATTCACCACGTATCTGACGTATTTTATCGATCTTAGTATGAAGAGTTTGTAATTCGTATAAAGCTTTTAGCTTTTGCTCTACAGTTTGTTCCATTAAATGAAATAATTTATGGGGTTTGTGTTATGCTCCGTTAAACGGATTGCAAAGTTAGGAAATTTTTCTTGAATAATATCTATCAACAAATTAGATGTAAATTGTTCACTTTCAAAGTGTCCGATATCAGCGATAACCAATTTTTCATCGGCATCAAAAAACTCATGATATTTAAAATCTGCGGTTACAAAAGCGTCGGCACCGGCTGCAATGGCATCTTTAAGCAAAAAACTTCCCGATCCACCACAAACAGCCACCTTTTTAATCCTTTTAGGCAGCAATTTAGTATGTCTTATTACCTCGGCATCCATTCTGTCTTTAACTAAATGAAGAAAGTCTTTTCCGTCCATTTCGTGTTCCAGCCAGCCAACCATTCCGGCACCTACAGTATCCAATCTATTTCCCAAAGGATAAATATCATAGGCAACCTCCTCATAAGGATGGTTTTCAAACAAGGCCAGAAGCACTTTTCTCTCATCCTGAACCAAAAAAACCGTTTCTATCCTTACTTCTGACTCATGGTGCCGAACACCCTTCTCGCCAACAAAGGCATTAGTGTCTTCTCCGGCCCTAAATGTTCCTGTGCCTTCTGCATTAAAGCTACATTCACTGTAATTACCAATACCGCCAGCGCCTGCCTCAAACAAAGCTGATCGTACTGCAGCAGCCTGAGCAGTCGGACAAAATGTCACCAATTTTTTTAATAACGATGTTTTCGGACTTAAAATCTTAATATTTTTTAGCCCCAACCGCTGACTGATCACCCCGTTAACACCATATTTTACATGGTCTAGGTTTGTATGAATAGCATAAAGCGCAATATTATGCCTTATCGCTTTTAGTACAACCCGTTCAACATAGTTTTTCCCGGTAAGCTTTTTGAGCCCCTTAAAAACGATAGGATGATGGGTGATGATCAAATTACAGTTCTGAGCAATGGCCTCATCTACAATGGCCTCCGTGCAATCGAGGGCAACAAGCGCCCCGTGTATTTCCTGATCAGCATTTCCGATAAGTAATCCAGAATTATCATAATCTTCCTGATAATTCAATGGAGCAAATTCTTCCAGATGCTTTATTAAAATCGCTAACCTCATAGGCTGTAAATTTACAATATGCACAACAAAATTTCACTTTAAAATAAAAAGAGATTGCACACGCTGTACAATCTCTTTTTATTTTAAAGTGTACTATTCTATTGAATATTCCCCATTTTAACCATCTGTAAACTTTMAAACACCATACGCTGATTGTATTCAAAAGCAAGGGTCTTATGGTTTATTAAATCGATAATCGTTCCTATAAAACATAACCCAACTGTAAAGAAATACAGCACTCCCATACCAATCTGGTTTACCAGAAACCTTGGTAATCCTGGTACAAAGAAGCCTAAAATGCAATACAGCACCATATCGTCCGGATTTCTTCTTTTACTTCCGTAAATCATTAAAAACCCTCTCAACTGTTGTTCACTAAATCCTGTAGTTGCAGTTTGCAAGTACGAATATTCCTGAGGTGTGATACCCGGCAATGACATAAATGGTGAATCAAACATATCCTTCCTCCTTATATTTTAAAATTTTATTCCTTTTAACACTTAATTTTATCAGCACAACAATCCTGTATACAATAATCAGCAGGGCAGGTATTCCAAACCAATGGAGCTTAATGCTCTCTGCAATATTACCATGAAACAGCTGCGTTAAAGCTCTTCCAATTCCACATCCCGGGCACCAATCTATCCCCATGTTTGCTAGCGGACAAAGGGTAAAGTGATGTTCATGGCCATGTAACTGTGGTTGCGCTAATCCCAGCAATACTAAAGCCGTTATCCAAAAAATGAGTTCTAATGGTATGCGGCTCAGCATTTTCATGTTATCCTCTTTTTATTTTAGATTGATTAATAGAGACTTTGTTACATCTAAAGCTAATCATAAATCTTACATTTGCATTGTGAACATCCGCGACCTGATTAATCGATACAAAACAGATGAACGCATTGTAGCATTGGCAAAAGCCCTTAATGCGGGCAAAGGTAATAAACTTCAGCTAAAAGGACTAGTTGGTTCTGCCGATGCAACAATTGCAACAGCTACTTATTTTCTGCTCCATAAACCAATTTTATTTGTGTTACCGGATAGGGAAGAGGCATCTTATTTTCTTGCAGATCTGGAAAGTATTCTGGATAAAGAAGTACTTTTATTTCCTTCTTCATTCCGCAAAGCTTTTGAATTTACACAGGTTGACACCGCAAATGTACTGGCCAGGGCCGAAGTATTAAACGAACTAAACCACCATTCTGAATACGGCAAAATAGTAGTTACATACCCCGAGGCCCTTGCAGAAAAGGTAATAAACCGTTCTCTTCTCGAAAAAAACACCCTCGAAATTAGTCTGGGCGCTAAACTAGGCATCGATTTCATAAATGAGTTCCTGATAGACTACGATTTTAACCGTACCGATTTCGTTTACGAACCCGGTCAGTTTTCAATCCGTGGCGGCATAGTAGATATTTTTTCTTTCTCACATGACCTGCCTTATCGTATAGAATTTTTTGGTGATGAAATTGAAAGCATCCGCACATTCGAAATAGAAAGTCAACTCTCTGTAGAAGATGTAAAAACCTTCACCATCATCCCAAATGTTCAATCAAAATACCTTACAGAAAGCAACATCAGCTTGCTCGACTATATAGAAAAAGACACCCAGCTTTGGTTTAGAGATGTAGAATTTACCCTCGACATTGTTAAATCCGGCTACAAAAAGGCTGTTGAGCTTTGGAAAGCTTTGCCGGTTAAAGAAAAAGCGGAAAATCAAGACTGGATTGACCCTAAATTTGCCTTTACCGACGAAAAAATGATGGCCGACATGCTGCAGGATTTTCTTCTGGTAGAATTTGGAAAACAATTTTTTTACAAAACAGATCAGGTTTTTCAGTTCGAAACCAAGCCACAGCCATCCTTTAATAAAGACTTTAACCTGCTTATTCACAACATCAAAGAAAATGAAAAGCAAGGCATCCATAACTTCATTTTTAGCTCCTCAACCAAGCAAACCGAACGTTTATACGCCATATTAGACGATATAGATAAAACGGCAAAGTTTACCCCGGTAAACATCCCTTTAAGAGAAGGATTTGTTGACGCGCAACAACATGTGGCCTTTTATACTGACCATCAAATTTTTGATCGTTTTTACAAATACAAGCTCAAAAGAGGCTATCAGCGCAGTCAGGCCATAACTTTAAAAGAACTCAGAGATTTAAAGCCAGGCGATTTTGTGACCCATATAGACCATGGAATAGGTAAATATGCCGGCCTGGAAAAGGTAGAAGTAAACGGAAAAACACAGGAAATGATTCGACTGGTATATGCCGACAACGACCTGCTTTACGTAAACATCAACTCCCTAAACCGCATTGCAAAATACAGCGGAAAAGATGGTACTGCCCCTAAAATGAACAAGCTGGGAACCGAGGCATGGGACAAGCTTAAAAAGACCACTAAAAAAAAAGTTAAAGATATAGCCCGCGACCTGATAAAGCTATACGCCTTAAGAAAATCGCAGGTTGGTACTGCATTCGATCCAGATGGCTACCTGGAAACAGAACTGGAAGCATCTTTCATTTACGAAGATACCCCTGATCAGGAAAAGGCGACAAACGATGTTAAAAAAGACATGGAAGCCCCGCATCCAATGGATAGGCTTGTGTGTGGCGATGTAGGCTTTGGTAAAACAGAGATCGCTATACGTKCGGCCTTTAAAGCCGTTGCAAACGGCAAACAGGCAGCAGTATTGGTGCCTACCACCATTTTGGCCTTACAACACTTTAAAACCTTCTCGGGTCGTTTAAAAGGCTTCCCTTGCAATGTCGACTACATTAACCGTTTTAAAACCAATAAACAGATAAAAGATACGCTTGCAGCTGTTGTTGATGGCAAAGTAGATATCATTATTGGTACCCACCGTTTATTGAGCAAGGATGTAAAATTCAAAGATCTGGGCATCATGATCATCGATGAAGAACAGAAGTTCGGTGTAGCATCGAAAGAAAAACTGAAGGCTTTGAGGGTGAATGTAGATACCCTAACCCTTACCGCCACACCAATTCCGCGTACACTCCATTTTTCGTTAATGGGAGCGAGGGATCTTTCCATCATGAGCACTCCGCCACCAAACAGGCAAGCTGTAAATACAGAATTACACGTTTTTAACGATAAACTGATTCAGGAAGCCGTTCAATTTGAACTTGATCGTGGCGGACAGGTATTCTTTATCCATAACCGCGTAAACGACCTTCCGCAATTGGGCGGTTTAATACAACGCCTGGTTCCAAAAGCACGCATAGGTATTGCCCACGGGCAGCTTGATGGCGACGCGCTTGAGGATGTAATGCTTGATTTTATAAATGGCGAAAAGGATGTATTGGTTGCCACAACAATTATTGAGGCAGGTTTGGATATTCCAAACGCAAACACCATCATCATTAACCATGCACATATGTTTGGGCTAAGCGACCTGCACCAGATGCGTGGCAGGGTAGGTAGGTCCAACAAAAAAGCTTTCTGTTACCTGCTAAGTCCTCCACTTTCTACCTTAACTTCTGAGGCCCGCAAAAGACTTAGTGCCATCGAAGAGTTTTCAGACCTCGGGAGCGGCTTTAACATCGCAATGAGGGATTTGGACATCCGCGGCAGCGGAAACCTGTTAGGAGCGGAGCAAAGTGGCTTTATTGCCGAAATAGGTTTCGAAATGTATCACAAAATACTTGATGAAGCCATACAGGAGCTCAAAGCAGATGAGTTTAAAGGCCTGTTTAAAGATGAGCCGGAACGCCCTTTTGTTACCTTTACACAGATAGATACCGATTTGGAATTATACATTCCAGACGATTATGTAACCAACATTACCGAGCGGTATAATCTATACACCGAGTTGTCTAAAATAGAGAACGAAACCCAGTTAAAAGCATTTGAGCTGAGTTTAAAAGATCGGTTTGGTCCGGTTCCAAAGCCAGTTAAAACCATGCTGAATGTATTGAGATTGCAATGGGTGGCCAAAAAACTGGCTTTTGAAAAAATAACCTTCAAAAAAGGCACTTTACGCGGTTATTTCATAACAGACAAACAATCTTCGTTTTTTGATTCAACAATGTTCAATAAAATATTGCACTTTGCACAAATCCACCCCCGGCTATGTAATTTAAAAGAAGTTAAAGACAGCTTAAGGATTGCCTTTGATAACCTTAACACAGTTGATGAAGCAGTAGAAATGCTCGAAATGGTGGTTAATTAATTTAAAGCGAAATGAATCCGCAAATACTGAAAGATCTGGTTACCATGCAAATGCCATTTGGCAAATATAAAGGACGTATTATATGCGATCTGCCGGAATCTTACCTGATCTGGTTTCATAAAGAAGGTTTTCCTCCCGGGAAACTTGGCGAAATGATTGCAACACTTTATGAGATTAAACTTAACGGCCTGGAGTATTTGCTTCAACCGCTAAAGAACCCCAATCGTTAGTCTCATTTCTCTCCAAAATTCTTGTTTTTTAGCCTATTTTTTTATTTATCGTTATAGTGTTGTAGGGCTCTTGTTTAAGTACAAAATCTTCAAAGTCCATGTTGAGTCCATGTCTACTCCATGTCTAGTCCATGTTTTACCAGAAAAACACGGTGTTAATATGAACTTAACATGCATTCATTATTGATTTTGGTAAAGCAACAATCCAGCCGTTTTCAGACCTGATATTAACCCGGTATTTTTTTAAAATTAATGGAGCAAAAGGTACAAATAGGTATACACCACAGGGGCGGCAATCAAGAGGCCATCAAACCTATCTAAAAGGCCACCGTGTCCCGGTAAGAAAGTACCTGAATCCTTTACATTAAGGCTTCGTTTCAGCATTGATTCTACAAGATCTCCAAGTGTGCCAAAGCTTGCTATTAAAAGTGCCATTCCGGCCCAAACCCAGCTGCTTATTTCTGTAAATTGTAAAGATATAAGGTAAGATGCGAGCACGCTGGTAAACATTCCTCCAAAGAAACCCTCCCATGATTTTTTTGGCGAATGACGCTCAAAAAGTCGTGTTTTACCGAATTTCATTCCAAACAGGTAAGCGCCTGTATCATTGGCCCATAGCATCAGTAAAAAGGACAATGGTAAATGAAAGCTATATTCAGCACTGCTGGCCAAAAAACCAAGTGAATAAAAGAAACAAAATGGGGTTGTTACATATACAAACCCCACAAAAGTATAGGATATATTGGCAAAGGGTATTTTATCTTTTTTATAGAGTTCGCTGATGAATACCGAAAATAAAAGTGGTACTAAAAGCAACAGGTACTTGGTTTCAAATTGCAGATAATGGTATCCTGCGGTCATTAAAAATACTAGTGTGGCAGCAAAAAGTGCAATATTTCGGTGTGGTCTTATTCCTGCTGTTTTGATCAGTTTAAAGAATTCAAATAGCGCAGCAAGACTTAAAAGCAGGTAAAAAAAGGTAAAGGTATAGCCACCTAAAAAGATGGATCCCAACATCACTATGGTAAAAAAGAACGCAGTTATTGCTCTGGTTTTCATTAAATATTGTTTTCTAAAATGTATTCCTTCGCTTTTTCGGAGTCATCTGGATGTACAAGGACTGTTAAGATGCCAAAAGTTTTGTAAGATGAATCTTGTTTGTTTAATACTACAGCATCGATATCAATTGCCTCTAATCCTTGTTTAAGAATCTCAGCCTTAAATTGATCTTCTGTTTCATAAACCTTAATCCAATTGCTGCTCATAAGTTTTTGATGTTTTATTTTTAAAAAATTGGAATACAAAAATCGTTAAAATGAAACTGATCAGGTATCCATACCAGACAAAATGACTTGTGTTGTCTGCTTCAGACAAAGGTATATTGTTTTTTTGCATATACCATGCTACACATACTGCATAAGCATTATTTAAAAAATGGGCTAACATTGAGTACCATAAATTACCACTCCAATAATAGATATATCCGAAGCCGGCACCCAATAAGAAACGTGGTAAAAAGCCATAAAACTGTAAATGTATAGCACTGAAAAGGAAGGCTGAAGTCCAAATTGCGACATGCGGGTTTTTAAAAATTCTTAAGAATGAGCGCTGTACAGCCCCTCTAAACATCAATTCCTCTGCTATGCCTGGTAATAATGCAATTAACAAAAGATTAACTACAAGCTCGCTGATGTGCTTCATTTTTAATAGGAGCAGGGTGGTTTGCATGGCCTGGTCTTCTTTTTCTCTCATCCAGGTTTCGATCCATTTCAAGTAATCGGGAAGTACCATTTTTTGATTAATCATGGCCGTCCACTCCATAACGGGCATAGAAACTATCATAATTAATAAAACGATGAGCAAAAGGTTCGGTTCTGGCTTTTTAAACCCGTAGAATACATTTATTTTCCTTCTTTCTGTTAAGGCCAGGAATAATGGCGGGGCCAAAAACATTCCGACAGAAGTAGCGGCCAGCAAAATTTGTAATGCAGGACGATATTTCTCTTCAGCACCAGAAAGTATTGCAGGATCGGTAAGCGATCCTAGTCCATATATGGCAACTATAATTATGAGCGCAATAATAGAAAAAGCAAAAAGGCCTGCTATTATGTATCCAATGAGCATAAGTAGCTGCGTATAAGGACTATTTTCGTCTCGTTGCTTTTCTATGAAATTCATTATTTTGATTATTTGTACCTTTGCACTTTGAAATTTGCATTGAAGATAGAAAAATGTCTGTAAAGATAGGAAATATTGACCTGGGAGAGTTCCCTTTATTGCTTGCACCGATGGAAGATGTGAGCGATCCTCCTTTTCGTTTTGTTTGTAAACAAAGCGGGGTAGATATGATGTATACCGAATTTATTTCGTCGGAAGGATTAATAAGGGATGCTGCAAAAAGCAGGGCTAAACTTGATATTTTTGAATATGAGCGCCCTATTGGCATACAGATATTTGGAAGTGAGATTGATCATATGAGAGAGGCTACCGAAATTGCTACGCTGGCCAATCCTGATCTGATGGATATCAATTACGGCTGCCCCGTTAAGAACGTTGCTTGCAGGGGCGCGGGTGCTAGTTTGCTGCAGGATATTGACAAAATGGTTAAGATGACCGAGGCTGTTGTAAAAGCTACACATTTGCCTGTAACGGTTAAAACCAGACTTGGATGGGACGATAATACCAAGAATGTAGAAGAAGTTGCAGAAAGATTACAAGATATTGGTATCCAAGCGTTAACAATTCATGGAAGAACCAGAGCTCAGCTGTATAAAGGCGAGGCAGACTGGACACTGATAAGAGAGATTAAACGTAATCCACGCATAAAAATTCCAATTTTTGGTAACGGTGATGTAGATAGCATACAAAAAGCGGCAGACTGGAGACTGGAATACGAGATTGACGGCATCATGATTGGCAGGGCTGCTATTGGATATCCATGGATATTCAGGGAAATAAGACACTTTTTTAACACAGGCGAAATTTTAGCCGGACCAAGTGTTGAAGAGCGTGTAACAGTATGCAGAACGCATTTTGAGAAATCAATTGCATGGAAAGGACCTAAAGTTGGTGTATTCGAAATGAGACGCCATTATGCAAACTACTTTAAAGGTTTGCCAGACTTTAAACCTTATAGAATGTTACTTGTCAAAGAGGATAACATAGAAACAATACATAGTATCCTGGACGAAGTGGCAGATAAGTATCATAACATTCTCCCGGTTGGGGAAATGGCGTGATTTTTGAAAAACATTTAAAAAATAAAATTGTAATGGTTACAGCAATAACAGATGGTGTTAAAATTTCGGTAGAAACCGTGTATCAGGATGAATATTCTAATCCAGCAAATGATCACTATGTATTTGCCTACCGCATCAATATAGAAAACCTTTCAGATTACGCTATACAGCTTAAAAGACGTCAATGGTTCATTTTTGATTCCAGCGGTGTTCAAAGAGAAGTAGAAGGCGAAGGAGTTATTGGTTTACAGCCTGTAATTGAACCTGGAGAAAGCCATTCTTACGTATCTGGTTGTAACTTAACAACTGATATGGGTACCATGAACGGCAGCTATTTAATGAGCCGTCTGTTTGACGATACTGAATTTACAGTTGATATTCCTAAATTTAGCTTAATAGCTTCTTACAGATTAAACTAACCTTTTTGCCTTCCAAATAATATGGAAAGGTAATAGATAAGATTAGTCATGGCACCTAACGCGGCTACAACATAAGTCATGGCCGCCCACCAAAGTGCATCTTTAGCCTGTGTATTTTCTTCTGCTGTATACAGTATCTCTTTATTGTTTTTTAGCCATATAAGCGCTCTTCTGCTGGCATCAAACTCTACCGGTAGGGTAATTATACTAAAAATAGTTATTAGTGTTAATCCAACTACTCCAATTGTTAAAACAACAGGGTTAAAAGTAAATGCAATTAATAAAACGCCCAGAATTAATACCCATTGTAAAAGGTTTGAAGTTAGGCTTACCAAAGGCACCATATTGGTTCTAAGATTTAACCAGCTATATGATTTAGCCTGTTGTAAGGCATGCCCGCACTCATGAGCAGCTACTGCTGCTGCTGCAACACTCCGCCCATAATAGACATCTGTACTTAAATTAACTGTTTTATCTGAAGGATTATAATGATCTGATAATTGTCCATCGGTACTCATCACCCTTACATCAAATATCCCATTGTCGTGCAGCATTTTCTCTGCAACCTCTTTTCCCGAAAATCCCGAATTCAAGTGCATTTCAGCATATTTTGAAAACTTATTTCTAAATCTCCATTGTACAAACATGCTTAATATTAGAACCGGGATTATTAAAATCAAATAAATTCCCATTTTTTTAGTTTTGCAATCTCATTAGGTTTTAATCAAAAAGCGTTCCCAATTTATCTGATAATCAAAAAATAACATAATTTTATATTATGTCGGCATTGATTTCTTATTGGGAAAAACAGCACTTTTTTAATTATGATATTATTATCATAGGAAGCGGAATTGTGGGTTTGAACGCTGCAATTAGTTTAAAAAAAGAAATACCACATTTAAGTATAGCTGTATTAGAAAGGGGGTTCTTACCCTCGGGAGCGAGCACAAAGAATGCTGGCTTTGCTTGTTTCGGCAGTATTTCTGAATTAATAGAACAGGAGAAAATTATAGGAACCGACGGTTTATACAATTTAATTGATAAACGCTGGAATGGCCTCCTAAAGCTCAGAAAGCTATTGGGAGACAGTTCAATATCTTATGAAAATTATGGCGGTTATGAATTATTTAAGCCGTTAGAAAATGAATTATCTTCATTGTGTGTCTCCAAAATTGGCCATTATAACCATATTTTGAAGGAAATATCGGGCAAGCAGGAGGTTTTTAAAACTGCAGCAAGTAAAATTTCTGAGTTTGGTTTTAAAGATGTGAGCATCCTTTTAGAAAATAGTTTGGAGGCACAAATAGATACCGGGAAAATGATGCAGTGTTTGCTTAATAAAGCAGCATCACAAGGGATAAGTATTTTTAATTCCTGTACAGTCACTGCGCTAAAAGAAGAAGGCGATGAACAAGTCATTTTAACCCCAGACGGAAATTTTAGATGTAAAAAGGTATTGATCTGTACGAATGCATTTGTAAAGGAGCTATTGCCTTCTTTAGATGTAATTCCCGGACGTGGTCAGGTGATCATTACAAAACCAATAAAGAACTTAAAAATAAAGGGTACTTTTCATTACGATAAAGGGTATTATTATTTTAGAAATATATATGGCAGGCTTCTTTTAGGAGGCGGAAGAAACCTTGATTTTAAAGCTGAGGAAACCACTGAATTTGGAACCACCGAGTTGGTACAGAATGCGCTAATAAAATTGTTATCGGATGTAATTTTACCTGAAACACCTTTTGAAATAGAGCAAACCTGGAGCGGAATTATGGCATTTGGGTCTACTATAAATCCTATAATTAAAGAAGTAAAACCCAATGTTTTCTGTGCTGTTAGGTGTAATGGAATGGGAATTGCAATGGGCACTCAAACCGGAGAAGATGCCGCCCGGCTTGTTATAGATTCACTATAACCTAATCAATAAAATACTATTTATTTTTGCAATTTAAAGTTATTATGGTCACATTTGATAACAATATTAGTATGGAAATAGCAGGAATAGTTTTATTAGTTATCATTTTAGCCTCACTTATTTTTTTATTGTTTAAGAAACCGGCGGCTAATCAAAATCATATTGCTCTTTTGGAGTTAAAGGAATTGGAACATCAAAAATCGATGAATTGGTTAAAGGATGAAAAATTGAAACTGGAAGATGAATTGAATGATCTTCGCCTCAATTATATGAATGAGCGCAGTAAGGTAATAAAAGCTGAAGAATCGCTAATTGCACAACGTGAAAGGCAGATTGAGCAGGATAAATATATTGCGGAACTACAACAAAGATTTAAGTTGGAATTTGAAAATATAGCCAATAAAGTGCTCGAAGAAAAGACAGCAAGGTTTACAGAACAAAACAAGACTAATCTTGATATTATTCTAAATCCATTTAAAGAAAATATTAAAGCTTTTGAAGAAAAGGTTGATAAGGTTTATAAATCTGAATCAGACGAAAGAAATATTTTGAAAGGTGTGATCTCCCAATTAATGGATCAGACCAAGCAAATTCAGGAAGATGCAAATAACTTAACCAGGGCCCTTAAAGGCGACAATAAAAAACAAGGAAACTGGGGAGAAGTAATTCTGGAACGTGTTTTGGAAAGATCTGGGCTGGTAAAGGATAGGGAATATAGAATACAGACCAGTTTGAACTCATCTGACGGGGGTAGAATGCAACCGGATGTTATTATTGACCTTCCAGATGATAAACATATAATAATTGATTCTAAGGTATCTTTATTGGCTTATGAACGATTGGTTAGTTCGGATACTGATGATGATAAAGATTTGTATTTAAAACAACACCTTGCTTCTATAAAAGCTCATATACAAGGTTTATCTGCCAAGAACTACCATGATCTTTATCAGATCAATTCACCCGATTTTGTATTGTTATTTATACCCATTGAATCTTCTTTTGGCATTGCGGTACAACAGGATGCCGAGCTTTTTAATTATGCCTGGGACAGAAAAGTAGTTATTGTAAGTCCTTCTACTTTATTGGCTACTTTAAGAACCATCGCAAGTATTTGGAAACAGGAAAGACAAAATAGAAATGTACTTGAAATTGCCCGTTTAAGTGGCAATATGTATGATAAATTTGTTGGCTTTTTAACTGATATGGAGGGAATAGGAAAGAACATTAAGCAAAGCCAGGATGCTTATGATAAAGCTTTAAATAAGCTCTCTACCGGTGCCGGAAACCTTTCCAATACTTCAGAGAAAATTAAGAAATTAGGTGCCAAAGCTACTAAGCAGATTGACACCAAATTTCTGGATTCTACCTTACCTGATGAGGAAGATAGTTTATAATTTAAATGCATTCCACCCTTGTGCCTTTAATTCATGCACAACATTGGACTTAGATATCATTTTACATCCCGAATTTTTATCAGTGATGTGACCAATAATGGTGATATCAACATCATTTTTTAGTTTAGGATAGTCTTCCTGTTTAATTGTAAATAGCAATTCATAGTCTTCGCCACCACTTAAAGCACATACCGTCGGGTCTAAACCAAGTTCACGTGCAGTTTCGTAAGTCATTGGATCTATTGGAATCTTCTCTTCGTAAAGGTTACATCCTTTTTCAGATTGCTGACAAATGTGTAATATTTCAGAAGCCAATCCATCTGATACATCAATCATTGAGGTCGGTTTTATTTCCATTTGTGCCAGAAGATCAACTATATCTCTTCTTCCTTCAGGTTTTAACTGACGTTCAATAATGTAATCTTTACCCTCTAAATCTGGCTGGATATTAGGATTTTCAAGGAAAATAAGCTTTTCTCTTTCTAATATTTGCATCCCAACATAAGCACCGCCTAAATCTCCGGAAACACATAAGAGATCACCTTCACCAGCTCCATTTCTATAAACAACATCATTTTTTTCAGCATAGCCAATACTGGTTACACTAATTACCAATCCTTGTTTACTTGCTGAGGTATCTCCTCCAATAAGATCGATGTTAAATTTATTACAGGCGAGTTCAATTCCTTTGTAAATTTCTTCAACTGCTTCTAAAGTAAATTTGCTCGATAAACCGATAGAAACGGTTACCTGAGTTGCAATACCATTCATTGCATAAATATCGCTTAGGTTTACTTGAACTGCTTTGTAACCTAAATGAATTAGCGGTACGTAAGCAAGATCAAAATGAATTCCTTCAAGCAGCAGATCTGTAGAAATCAGCACTTCTTTGTTGTTAAAATTTAATACTGCTGCATCATCACCTATGCCTTTTATACTGCTTTCATGTCTTATTTTAAAAGTATCTGTTAAATGCTTTATCAGCCCAAATTCTCCCAACTCTGAAATATCAGTTCTTTCCTTATTCTCAAACATTATCTTATTTCTTTAAACTACTGTTTTATATTGAATTAACATAGTTACCAACATTCTTTTTTATGCGATTCGTCATCTCTCCTATCGTCGAGATGACGGGCAACAATGACGATTAACCAATCTAATTTTGGCTACTACAACCCCAAACTTGCAGATATCTCAAGCATTCTTTCAATTGGTTTTCTTGCTCTTACAATGATATCTTCAGGTACTGTTACCTCTGGAGATCCATTTTTTAAACACAAATACAGTTTTTCTAACGTGTTTCTTTTCATATACGGGCATTCATTACATGCGCAACTGTTATTTGGCGGTGCAGGAATAAAGGTTTTTCCGGGATTAGCCTTCTCCATTTGATGAATAATGCCACTTTCCGTTGCTACAATGAACTCCTGAGCGTCGTTATTTATGGAATATTTTAACAATCCTGTTGTTGAACCAATGTAATCGGCCATTTTTAATACAGCTTCTTCGCATTCAGGATGCGCAATAAACTTTGCATTAGGGTGGCGCTCTTTAAGTTTTGTTATTTTTTCTCTGGAGAATATTTCGTGCACCATACATGCTCCATTCCACAGTACCAGGTCTCTACCGGTTTTCTTTGCTACCCATGCACCAAGATTTTTATCTGGTCCGAAGATAATTTTCTGATCTTTTGGTAAACTTTCAACAATTTGAACAGCATTTGTGGAGGTACATACGATATCACTCAGTGCCTTCAGCTCTGCTGTGCAGTTTACATACGTTATGACCAGGTGATCAGGATATTTTTCTTTAAATTTTTTAAATAAATGTGGTGGGCAACTATCTGCTAATGAGCATCCAGCCTTTACATCTGGTAACAAAACAGTTTTATTGGGAGAAAGAATTTTAGCTGTTTCTGCCATAAAATGCACTCCGGCAAAAACAATGATATCTGCCTCAGTCTTAGCAGCTTCCTGAGAAAGCCCTAAGCTATCTCCAATATAATCTGCTATATCCTGAATATCAGGGTCTTGGTAATAATGAGCTAATATTATCGCATTCTTTTCCCTTTTTAATTTTTCAATTTCCTCAAAAAGGTCAAGTGTGGGATCGATCTTTTCATCTACAAAACCTTTTCTGTTAATTTCCTCTAAGGTGTCCATTTTAATGAGTTGATATTTTCTTTTTTAATATTTCTTTTTTAGTGCAGCAAAGAACAGGATAAATTTTAATTATCTGTTTTGGAACTTTTGTAAATGTACGGAGCTTTCAACACTTCAATAAAATATAATTATTATATATAAATAGATTTCTATTGTTTATTAGTGTGTTAGTATTGTTTAAAAGTACTTCAAAAAAATGCTTTTTTATGAGTTATTAGTAACTTATTAACATTTAGATTACATTTTTAATAAAAATATCGGCTGATTTACAACGATATATTAATTCACTCTAAAACTTATCAATACCAATATGTGTATTCTTAGTTGGTGAATAAAAAGTTAATAACCTATACGTTTATGCTTAAAAATAAGTTAAAATATTGCGTCGAATTACCATTTTAGCTTAGCTTTAAACATTCAAATAAAATTGTTCTATTTATTTAGACAAGTAGTTAACAATTATATCAACGTTGTTAACAAAGGAGTGGAAATAACACATTTTAATGAGAAAAGTAGATTTTTTGGTCATAGGATCAGGTATTGCCGGTTTGAGCTTTGCATTAAAGGCAGCTAAATATGGCAAAGTATTAATTGTTACTAAGTCTAACGAAGACGAATCTAATACTAAATATGCCCAGGGCGGAGTGGCTGTTGTTGTAGATAAAGATGATTCTTTTGAGAAGCATATTGAAGATACATTAATTGCCGGAGATGGTTTATGTGATAAACATATTGTAGAAGTAGTTGTGACTGAGGGTCCTCAGCGTATACAAGAGATCATCGACTATGGGACTAACTTTGATAAAGATGGTACCGGAGTGTATGATCTGGCCAAGGAAGGCGGGCATTCTGAACATCGTGTTCTACACTATAAAGATGTAACAGGCTATGAAATTGAAAGTGTGTTATTGAAGCAAATTCATCAGAATGAGAACATAGAGATATTAACACATTACTTCTGTTTGGAGTTAATTACTCAACATCACCTTGGGATACATGTTGATAAAGCCACTGAGGTTATTAACTGTTATGGGATATATGCCTTTAATACAGAGCTTAACGATGTGGAAAAGATATTAGCTAATGTGACTATCATGGCTTCTGGAGGTGCCGGACATATCTATTCCAGCACTACAAACCCGGTGATTGCTACTGGTGACGGAATGGCAATGGTTTATCGAGCTAAAGGAAAAGTAAGGAATATGGAATTTATTCAGTTCCATCCAACAGCTTTATATCATCCTGGGGAGTATCCTGCTTTTCTGATTTCTGAAGCTGTAAGGGGTTTTGGAGGTGTGCTTAGAAGAAAAAATGGTGAGGAGTTTATGTATGAGTATGATAAGCGTGGGTCTTTGGCGCCAAGGGATATAGTAGCAAGAGCTATTGATTCTGAGATGAAAAAATCGGGTGAGGATTTCGTTTATCTGGATATAACGGATAGAAAAAAGGCTGATATTTTGGCCCATTTTCCTAATATATATGCTAAATGTTTGTCTATAGGTATAGATATGACCAAAGATCTGATACCGGTTACTCCAGCGGCTCATTATATGTGTGGTGGGATATTGGTTGATGAGTTTGGAAGATCATCTATAAAGAATTTATATGCTTGTGGCGAATGTTCTTCGACAGGCTTACATGGAGCCAACAGGTTGGCCTCTAATTCGTTATTGGAAGCTCCTGTGTTTGCTCATCGTATATTTGAACATGCTGTGGCTAATTTTATGAATAACGTGATTCCTGATAATATTCCTGAATGGAATGATCATGGGGTTACACAATCAAATGAAGACATATTAGTAACTCATAATTTAAGAGAAACTCAGAAATTAATGAGTGATTATGTTGGTATAGTTCGCTCTGATTTCAGGTTGGAAAGGGCCATGAGACGTTTGTATTTATTGCATCAGGAAACAGAGGATTTTTATAAAGGAAATAAGGTCTCTGTAAAACTTTGTGAGCTAAGAAATGTAATTCAGGTAGCGTTCATCGTTATAAAATCGGCTATGGCCAGAAAAGAGAGCAGAGGACTTCATTTTACTACTGATTATCCTAATCATTCAGAACAATTAACAGATACAATTTTTTAATTATGCCAGTTATATTACCAGTTAAAGATGTACATCCAAAGTGGGGTGACAATTGTTTTATTGCTCCTAATGCAACAATAGTTGGAGATGTGATTATGGGAAAAAATTGCTCTGTTTGGTTTAATGCCGTGATTAGAGGGGATGTAAATAAGATTACGATTGGTGATGACAGTAATATTCAGGATGGTGCTGTTATTCATGCTACTTACCTTAAAGCGGCCACCAGGATAGGAAATAGGGTATCTGTTGGTCATAATGCAATTGTACATGGATGTACGCTAAACAACCATATATTGGTGGGCATGGGCGCTATCATAATGGATAATGCAGTTGTTGAGGATTATACTATTATTGCTGCAGGAGCTGTTGTATTAGAGAATACGCACTGTGAAAGCGGATTTATTTATGCAGGTACACCTGCAAAAAAAATAAAGCCCATTACTGATGAGCAAAGGGCTTTATTAAATAAGTTACCGGACAATTATATCATGTATTCTGACTGGTTCAGATAGTTTATTCTTTTGGAATAGTAATTACCTCATTTCTTTCCCAATTAGGCCTGATTGATAACTCTTTAGGCTCATTCCATATTTTTTCGGGCTGTAATCCCAGGGCAACACTTCCTGTGTCCCAGACGCCGTTTTTATTGGTGTCGTAGGTTATTCTTATGAAATATTTTCCGCCTTTATAATTACTGAAAGTTACAGATGTATCTTGTTTTACAACTATTGTATTTACGATGCTTTTGTTGCCATCAATAATTTCCAGAATATAACTTTTTTGTTTTTCAGGAGGTACAATTTTTACTTTTAGTGTTCCGTAATCATCTTTCTTGCCAAGCTCAAGTGAAGTTTTTATTTCCTTGTTCTGAGCCTTAAAAATGGCTGTAAATGCGCCAGGAGCGAAGGTGATATCATACATGGTTTTTTGTTTCCACGGATACCTGAAATAGTAGGAGAGTTGGTCTAAACTGTCTTTAGTCAAGGTGAAGTTTTTGGTATCTACAGAGTCTTCCAGTAATGTTATTTTGCTTGCATCAAAGCTTTCTATTGGAAAATTGAAGGTAAATTTTAGGGTTCTGCCTGGTGGCAAAGCGCGGTTATCAAGATTATTTAATGCCGTTAATGATCTGGTATATGTTTCTTTTTTACCTCTGGTTAATGTTGCTGTTTGAAGCAATTTTCCGTTTTCTTTAATGCTTACTTTTGTTGAATCGAAGCTTAAATCTGTAAGCCAAACTTTTAGTGAATCGTTGTTCTTACTAAATTTAATTTTCTTTGAAGCATCTAAGGCGGGAGGATCCAGAATTATTGCTTCCGGCTTCTTTAGTTTTTGATTAAAAGTTAACAGTATACTTCCATCTGGATTCAGGCGTTTGTCAACGATTCTAAATACGGTAGCATCCTCTTTAAATACCTTTAAATTCATGCTATCCATATTCTTGGTTAAAACGATGGAATCCTTTAGAAAACCAATTTCGTCTGTCGCTTGCTGATAGATTTTATCACCACTTTTTTCTTTGAGGACGTATAATTTATAGGTATCGCTCCTTAAATTCTTTAAGCTGTAATTACCACTGCTATCTGTAAGGGTATAAATAGATGGCTTACCTTTTCCGAATAGTGTATCTCTATTTAGGGGCAGTATAAATGCAACGGCGTCTAACTCCGGTTCACCCGTTAATGAATTTGTTACTTTTCCTTTTATGCTCAATGAATCAAGTTTTGGACCTGTTGAAAATACATAGGTCAAATTTTTGACTACGTTAGATTCATTAACATCGGCAACAGACTTTCCAAAGTTTAAAGTATATGTTGTGTTTTTTTCGAGACTATCCGGAAAGGATATTTCTAATTTTTTTCCCTTCGTTTTTAGAACTGGAGGTTTAGGCATTTCAGGTGAAACAGAAAATTCTTTAAACTCATTCTGTAATTTGAAATACTCATCAAATTCTATAACAACTTTTTTGGATGTGAAATTTGTAGTCTCGTCTTTTGGTAGCATGCTTAAGACCTTAGGTGGGGTGGTGTCTCTGGGCCCACCCTGAGGTTGCTGAATACTTGCACAGCTGTAAATTAAAGAAACTATCAAAAATAGGATAGCGAAATTCCTTAAGAAGACTATGTTGTTGTTTTTAGCCATTTATATGAGTTGTATTGAATTTAAACCTGTTTTTAATAGATATCATTACTTTTTTCTAAAAGTGGTTTATATCGCTTTAAAATGAGCCTTATTTTTATCTATTATTTTAACACCTAAATTATTATTATCCAGTTAGTTATGTATTATTTGCTGATATGTACCATTAAAACGGATATGTCGGAAGGCGAAACACCTGAAATTCGGGACGCTTGTCCGAGCGTTCTTGGTTTTATTTTCAACAATTTCTCGCGAGCTTCTTTTGATAAAGATACTAATTGAGAATAGTCAAAATTTGGATTAATATCCTTGTCTTCCATCTTTTGCATTTTATTTACAATTTCCTGTTCCTTTTCAAAATAACTCTCATACTTGATTTTTATTTCWGCCTGCTCAATAGTTTCTTTATCAAACTGATCTAAAAATTCATTGAAGTTCGGACTAACAGTTCTAATATCATTTATTCCTACTTGCGGTCGGCTTAAAAGATTAAATACTTTAACGGTCTGATTTAACGCACTTGTTCCTAAATCTTGCAAGAGCGCATTTGCTTGATTCATATCAATTGCCTGTTTTTTGGAGAACTCTACAATTGCATCTGAATTAGCTACTTTTTGCTTAACGAGATCCAGACGTTCATCGTTTATCAGACCCAGACTGTGGCCAATAGGGGAGAGCCTGATATCTGCGTTATCTTGTCTAAGTAAGAGTCTGTGTTCCGCTCTGGATGTAAACATTCTGTATGGCTCTTCGGTGCCTTTAGTTACAAGATCATCAATTAAAACACCGATATATGATTCAGAGCGCTTCATGATGAGCTCATGTTTGTCTTTTACCTTCTGATGGGCATTGATTCCTGCTATAAAACCCTGACTAGCAGCTTCTTCGTATCCGGTTGTTCCGTTTATTTGGCCAGCAAAGAATAAATTGCTGATTAATTTGGTCTCTAGGGTTAAAGATAGTTGGGTAGGCGGGAAATAATCGTACTCAATGGCATAACCTGGCCTGAACATTTTGGCATTTTCAAATCCTGGAATCTTGGTTAGTGCTTTGTATTGTACATCCTCTGGTAGCGAGGTAGAGAATCCATTTACATATATTTCACAAGTATTCCAGCCTTCAGGCTCCACAAATATTTGATGTCTTTCACGTTCGGCAAACCTATTGATTTTGTCTTCAATGGAAGGACAGTATCTTGGACCAAGGCCTTTGATGCGACCAGTAAACATTGGTGATTTTTCAAAGCCTTCTTTTAAGGTCTCGTGCACTTCGGAGTTTGTATAGGTGATCCAGCAGCAACGTTGTTCGGTCGGTCTGGCTACGTTTGTGAAAGAGAATCTGCCCGGATTTTCGTCGCCCCATTGCTCTTCCATAACACTGTAGTTTAAGGATCTTCCATCTACTCGGGGAGGGGTGCCAGTTTTCATTCTGCCGGCTTCAAATCCTAACTCTGTAAGTTGTTCGGTAATTCCAGTTGCTGCTTTTTCTCCGGTGCGGCCGCCGCCAAATTTTTTCTCGCCAACATGGATAACGCCATTTAAAAATGTTCCATTTGTGAGTACTACAGACTTGCCTTTTATCTCGACACCTAAGGAAGTTTTAACTCCAACTACAGTATTGTTTTTAATGAGTAGGCTGCTTACCATATCTTGCCAAAAGTCAACATTTGGAGTACGCTCTAAAGCTAGTCGCCATTCTTCGGCAAATCTTTTGCGGTCATTTTGAGTTCTTGGACTCCACATCGCCGGACCTTTAGAAAGATTTAGCATTCTGAATTGAAGAGTTGTCTTGTCACTTATAATCCCGGAGTACCCGCCCAAAGCGTCGATCTCCCGAACTATTTGTCCTTTGGCTACTCCGCCCATTGCCGGGTTACAGCTCATCTGTGCAATGGTCTCCATGTTCATCGTGATCAATAGAACAGAGGAGCCAAGGTTTGCTGCTGCCGCTGCAGCTTCGCAACCTGCGTGTCCTGCACCGACAACAATTACATCATATTCATTAAACATAGCTTATATTTTGTATGTTCCACGTGAAACTCTGCGATGATTTTCCGGAGCGTTTCACGTGGAACGTGTTTGTAAAGTTATTAATTTATTTCTCTGAAAGCTCGAGCCATCTCTCCATTACAATGTCCATTTCGGTATTTAAGCTTTCGATAGACTTGGTTACGGTTTGAATTTCAATATAGTTTGAACTATCGATTTCTAACAATGATTGTGTTAGCCTTTCTACTTCTGTTTCAATTTGAGGAATCCTTGCTTCCAGATCTTCTAATTCTTTTTGCTCCTTGTAGCTTAATTTTTTTTGTGCCACTGGGGTAGGAGCGGGCGTTTGCGTTTCTTTCTTTTTTACTTCTGGTTTTTCTTTTGCAGCATCTAAACTTAATCTGTATTCCGAATAATTTCCATTGTAAATCGTCACTTCACCATTTCCCTCCATTATAAATAATTGCTCGCTCATTTTATCTAACAGATATCTATCGTGCGATACAAGTATTAGCACACCTGGAAAATTCTCAAGAAATTCTTCAAGAACATTTAAGGTGTCGATATCAAGATCATTTGTAGGCTCATCGAGAATTAAGAAATTTGGGTTTTGCATTAATACTTTCATCAGGTGCAATCGCTTCTTTTCTCCACCGCTTAGTTTCTCGACCATGCCATGTTGCTTCTTGGGCGGGAAGAGAAATAGCGTTAATAGTTGCGAGGCGGATATGGTTTGCCCGTCTGCCATTTTAATATATTCGGCATCAGATTTTACAATATCAATAACAMGTTCTTTTTCATTGAAAGCTAAACCTCCTTGTTTATAGTAACCATAAACAGTTGTTTCTCCAGTCCCGACTTTTCCTTTTTCAGGTTTAAGAAATCCGGTAATAATATTTAGCAAAGTGGATTTTCCCGTTCCGTTTTTCCCGGCGAGACCAATTCTGTCGGCGCGTTTAAATGTATAACTGAAATCACTGATGATTTTTTTATCATCAAATGACTGCCCAATATGGTCTAGCTCAAGAATTTTGTTTCCCTGGCGTGACATTTTTACATTTAAAGTAATACTTTGATTGTCAGTTCGTTGCTTTGTTTTGCTATCTAAGTCGTAAAATGCGTCAATTCTTGCCTGAGATTTGGTGGTACGTGCTTGTGGCATCCTTCTCATCCACTCTAATTCTTTCTTTAAAAGATTTTTGTTCTTTTGAAAAGTACTCTCATCAGCAGCTTCTCTTTCAGATTTCTTTTCAAGGAAGTAGGCATAGTTGCCATTGTAGTTATATATTTTTCCTCTGTCTAGCTCAACGATCGTATTACATACATTGTCCAGAAAATAACGGTCGTGCGTAACCAATAGGATCGTTTTATTTCCAGATGTAAGTAATTTCTCTAACCATTCAATCGTATCTATGTCCAGATGATTCGTTGGCTCATCTAATACATAGATCTCAGGATCCTCAATAAGGAGTTTCGCCAGGGCCAAACGCTTTTTCTGTCCGCCAGAAAGTGTAGAAATTTGTTGTTGTAAATGAGTGATCCCCATCCGACTAAGAATGGTTTTTATCTCATGCTCATACTCCCAGGCGTTGTGTTCGCTTAATTCCTCATATAAGCGATTCAGTGTCCTTTCATCTGGATTGGGGTCTTCTATCAGCTCTTCGTATTCTTTGATAAGTTGTTGTTGCTTGTTTTCCAATGAAAATATGAAATCACTAATGGAGTGACCTTCAGTGAAAGATGGCTCCTGATCAAGAAATCCGATCTTTACGGATTTATTTTTTACAATTTTACCCTCAAGAGGAGAGAATCTTTCGGCAAGTAATTTTAATAGGGTACTCTTTCCGGCGCCATTTATTCCAACTAGCGCTACGCGCTGACCGGTTTGTATGCCCAGAGTTAAGTTTTTAAAAAGCCATTCATCGTGATAAGCATGGCCTAAGTTTTCGGCTGCAATTAGTGTGCTCAAAGTCTGTGTTTAACGAGATTATAGATAAGAAATTACTACAAAAGTAAGCAATAATTATTTGGTATATAGTTGGGCCTATTCAATATAGAGGATTTTGATCTTACAGTAACATAACTTGATTGTAACGAAAATGTTATAATAGCCTCCTCAAAATAAGAACAATGGTACTTTTGAAGATAAAAAGGGTTAAAAAACGGCTCTATTAGCGGGCGTTAGAAGCAATAACAACGGACAATCCAATACTTATGCTGTAAAAAAGCCAAGTCCCGGCAAAAAGCCTAAAAACAGCCAAATATTAAGGATTAGATAAAAGCGCAAGATAGTGGTCTTCGCGCGCAGTCATGAGTGTTTTTGCTGCTTTAGTTTTGTCCTTATATCCCAAAAGATGAAGTGCTCCGTGAATCATGACCCTACACAATTCCTGCTCAACGGTATGCTTAAATGTTGCCGCATTTTCCTTTATTCTTTCGATGCTGATAAATATGTCGCCCACAATCGTTTTAAGCTCTTCTGAGTTGTCAAAAGTAATTACATCAGTATATGTGTCATGATTAAGGTAATCCTGGTTTATACGCAGCAGATATTCGTCGGAGCAAAGTATAAAATTCAATTCCTTTAAAAGATATCCTTCTGCTGCAATGGCAGATTTGAGCCAATCCTTAATAACGGTCTTCTTTTTTATGGTATAATTGGTGTCTTCTGTAAAAAAATTAATGCTCGGTTTGCTCATCAGATCATAAATTATTGGGGCGAATTTAGCAATTTAAAGTACTCTGTTATTTTCTTTTTATAGAAGAAGTTTAAATCAGGAGGCAATTTCTGCAGCCATTCTGTTTCTGATTGCTGAAGTTTTTTAAATTTTTCGAGCATCTGTTTGTAAGAAGGGGGGAAATCTTTAGCGGCTTTTGCCTCTCTTTTAGCATCCTGATCTTGTTCTCGCTGCGCGTTCTCTGCATCAAGTAGTTTTGTAAGAATGGTTTTTTGACGATTAAGGGTTTCCTGTTCTATTTTTTTGTTAACTAACTCATTCTCAGTAGACTTCATGTCTTCTATCATTTGATTGAGGTTTCCGAGCCCATTTTTTCCGTCTTTATTTTGCTCCTGATTTATTTTCTGAAGTGCTTCTCTTATCATTTGTTGTTGCTGGGCCATTTTTGCAAACTCCTGGCTCATTTGCCCTTTTGGTACAGAGCCTCTATTCCCGTTCTTCTGAAGCTCATCGCGTGCCTTTTGCATGCTGTTGTTAAGCTGCTTTTGCATTTGCTGAAGTTGCTGCATGCTGCCTCCTTTTCCTTTTCCTTGCCCGCCTCCTTTGGTGTTTTTCTTCATATTCTGGAGCTGGTCCAGCGCTTCATTCAGCATTAAGGTTAGGTTGTTTACTGACGTCATGGTGTACTGCTGATTCCTGTTTGCCATGGCAGTGTTTCTTTCTCCAAGGTTTTCCAGGCTTTTATCAATATTGAAGTTAATCTTCTGCATTTCTTCATTAACAGCAGTTTCAATTTGTGGCACCCTTTTACTTAAAGAGAATAAACTATCGGCAATGGTTTTCATATTGTCTTTAATACTGCGTTGTTTCTGCACGTTCTGTGTATAAAGAGGGTCATTGCTATTCATTCCTTTTAGGTTCAGCATTACCTTTTCCTGATCAAAAGAGGTGTTCAGCAGGTTTTTTAATAACTGACGCAGCTCGGCAATACTCAGGTTACTTTCCATTTCAGCAGATTCCTGCTGCATCTGTTCCATTTGTTTAGCAACCTTTTCCATTTGTTCGGCCGCTTTCTGCTGACTTTTGGACGCATCTTTTTTATTGTTCTGATCTAGTTTGTTCTCGCTGTCCTTTTGTTGTTGTTTGATTTCGGATGTTTCTTTTTCAGGATTTTTAAATGGATTTGGACGCTCCATTTGCTGGTTTTTCTCATCTAGTTTCTCGAGTTCTTTTTTAATGTCGTCGAATTCAGAAGAGAGTTTTTTCTGTTCTTCCTTAAGCTTGTTGGGCCCAGAGTCTTTTTCTGCACTTTTTTGGGATAATTCTTTTTGCTCCTTAGCAAGGTCATTTAGCCTGTCTGTGTTGTTTTTTAAGTTTTGTTCGAATTCTAATTGCTTGTAAAGCTCTAATATCCTGTCAAGTTCATTCTTTAAAGACTTGTTGTCCATCTGCATTTTAGACAACTCAGTTTGAGTTTGATCCTTATTGTTCTCGTCCATTAGGTTTTGAAGCTTTTGAAGAAGCTCTTTGGTTTTTTCATTAAGAACATTGTTGAACAGGTCATCAATCTTCTTTTGTTTCTCCATTAATTCGTCTTTTAAAGCATTGTTCTCTTCTTTTTGGAGTGTGTTTTTTTCATTTAATGACTTGATTTCCTCAACTGCTTTTTCAAGTTGCTGCTGCTTATCCAGCAGTTGTTCTATCTGTTTTTTATCATCGAAAGAGAGTTGTTTCTTATCCAGCAGCGTTTCTCCAAGCTTTTTGCTGTCTTTTTCAACTTCGGAGGCCAGTTTGATGGTTTTTTCCATTTTCTGCTTCAGCTCTGTGTTTCCCTGGTTTATTTTTTCGGCAACCTGCTGTTGGGTGGGAACTTCAAATATCTTTATCGCTGATTTAGTCTTTTTAGCTCCGTTTACCGCATCATTATCTGCCACCTCAAAATAGTACTCTAGTGCTTGTCCGGGCTTTAGAGGCGTCTCGTTTAGATTCCATAGATAGAAAAATGCGTCTTCCTGTTGATTTTTCTTTATTGAAATGGATTTTGTGACAGTGCTTTTTAGGATACCATTTTCTTTGATATTGTATTGAAATTTTAAGGAACTAAATCCATGATCGTCTGATATATTCCCCGAAAAATATAAGGCCTTGCTACTAACAGAATCTGGGGTTTCTACTATTGAGATGTTAGGGAATTCATCCTTAATAATGGCTATTTGATGAGAGAGAGAGTCTTTGCTGTTTATAAAGCTGTTTTTAGGAGTAATTTGATATCCTGTATTTTCTTGTAGCTTTTTGGTAAAACTAAAGCTATTGCTACTAGAATTTAAAGCGTACTGCTTGCCCCCAATGATAAAGTTAAGCGCACTACTGTTCTCTGTGTTTAACAACCAGGTAACTATCGTTCCTTCAGGGATTAATAAATCACCTGCATTTTGGATGGTTTCTTCTTTTTTGTTTAGATATGCGGGGTATTGGAGTTTAGCTGTAATATTGAGTACGGAAGGACGGGGTTTAACCTCAATTGTATGAGAAATAGAGTTAAAGCCCCCGGCAGAGAACTGAATGTTTTTATTCTTTTGTAGGTTTTTGAATATATAGGTAAAGCGGTTGTTGCCTTCTTTTTCTAATTTATAGGTATTTGCTCCATCTGAAACATATACTTCCTGAGGGAGTTCGTTTCCTGTGGTTTTAAGTTTAAGCGTAAAGTCATCGCCCTGCGGAACCATTAGGCTTTTGTTTAACATCACAAAATCAAAAGGAGCTTTAGGGAGAATTTCTTTATTGTACTGAACAAAACTGCTAGTTCCTTCTCTTAATATGGCTGGTGCAATTATGCCAATTAGCAGGATAACAGAGAGAGGTATGAGGAAGTATTTAATGTGCTTTTTGTTGTCTTTTAGTTTGATTGCGCTTGCAAAAGGAACGGGTCTGAGTTCCATTATTTTCTGATCAATCCCTGCTAAAATCAATTGATTGTTGTTTGGATGCTGATTGGCAAGCGCCTGAAGCTGAAGGGTGTTTAGTAACTTATCTTTTACATTAAAAAAATGATCGCCAATTAATGTAGCCGCTTCTTCTATACTTAGATTCTTACTTAGTTTGAAGTAAGAAAGTGCTGGTTTTATAATGAGAAATGATATTACTGCTACAGAAAACACTATAAACGAAAAAAAAAGGAAGGTTTTAGTGCCTACACCAGGGTTTGTATAATAAACAAACAGAAAGAGGAAAAGATAACCCAGAAGTAGCAAGGCTGCTGCATAGATAGACCCCCGCACCAGCTTATTCAGATAAAACTTTTGCGTAAACTCATTAACTTTAGCTATTAAAATGGCGTAATTATTATTCATTAAAACAGTGGAATGGGTAATAAAGTTAAAAAATAACTTTAAGAAAACGTTTAGATAAACATTTAACGAGTATTTTTAGAAAAAGTATATTTATGAAATCATCAATTTTAGTCATTACCCTTATGGCTGTATTTACGAAAAGTTTTGATCCGGAGCCTAAAGCAATTGTTAAGGGAAGTTCATGGAATAATAATCCTGTTATTGCGCATCGTGGGGCATGGAAAAAGAATAATTTACCTGAAAACTCTATTGCCTCTCTAAAAGAAGCGATAAGATTGGGCTGTTATGGTTCTGAATTCGATGTTMATATGACTTCGGATAGCGTTTTGGTTATTAACCACGATCCGGACTTTTATGGGCTTCATATTGCGCAAGTAACGTATAAAGAGCTTTTGACTAAAAAACATCCAAATGGCGAAAATATTCCTACTCTGGAAGCGTATTTAAAAGAGGGAATAAAGCAGAAGAAAATGAAGTTGATTCTGGAGATAAAACCATCGAAAGCAGATCCGGAAAGAGATCAGAAATTAACTGACCGTGCAGTTGCAATGGTTAAGAAATTGAAAGCAAAAGAATGGGTTGATTACATTAGTTTTAGCTATGATGTTCTGAAGCGGGTTTTGGAATTGGACCCTAAGGCTAGGGTGGCTTATTTGAATGGAGATGCATCTTTAGATAAACTTAAAGCCGATGGATTTTATGGTGCGGATTATCACTACAGCGTTTACCAAAAAGGAGAGTGGTTTGCTAAGGCTAAAGAATTGGGTTTAACTATTAATGCGTGGACAGTTAATAATGCTGAGGACATGAAATGGCTGCTTAAGAATAAGGTGGAGTTTATAACTACAAACGAACCTGAATTGGCTTTCGAGACCATCAAAGCAACACAGACGGAGAATAAATAAAAGGCTATAAAACAAAAAAGCATCGCAGGTTATCTGCGATGCTGTACAATTTATGTTTTTAATAATCTAGATTACTTTAACATTAATCGCATTCAACCCTTTTTTACCGCTTTCAACATCGTATTCAACTTTGTCGTTTTCACGAATTTCATCGATAAGGCCTGTTGAATGTACAAAAATTTCGCTATCTCCGTTTGCTGGAATGATGAATCCGAAACCTTTAGTTACATTAAAAAATTTTACTGTTCCTTCTTGCATTGTATTATTTATTAAAAATTAAGTGTGCAATGTACATATTATTTTTTTATTAAAATGCAAGTGCTTTATATTTTGATTAATATAAAATGCGAAAAGCATCATTTATTGTCTTTTTTGCCCTGAACAACCAATTTAATTTCGCTAGAGTGGGGTATTCCAAGTGTTTTTCCCGGTGTAACCCTCAGTAGATTTTGAAGATAGACATTGATAATTGCTTCTAATGATTTCTTTCTTGCCTCTTTGTGTTCTGGCAAAACGTTTCCAAATGAAGTTAAATACATTTTGCCATTAGCATTTACAAGCACATTAAATGCGTATGCAAAGTCCTTGTAAGCCTTATCAATGTCGATACGATATTCCGGGAATAAATAATCGTAGGATTGTGTTCTGCCCATAAAGGGGTCAACGGTTGTGATTTTTTTTACTTTAATTAGCTTGCTTACCGGGGTAAACTCCACCGGCTGCCGGCCCGCGAACGCACTATCTAAATTTTTCGGGTTGCGATTTGATTTTGCAGAGAGCCATTGAACATAAAGTGTATCGGCTTTGGAGGGCTTTTGCAGCTCCTCTGCAGTTGTTTTTAATACATTTTTTATATAATTATCGGAATAGTAAGTTATGTTAACATCAGATCTGATGTCTTTCGAGATTTCCTTTTTTTGAAGATGAAGCCTTTGAAACACAAGGCTATCTTTGTTTACTTTTTTTATCCGGAAGTATTCATTTGCAAAATTATATACATCGCCATGATCAAACATGAGAAAAAAGGGCTGCATCTTTTTCTTTTGAGGACTATAAGCCATCACTGTATCGTTTGATTTAAACTGAATGATCCACGATGGTTCCTGCTGGAATCCCATTTCATTGAAAGAAAGGCCGTTGCTAAATCTACGCTTTACTTCCTGATATCTAATTCCAATGATTGAATCAAATGAAAGTTTTTTTACGACTTTTTTCTCCTCTTTAGGGCTGTTGCAGGCATAAGATGTAGTGAGTAAGATTAAGCTGAATAATAATTTAAAACGGGGTATCTTCGTCATATTTGTAAAAATAAATATTTATATCCGTTTCTTCAATTTTATAAGTTTGATAAGGAGCTCTCCATTTCTGTTTATGGAAAGGAAAATGCCCCTGCCATCTCCCGAGCGTAATGTTTTGGTAATGTCATTAAGGTTTAGGGTTTTGGCGCTAGAAAAATTGATGGATATAATCTCATCTCCTTCATGTATTCCTGCCAACTGGGCCGGAGAATTGGGTTCAATTCTGCTGATGAAATATCGCTTGTTTGGGTCTTCTTCTACATAGACTTCGATACCCGACATATCGTGTTCAAACGGCCGCTTGAAGGATTGATTCTGTTTGAGGTACATGATTTCATTTGCATAATCAAAAGTAACATTGAACCGACTTAATATGTCGGCTCCCAGATTCCCATTTCGATTTAAAATAAACGTTTTTGCCGCTACATCATCATAAATAGGATAGGAAGAAATGACATCCTTTAACACGAAGTTTCCTATCCTTATTTTGGGCACACGCCCAACATTTCCGCTAATTGGACCACTTAAACCAATTCCGAGATTTGCAGGAATTGAATTTGCAGGGACAGGGAAAGGTTTTTCGTTTAAGGTTTCAAGTGAAATGGCATGACTGGCACCATTATCAACAACAACTTTTGCGTTTATTATACCCAATTCTTTGGTGTCTAGCTCTACGTTGATATAGGGCTTGTTATTGATGATTTGCAATGGAACAATATCTCCTTTTATTTTCTTTTTAGTTCCCGGCAAGCTAAAGATTACTCTTTTAGAAGAGTAATTAATTTCGACTGTAAAGCTATTGAAGAAATAGTAACCCAAAAGGCCATAAATTCTGATGCCCATAAAATTTGAAAGACCTAAAATATCTGTTTTTAATATTGCCGTAGGGATGTAATCAATACTTGCTTTGCCTACTTTGGCTGAGAGCTCATTGGAAAGAAAAGCGTCGATTTCTATTCCTTTACCGAGACCGGTTATTTTAATAGGCCGAAGATCTTTGAGGTTTAAATCTTTAACAATTGTAGTATCTGTGATCACCAATGGTCCTACACCGGTATCAAGAATGAAGTTATACGGGCCTTTGTTGTTAATGTACAAGGGAATAATAATTAAATTCCGGATAAGGGTAAAATTGACAGCGCCTTTTGTACGAGAACCATGAAAACTAAATTGCTGGGCTTTTAGGGCATATGCCGAGCAAATTCCAATTATTATGGAAATCAGAATAACTTTTAAGAAAAAGAAATTAACGGCACGCATAAGCGAATTCATTGAACTAATTTAATAAATTAGTAGTCAGTATGTGTAGATCTGAATTTAAAATTAAAAGCTTATTTCTTTTATTGGTTGTCTGTGGGGGCTTTTTTTTAAGTGGGTGCTCCATTGACCGTCGTATGGCCAGAAAGGTGAATAGCCTTTTTAAACAGTCTGAGGGGCTAAAAAAACACTATGTTGGGTTTGCTTTATACGATATGTCTGCGGATAAAATGGTCTTTGAAAATAACGCTGATAAATATTTTACTCCGGCATCAAACACTAAATTATTTACTTTTTATGGGGGACTAAAAATGACCCCTGATTCAATTCCAGCCTTGCGGTATATTGAGCGTGGTGATTCCCTTATATTTTGGGGGACAGGAGATCCTTCTTTTTTACAAATCCAGTTAAAAGGAACGAAAGCTTTCGATTTTCTAAGAGCTACAAAAAAGAAACTCTTTTTTGCGCATGGAAGATACAAGGGGGATTTTTATGGAAAGGGTTGGCAATGGGATGATTACAATGATTATTATCAGGCAGAGATCAATGAGTTCCCGATTATGGGGAACCTGGTTGAAATTAATGAAGAGAAGGGTAAATTGAAGGTTTCGCCTACCTTGTTTGCTGATTGTGTAGGTCAGGATTCTTCAATAAAAGATACTTCTTTTCTTGTAAAGAGGGATTTCAATGAAAATAGATTTAATTATCCCTCAGTAGCTGTGCCTTTGGGATATAAGCAGGCCGTGCCATATAAAGTCAGTTTGCAAACAACATTAGCATTATTGTCGGATACGCTTGGAAAAAAGGTTGAATTAGTTAACATGAATATGCCCGCTAATGCATCAATGTTGTATTCTTTAAAATCGGATTCTGTTTTTAAAGAGATGCTGGTTCCAAGTGACAATTTTATTGCCGAACAGTTGCTCCTGGTATATTCAAATCAGATTGGCGAGCATTTGAGTGCAGAGGCGGCAATACAGCACATCGAAAAAACCTATTTAAAGGAGCTACAGGATAAACCCGTATGGATTGATGGTTCTGGCTTGTCAAGGTATAATTTATTCACCCCAAGGGATATTATTAAGCTTCTGGAGCTTATTTACAAAGAGGTGAATGATCAAAAGAGATTATTTGCGATGCTCCCGGCCGGTGGGAAGAGCGGAACCTTAAAAAATGCCTATCCTAAAACCAATGATCCCTTTGTTTTTGGCAAAACAGGAACGCTATCGAATGTTCACTGTCAGAGCGGTTATGTTGTGACCAAAAAAAACAAGATATATCTGTTCTCCTTTATGAATAATAATTTTGTTTCGTCTACAACCGGAGTGAGAAATGAGATGGGCAAAATTATAACCTACGTGCATGAAAACTTTTAGGTTATAGCTTTTCAAATGGAATATCCATGAGGGGATATTTTTTCCATCCAACGAAATCAAAATGCCACCATTCATTTGTTATTACACGGAATCCATAGGCTTGCATTGTTGTTATCAGTAATGTTCTGTTTTTTATTACTGGTGCTGGCAGGTTTGAGTAAGATGGTGAGGCTTGGGCCGCAAAACTGTCGTACGGTGTCGGCATTTGAAGTTCTTTTCCCGTTTTTAAATCGATAAGTGTTAGGTCTATGGCACAGCCCCGGTTGTGTTTAGATCCTTTTTTAGGGTTAGCGACAAAATTTTTGTCTTTAGCTTTTTGGTAGAAAGCAAGTGTAATGGTATATGGCCGATACGCATCGAAGATTTTTAAGCCGTAGCCTTTTTTGTTAAGGGCAAATTGTATCTTTTTTAGCTGTTCAACAACAGGCTTCCTTGCAAAAGCCCGGGCCTCTTTGTACATCACCTGATTCATGAAGTTGTTTTTGGTGGCGTACCTGATATCGAGCTTAATGTTCGGAATTGCTTTTTGGATTTCTATTAATTTATTCTTTGGGTCTTTAGCATAGGATGAGTGGTAATCTTCATATGAATTGACGACTTGTAAACCGTAAGGGTTGGCCTTAAGTTTTTGCGCTTTTGTGCATAACGGAAAAATGAAAAGCAGTAGCAGGTACAGGTATTTCCTCATGCCAGGAGCTATTGATTTGAGACCACAAGCAGTTCAATGTCCTTGTATGGAAGGTTATACATGTTAGCAAGGTCTTTGTTCGTTAAATGCCCCTGATAAATGTATAGCGCTTCTCTGATACCGGGCTTGCTCCAAACCACATTCATTAATCCGCCCATATCACCTATATCTACAAGAATTGGTGTAAATATATTTGTGAGGGCATATGACKCCGTGCGAGGCACCCGAGAAGCGATATTAGGAACGCAATAATGGATTACATCATGTTTCCTAAACACGGGGTCCTTATGATTGGTGACTTCTGAGGTTTCGAAACAACCACCCTGGTCTATGCTTACATCGATTACAACCGAATTGGGTTTCATTCGGGTTACGGTTTCTTCCATTACAATGCAGGGGCTTCTTCCGTGAGTTGCTCTGATGGCGCCAATAACAACATCGCAGGTAGTAATTGCTTTACCAAGGACTATAGGTTGCATTACAGAGGTGAATACCCGGCTTCCCAGGTTATTTTGAAGGCGTCTTAAGCGATAAATAGAACTGTCGAATACTTTTACCTCCGCGCCTAGCGCAAGGGCTGTACGCGCGGCATATTCTCCAACGGTTCCTGCGCCAAGAATTACAATCTCGGTTGGCGGAACGCCTGTAAAGCCCCCAAGCATCAATCCTTTTCCTCCTGTTACATTGCTGAGATATTCTGCAGCGATGAAAATAGAGGTTGCTCCAACAATTTCACTCATTGCACGTACTACGCTTAGAATATTTCCTTCATCTCTAAGGTTTTCAAAGCAAATGGCATTGATTTTCTTATTAAGAAGCGCTTTTAGATAGGTTTCTTTTAGTCCGCCCATTTGAAGCGCCGATATTAAAGTCTGTCCTTTATGCATGAGGGCAACCTCTTCTAAAGTTGGCGGGGCTATTTTAACCAGGATATCAGCATTAAATACATCCTTTTTATTAAAAGAGATAATCGCACCCTGTTCGCTATAGTCGTTATCTGAAAAATTTGAACCAACGCCAGCGCCGGTTTCAATTATAACTTTATGCCCATTGTTAACCAAGAGGGCAACCGATAAAGGAGTCAGTGCAATTCGGTTTTCCTGGAAAGAGATTTCTTTTGGAATGCCAATATACAAACTATTGCTTTTCTGACTGGTTTCTGACATTGTCTCTTTGGGTTGTAAAAGCCCTTTTTGAGCAATGGAGGCCATACCTTCGCGTAATCCTGTAGCCATATTTGTTTATGTGATATTTTAGCTTGAAATTAAGAAAAATAACCTAAAAATCAGGGTTTGCCATTTTATATTTTATTGATGGACAGTACCCTCTCGTTTTCACTTAACATTTTGATCTCAACTTTAATATAGTGCTCCGGTAAAAGCTCTTCAACTTTTTCGGGCCATTCGATAAAGCAGGTATTTCCTGAAAAAAAATACTCTTCGTAGCCAATATCGTATGCCTCCTGGAGGTTTTTAATACGATAGAAATCAAAATGATAAAAGATGTTGCCTTTTCCCTCGTATTCGTTTACAATGGAAAAGGTTGGACTTGAAACCAGTTCTTTTACGCCAAGCGCTTTTGCTATGACTTTAATAAAAGTTGTTTTTCCAGCCCCCATGTCTCCTTCAAAAACAAATATTTTTTCAGTTCCGGCAAAATCTAACAGGGCAATAGCGGCTTGATCTAAATCAGATAAGCTGTTTACATTAATATTCATTATTATCTTGAACTGTATGTGGCAATTGGTATAATCATCTCTTCTAATGAAATACCCCCATGCTGGAAGGTTTCATTGTAGTAATTTACGAATTGGTTATAGTTGTTCTGGTAAACAAAATAACGGTCTTCTTTTGCAAAGATATAATTGGAGCTAATATTAATTTTTGGCAATTGGGCCTCGTGAGGATTTTTAATAAGAAAAACCTCTTTTGCATTAAAATTAAGGTTACGCCCTTGCTTGTAGCGAAGATTTGTATTGGTATTTCTATCGCCAATAACTTTGCTTGGATGTTTTACCCTTATTGTTCCATGGTCTGTCGTGATAATCAGCTTAACATTCTTCTGAGAGATTTTTTTCAAAAGATCCATTAAAGGAGAATGCTCAAACCATGAGAGGGTTAGTGAACGGTAGGCGGCATCGTCGTTGGCCAGCTCACGAATCATTTGCATGTCTGTTCTGGCATGCGATAGCATGTCGACAAAGTTATATACAATAGCATTAAACTCGTTTTGCAGCAAATTGTTCACTTGCTCATTAAGGGCCTTCCCGTCGTCGTAAGTTAATATTTTGTTGTAGCTGAATTTACAATCTTTACGCAGGCTACGCTTAATCTGATCTGCCAAAAAGGCACCTTCGTGCATGTTTTTTCCGCCCTCATCATCATCGTTTTGCCATAATCCAGGAAAGCGTTTTTCCATTTCCAGCGGCATTAACCCAGAGAATATCGAATTACGTGCATATTGGGTTGCAGTAGGTAAGATACTTGAATACGTATCTTCCTCGTCCAAACGGAAATGTTCAGTAATCAGGGGATTAATAATCCGCCATTGATCGTACCTTAAGTTATCAATAAGAATAAAGAAGACAGGAACATTGTTATTAATTAAAGGGAATGCTTTTTTCTTTAATAACTCGTTTGAAAGCAAGGGGGCTTTGCCTTTGCCATTAACCCAGCCTAAGTAATGGTCTTCAATGAATTTTGAGAACTGCATATTTGCTTCTGACTTTTGCATTGTCAGAATCTCGTGCATTTGCGGATCATCAAGTTTCTCTAGCTCAAGTTCCCAGAAGACTAATTTTTTATAAACATCTACCCACTCTTCGTAGCTTAACTTATCGTTTAAAGTCATTCCCAGGCGCCTGAAGTCCTGTTGGTAAGCCATGGAGGTTCTTTCGCTTACAAGACGCTTATTGTCTATAATTTTCTTTATGGTTAATAAAACCTGTTTCGGATTAACGGGCTTAATAAGGTAGTCATCTATTTTAGACCCGATGGCATCTTCCATCAGGTTTTCTTCTTCGCTTTTGGTAATTAGTACAACCGGAACATCATTTCTAATGTTTTTTATTGCGGTAAGGGTTTCGAGACCACTCATACCAGGCATGTTTTCATCAAGAAAAACCAGGTCAAAGTGTTCTTTCCCAAATGCTTCAAGGGCATCGTTACCATTAGTGTAGGTGGTAACATGATATCCTTTTTCGTTTAACAGTAATATATGTGGTTTTAATAAGTTTATCTCATCGTCGGCCCATAGAATCTTGGTTTCCTGCATTATCGTATTTTATAATGTGAATTAATTTGTCAAAAAGAGACTGTGTCTTTCTTACTATGGATAAAAATAGCAATTTTTGTACCGTATAATTTATTTTTAAGGATTGAACAAAAAGAAAATAATAAATGATCCTGTTTATGGTTTCATAAATATTCCTTCAGAAATAGTATTTGATCTCATCTCTCATCCTTATTTTCAAAGGTTGAGGTATATAAAGCAATTGGGGATGACCCATTTGGTGTATCCGGGAGCGTTACATACCCGATTTCACCACGCTTTAGGGGCAATGCATCTGATGGGATTGGCTATTGAAATTTTAAGAAGCAAAGGGCATGAGATTAATAAGGAAGAAGAAGAGGCTGCCACAATTGCAATCTTACTACATGACATCGGACATGGGCCTTTTTCGCATGCGCTTGAGTATTCGTTGGTTAACGGAATAAAGCATGAAGATATTTCCATGCTTATTATGGAAAAGCTTAATGCAGAATTTGGCGGAAGATTAACCCCGGCAATTGATATTTTTAAAGGCAAATACCATAAGAATTTTCTGGCTCAACTTGTTTCTGGTCAGCTGGATCTTGACAGAATGGATTACCTGAACCGGGATAGCTTTTTTACCGGAGTAAGCGAAGGTGTAATCAGTTTTGACCGCATCATTAAGATGTTTAATGTGCTGGACGATAACCTGGTAATTGAAGAAAAGGGAATTTACTCAATAGAGAACTTTTTGATTTCCAGAAGACTGATGTATTGGCAGGTTTATTTGCATAAAACAGTTATTGCAGGAGAAATGGTGCTGGTGAAAATTTTGAAACGCGCAAAGGAACTTGCAGTTAAGGGAGAGGCTCTTTTTGCAACACCTGCGCTTCAGCATTTTTTAATAAATGACGTTACGGAGACAAGTTTCTTTTCTGAAGAGATTCATTTAAATATGTTCGCCCAACTTGATGATCAGGACATTTTTGCCTCCATTAAAGTTTGGCGAGACCATCCGGATAGAATATTGGCCCAATTGTGCAAAATGCTTACTAACAGGAATCTTTATAAAGTTGAAATTACAAATGATGCTCCAGATCAGAACAGAGTAGATGTGCTTAAGGAGAACACCGCGGAATTTTTGAAACTTAATGATGATGAAGTGTCCTATTTTGTTTTTACCGATGTAATAAGAAACAGGGCATATGATGCGGGGAACAGCAATATTAATATCCTATTAAAAAACAATATCATAATTGATATTGCAAAAGCATCAGATTTATCTAACTTAGAATCTTTAGACAAAACAGTGAAAAAGCACATACTTTGCTACCCGAGAATTATTTAGCATAATTTAACAAAATAATTAGTTTTTAATCCCGTTTTTAGTTTCTTAATCTAAGATGGAATTATAATAACCTAAATAGGTTTATTTGTTCATATCAATTTAACATATAACTTTGTAAAATGCAATTTACTGCCAAGCAGATAAGCGAATTTATAAATGGCACCATTGAGGGCGACGAAAATGTAAAAGTCGAAGAGCTTTCTAAAATAGAAGATGGCAAGCCGGGATCTTTATGCTTTTTGTCCAACCCGAAATACGAGAACTATTTATATTCTACCAATGCCTCTGTAGTTATTGTTAGTCAAGATTTTTTGCCTGCACAGGCTGTAAAAAGTACCTTAATTAAGGTTGCAGATCCTTATAGTGCATTTTCTGTGTTGTTAGACAGGTACAATGAAGTGATTAGTCAGGTTAATGACTCATCAGGAATTGAACAGCCATCCTTTGTGCACCCAACTGCAAAATTGGGTAAAAATGTCTTTATAGCAGCCTTTTCTTATATCGCAGAAAACGTAGAAATAGGAGATAACTCGAAAATACTTGCTCAGGTTTACGTGGGCCCTGATACCAAAATTGGAACGGGGTGTACACTTTTTCCGGGGGTAAAGATTTATAACCGGTCAGTTATTGGAGATCGGGTTTTTATACACGCAAACACTGTAGTAGGTAGTGATGGCTTTGGGTTTGCCCCACAAGCTGACGGGACCTATTCAAAAATTGCCCAAATTGGCAATGTGGTTATTGAAGATGATGTTGAGATTGGCGCGAATACTACGATCGATAGGGCAACAATGGGATCCACTTTCATTAGAAAAGGGGTTAAATTGGATAATCTTATTCAAATTGCCCACAATGTTGATGTTGGTGAACACAGTGTTGTTGCCGCGCAAACCGGAATTTCGGGAAGTACCAAACTGGGTGAGAAATCCGTTGTTGGAGGACAGGTTGGTATTGCGGGTCACCTATCATTAGCTAAGGGAACACAAATTGGCGCACAGGCGGGTATTAATTTTAGTACAACAGAAGAAAATAAACAATGGCACGGCAGCCCTGCCCAGCCACTAAGAGATTGGATGCGCGCATCTGTAATATTTAAACAATTACCTGCTGTTGAAAAAAGAATAGCAGCCTTAGAAACAACTATCGCACAATTAAAAGCGTTAATTGAGCAAAACAGTACAATACAAGATAAATAATGAACGTTAAGCAAAAGACCATTAAGAACGAGGTTTCCGTAAAAGGGGTAGGCCTGCATACCGGAGCAAATGTTACATTAACTTTTTGTCCCGCACCTGAAAATCATGGATTTAAATTCCAAAGAGTAGATTTACCAGGAGCGCCAATAGTTGATGCAGATTGTGATAATGTTACTGATACTGCCAGAGGCACAACTATTTCTCAGAATGGCGCAAGTGTAAGTACCGTTGAGCATGTAATGGCCTCGCTTGTAGGTATGGATCTGGATAATGTGCTTATGAAAGTGGATGGTCCGGAAACGCCAATTATGGATGGCAGCGCAATCCTATTCCTAGAAGCACTAGAAGCAGCCGGAATTCAGCAACAAGATATCGATCGCGAGTACTTTCAAATACCACATAATATAACTTATACAGAACCGGATAGAAAAGTTGAGATTGTAGCAATGCCGCTTGACGACTATAGGTTTACCTGTATGATAGATTATAATTCACCTGTTTTAGGCAGTCAGCATGCTGGCATTTCAAGTATTGCTGAATTCAGAAAGGAAATTGCATCGTGCAGAACTTTTTGTTTTTTACACGAACTTGAATATCAATTACAAAATAATCTGATTAAAGGAGGTGATTTAAATAATGCCATAGTTATTGTTGACAAAGAAGTTACCAAAGAGGAACTAGACCATTTAGCCACTATTTTTAATAGAAAGGCGATAGAGGTTGCTCCACAGGGGATCTTAAATAACAYGGAATTAAGGTATCAAAATGAACCTGCCAGACATAAATTGTTGGACATGATAGGTGATCTTGCGCTTGTTGGAGTGCATTTAAAGGGCCATATTATGGCTGCCCGCCCAGGTCATGCAGCAAATGTTGCCTTTGCAAAAAAGATTAAAGCAGCAATCAAAAAAGAAAAAAACAAAAAGGTACAGCACGTTTATGACCCATCGGTAAAACCACTTTACGACGTGGTTCAAATCATGGATATTTTACCGCACAGACAACCTTTTCTATTTATTGATAAAATATTGGAACTTTCTAAAACACACGTAGTTGGCGTTAAGAATGTTACCATGAATGAAGAGTTTTTTAAAGGACATTTCCCTGGAGCGCCAGTGTTCCCGGGAGTAATTCAAATTGAGGCAATGGCGCAGACCGGAGGTATTTTGGTTCTGAGCACAGTTCCAGATCCAAGAAATTACCTTACCTTGTTCTTAAAAATAGATAATGTACGCTTTAGGGCTCAAGTATCGCCAGGCGATACTATTGTTTTCAGATGCGATTTGATGGAACCAATCAGAAGGGGAATTGCCCAGATGAAGGGTGTCGGAATGGTTGGAGGCAAGGTAGTTGTGGAAGCAGAGATGATGGCACAAATTGTAAAAGTAAAAGATAGCGAACCAGTAGCATGATACAACCCCTAGCGTATATACACCCTCAGGCAAAAATTGCCGATAATGTGGTAATAGAGCCTTTTGCAGTGATACATAAGGACGTAGAGATTGGTGAGGGAACCTGGATAGGTTCTAACGTAGTCATTATGGATGGAGCGCGTATTGGAAAGAACTGCCGGGTTTTTCCGGGCTCAGTAATTTCTGGTGTGCCTCAGGATTTAAAATTTGCTGGTGAGGTAACCACAGCTGAGATTGGAGACAATACCACTATCCGAGAGTGCGTGACTATAAACAGGGGAACAAAAGACAAGTGGAAGACGGTAATAGGAAGTAATTGCCTTATACAGGCATATTCTCACATCGCTCATGACTGTGAAGTTGGAGATTACTGCATTTTTTCTAATAGCACCACCTTGGCAGGCCATATTACCATTGGTAATTATGTAGTACTGGCAGGACTAGTGGCTATCCATCAATTTGTAAAAGTTGGTGCCCATGCCTTTGTTACCGGAGGTTCCCTGGTAAGGAAAGATGTTCCGCCTTACGTTAAAGCAGCAAGAGAGCCGCTTTCGTATGCAGGAATTAACTCAGTAGGTTTGAGAAGGAGAGGCTTTTCGTCTGAAAAGATTAACGAGATACAGGAGATCTATAGGGTTTTATTTGTGAAACATAATAACGTTACTAAAGCGTTGGATATGATTGAAGCAGAATTTAAACCAACAKAAATTCGTGATGAAATAGTTGATTTTATTAGAAACTCAAACAGAGGTGTAATGAAGGGCTTTGGTTCTGGAAGCTAATTGATCAATCAATGACAATTACTTTAGAGGACATTGGGCGAAGGTTTAACCAGGAATGGATTTTTAAAGGAATAAATTATCAATTTAATTCTGGCGGCAAATACGCAATCTTAGGCCCAAATGGCTCTGGAAAATCGACACTTTTGAGTGTTGTACTGGGAAATTTATCTCCGTCGGAGGGTGCTATAACCTATAATAATCAGAAGAATATACCCGTAGAGCGAATCTATGAATATATCAGTTTTGCGGCACCGTATTTAGATTTGATCGAAGAATTTACGCTGCAGGAAACCATCGATTTCCATTTCAGGTTTAAGACGCTGCAGAAGGGCTTTGATGAAGAGATGGTCTTGGATCTGCTTGGATTAAAGAAATCGCAAGACAAGGCACTAAAACACTTCTCGTCTGGAATGAAACAGCGAACCAAGCTCGTTCTGGCATGTTGTACAGATACACCAATACTTTTATTGGATGAGCCGACCTCAAACTTAGATAAGCAAGGTGTTGTATGGTATCATGAACTGATCGCACGTTTTACGGCTGACCGGCTTGTAATAGTAGGCTCAAATCAGGAAGCTGAGTATTCGTTTTGTAACCATTTCGTTCAAATAACGGATTATAAATAACAAAAATTATATTTGTGATAAGTGCAAAAGCGGTCGATTTGGGCATTAAAGAACGATAAAAAAATATTTTTAAATTACTATTGTAGAATTAATAAATAGTTTATACCTTTGCGGCACGAAAAAGAGCCGGTGGTTTAGGCAAAATTTCAGAATAAAATGGCAAAAGCATCAGAAGTAAAAAATGGTAATATCCTTCGTTTTAACGGAGAATTAGTGCAAGTAGAAGAGTTTCTACACCGTACACCAGGTAATTTACGCGCTTTTTATCAAGCAAGAATGCGGAATGTAAAAACAGGGAAACTTGTAGAATATAGGTTCCGTGTTGATGAAGATGTTGAGATTTGCCGTGTTGAAACCAACGATTACCAATACTTGTATGAAGATGGTGAAGCACTTGTAGTAATGGATAATACTACTTACGAGCAGTTTAACATACCAAAGGTGTTATTTGGTAAAAGCCTTCGCTTTTTGAAAGAAGGAATGAATGTAATTATCGCATTTGAAAGTGACGAGCCTATTATGGCACAAACACCTTCACATGTTGAATTAGAAATAACGTACTCTGAGCCAGCAGTTAAAGGCGATACCTCTACAAACGCACTTAAATATGCAACAGTAGAGACCGGAGTTGAAATAAAAGTGCCAATGTTTATCAATCAAGGCGATAAAGTTAAGATAGATACACGCACTGGCGATTACGTAGAAAGAGTAAAATAAGAATTTTCATAGTTTAGTTTTAGGTTTAGGTTGATTGTGGCTTCGGAGTGGTTCCCGAAGCCATCTTTTTTTATATTTGTTTAAATGAAAAAGGCAGAACTTAGGAAATTAGCATTGAACAAGAGAAAATTACTCTCCCCCTCGGCAATACCTGCACTTAGTAACCAATTATTAGCTCATTTTTCAAGACTTGATTTTTCGGAGGTGAAGACAATCCATGTTTTTTTACCCATAGTTGAGAAAAACGAACCAGATACATTTCTTTTCATCGATTGGCTTAGAAATAACCATCCTGATATAAAAATTATTGTCCCAAAAGCAGATTTTGAAACGGCCTTAATGCACAATTATGTTTATTCAGGGAAGGATGGTTTAGAAAAGAACTTATATGATATTCTAGAGCCTCAAAAAGGAGAACTCCACAGTGGGGATGTGGAAATGGTGATCATTCCATTATTGGCTTTTGATGAAAGAGGCTATAGGGTTGGCTATGGGAAAGGGTTTTATGACAGGTTTCTACAGGGCTTGACCACACTTAAGGTGGGTGTTTCCTTTTTCGAATCAGGAGATGATATAGAGGATGTAAATGAACATGATGTCCAAATGGATTTATGTATTACACCTCATAGGGTGTATGATTTCAGGAAATCAGTGATCAGGTAGGCAATACTTTTGCCAGTAAAGGAACTGGTTCTTCCATCGGCCATTTCGCTTGCGCCTTCACATATGTGCAAATAGGCAAATTGTTTTGATGACCGAAGAATGAGCTTTCTGATGTCATTTAAGCTAAATCCGGAAGGCGTAGCAGCACTTGACAGCATATTCTCTATACTATCAAGATCGATTTCTAGACCAGGATTTTTAAAGGCACTGATGAATGGGGTCCAAAGGGTTACTGTAGCGTCCGACAATAAGATATCATCAAAGAAAACAACCTGTATTTTTTCATTCTCTTCTATTTGTTTTAGAATTGCTTCATTGTTGTAATTATGGTGCAATCCAAAGATCCCGTATTTGGCTAAATAACCCTCTTTTAAGGCATAACTGAAGCTATTGCCACTATGCCTGCCTTTTGGCTCTCTTAAGTCGGCATGAGCGTCTATATTGAGTATATCAACAGCCTTCTTGTGGACTGAGGCCAGCGCTTTAATGATGGGATAGGCATTATTGTGCCCTCCGCCAACAATAATGGGGGTTTTGCCTGCAGCTATAATTTTAAGAACACATTCGTAAACTTGATTATCTATTTCTGATACCTTTTTCTGGAATGCTTCAATCGTATTATTTTGGGGTTCAGTAAACTCAAAATGGCCTAGAACGACTAATTCTGACCCATCTAAAAAGCGGTTACTTTGGGTATTAAGAAGAGCTTTAAGCGCCGGACCCCATGCTGTAGATGTGCCCGACAGACCGTAATTGGCTCTTACCCCGATATCTTCAGGAATTCCCAGTAATACAAAACGGGCCTCGGAAGTATTCAGATCTTCTAAAGTAGCAATGACCTTCACGCGCTCACCTAATTTTGTTTCGCGGCTGCGGATATTGACTAATTTTAGAATATCCTTATTCGAATAAATTCTAAGTCCATCCATTAGTTTACTTCTCCGTTTAAAATGATTTTTTCTATTTGCGACTGCCCAAAACTATAAGGCAGATAAGCTATTGAACTCATGGGGCGGGTAATGAAAAGGTTCGCTTTTTTCCCTATTGCAATGCTTCCTGCAACATCTGATAACTGCATTGCGGCAGCTCCATTTAAAGTAGCGGCATTAATAGCTTCTTCCGGGAGCATCTTTAATTTAATACAGCCTAACGAAACCACAAAATTCATATTTCCTGAAGGCGTAGAGCCGGGGTTAAAATCAGAGGCTAATGCCACGGGAACATTCGCATTAATTAGGCCGCGGGCATTTGCAAAGGGAATACCAAGGTACAAAGAACAAGATGGAAGAAGGGTAGCAATTGTATTGCTTGTGCTTAAACAGTTAATCACATCCTCATCGGTAGCTTCAAGGTGATCCACGGAAATCGCATTATGTTTTACACCAACCTGAACGCCGCCTGATATAGACAATTGGTTTGCATGAATTTTAGGCGGTAATCCATATTTCACACCGGCTTCTAAAAGTTTATCCGTTTCTTCCGCAGAAAAAAAGCCTTTTTCACAAAAAACATCCATATAGTCTGCCAGTCCTTCGTTAGCTATTCCAGGGAGCATTTGCTCTATAATAAGCCTAATGTATCCGTTACGATCTTTTTTATAGTCTTCAGGAAAAGTATGAGCAGCAAGGAACGACGCCTTAACAGGAATTTTAAAAGCGTCTTTAAGCCGCCTGATTACCCTAAGCATTTTTAATTCACTATCAAAAGTTAGTCCGTAGCCGCTCTTAATTTCAACGGCTCCGGTTCCCTGCTTAATCATGTCGTTTAGCCTGATGGAGGCGCTTTCGAATAGGTGATCTTCAGATTCGTGCTGGAGTTTACGGGCCGAGTTCAAAATACCACCCCCTGCAGCCGCTATTTCTTCATAGCCTTTTCCTTTAATCTTCATTACAAATTCCTCTTCTCTGGAAGCAGCAAATACAATGTGTGTATGTGAGTCGCACCAAGAGGGAAAAACATAACCTCCTTTAGCAGAAATGGAGGTTAATGATGTAGGCAGATCAGCAGGTAGGTTGTCCATACTGCCAAAACCAGTTATTAATCCCCCCTCACATAATATCCAGGCGTTGTTTATAACAGGCAAAGTATTCATAGCACCACCTTTTAAAACAGAAATGTTTTTAGGGTGAGTGCCTACAAGCGTGTCAATATCTGTTATTAAGAGGGCAGACATGGTTTAGGGATTTAGCTCTAATAGAACAGGGCAATGATCCGAATGAATTGCGTCGGGAAGTATTGAAACGTGTTTCAGCCTATTTAAAAGAGGTTGGGTTGCTAAATGGTAATCGATGCGCCACCCCAGGTTCTTAGCCCTTGAATTTGCTCTAAAACTCCACCAAGTATAGTGGTGCGGATCTTTATTAAAGTGCCTGAAAGTATCTATGAACCCATTGTTTAAAAACAGCTCCATCCATTCACGTTCTTCAGGTAAGAAACCCGAAGAGTTTGCATTTKATTTTGGGTTGTGAATGTCGATGGCGGTATGGCAAATGTTGTAATCGCCTGAAATAATCAAATTAGGATACTCCTTGCGCAGGTCTCCAATATATGTATCAAAGAAATGCATGAATTCGTACTTCTTGACCTGTCTGTCGTCCCCACTGGATCCAGATGGCATGTAGAGGCTCATTAAAGAGAAACCGTCAAAATCAGCTCTTAAAATACGTCCTTCTTTATCTATCCATTCTTCTCCGCAACCGTACTCCACATGATTTGGTTTTATTCTGGTAAGGATAGCCACTCCGCTATATCCTTTTTTCTCTGCCGGAAACCAGTAGTGATGATACCCTAATTGCTCAATTAAGGCAAGTATCTCCGGAATTTGAGAAGGCAGGGCCTTCACTTCCTGCAAGCAAACCATATCGGCATCGGTTGACTGTAGCCACCCAAAAAAATTTTTTGTTGATGCAGAGCGAATGCCGTTAACATTGTAAGAGATGATCTTCATAAATTATATAATTTTTCTAATTTTTTAGCTGCGCGCCTTTTTAATACAGAAACAGACATCTTCACATCAGCAAAGGGGCGGTCGTTTGAATCCCTGGAAACAGCAGCGATTTTATCAACCATATCTAAGCCCTGAACAACCTCACCAAAAACAGTATAATTTCTGTCCAGATGTGGTGTGCCGCCTAAATTCTTATAGACTTCTCTCTGCCAAACCGGTATTTTGAAATGGAGGCGATTCGTTTCTAATGAATCTAATCCCTGATCTGTAAATTTTTTACCCTGAACAATGTAGAACTGAGATCCGCTTGATGCCTTTTCGGGATTGTCGTCTCTTGCAGCGCCAAGCGCACCTTTTTTATGAAATAAACTGTCTCTAAATTCAGCGGGAATGGTATAGCCTACAGTTCCATTTCCCAGCAATTCCCCTTGTTTTGCAACTTTTGAATCCGGATCGCCCCCCTGAATCATGAAGTTTTTGATAACCCGATGAAATAAAGTGCCCTCAAAAACACCCTTTTTAATGAGGGATACAAAATTATCCCGGTGCTGGGGAGTTTCATTGTAAAGCATGATTATACATTCGCCCATATCCGTTTTAATTTTAACGTATTGGTGTTTTGGCTTTGCAGCGAAAGCAGAGAAAACACCCAGACATAGTAGTAAGGCTAGAATCCTGTTCATTAATATTACTTTGGAGCTAAGGTAAGTTAAAAATGGCTTTATTGAAATGTGGGAAGCTTCAATTTTATTGATTATCTTTCTTACCATACATCAAGGCCGGCTAAAACCCAGAGGTGTACTTTTGTAAAATTAAAACTCAAAAAAATTATGAAAAAGGTATTTTTATTCCTGGTTGCAATTTCAATCAGTGTTGCGTCTTTCGCACAAACAAAGTGGACGGTAGATCCGATGCACTCATTTATAAATTTCTCAGTGAAACACATGGGAATCTCATTTGTAGATGGATCATTTAAAAAGTTTGATGGCGCAGTTACTGCAGCTAAAGAGGATTTAACTGATGCAAAAATCAGCTTTTCAGTTGATGTAAACAGTATTTCTACAAGTGTTGAACCTCGCGATAAGCACTTAAAATCTGATGATTTTTTTAATGCTGAAACTTTTCCATACATGACTTTCGAAAGCACTTCATTTAAAAAATTGAAAGGAAATAACTATGAATTGAGTGGAAAATTGACAATTCGTGATGTAACGAAAGATGTTAAGTTCAATGTAGTATTCGGCGGAACAGCTAAAGATCAGCAAGGAAATACCAAAGCAGGTTTCTCAGCTAACACAACCATTAATCGTTTAGATTATAATATCAAATATGATCCAACAGGAATGGGTGTAGGTAAAGACGTTAAAATAGCCTTAAACCTGGAATTTGTTCAGGCAAAATAATTGATTTTACAGGCCGTCTGGATAAGACGGCCTGTATTAATTTCTACTCATTATGACTAACTTATCTCAATTCAAAACATTCACAAGCGGGTTGCCAATTCAGGAAAACCTTATGCCTGTTCTATTTGTGGGGCACGGATCTCCAATGAATGGGATTGAGGGTAATGAGTTTAGCAACAAATGGGCCTCTATGGCTCAAAATATGCCAGTTCCAACAGCAGTACTGGTGGTTTCTGCACATTGGTTTACCAAAGGCACGCACATTACTGCCATGGATTTCCCTAAAACTATACATGATTTTGGCGGGTTTCCACAGGCACTTTTTGATGTAGTTTATCCCGCACCCGGAAATCCGGAACTTGCTGCTGAAACGGCAGGACTTATACAACATACGCAAGTTGGCCTGGATCATGACTGGGGGCTTGACCATGGTGCATGGACTGTTGTAAGACACATGTACCCAGAKGCAAATATCCCTGTATTGCAATTGAGCATCGACTATACCAAGGATGCGCGCTATCATTATGAGCTGGCCAGGGAATTGCAACTTTTAAGAAAGAAGGGGGTTTTAATTCTTGGGAGCGGAAATATGGTTCACAATCTTAGGATGATGAGCTGGGAAATGATAAATGGCGGAGGCTATGACTGGGCTTTACAAATGAACGATAAGTTTAAAAGCCTGATTCTAAACAATGAGCACAATCCCTTGATGAACTATCAATCGCTTGGTAAAGAGGCTATGCTGGCCATCCCTACTCCGGAGCATTATCTGCCCTTAATGTATACCCTTGGTCTGAAAAATGATAATGAGGAAGTTTCGTTATTTAACGATAAGGCAGTCGGCGGTTCATTAACCATGACTTCTGTTAAGGTAGGCTAATCACATTAGTTTTTTCAGCCACTTTAATACCCAGTCTTTGCCATAATAAGGAGGATAAATCATCCCGGTCATATCTAACTTAGATTGGAAAACAACAGCTCTTTCGTGGCTGAACGACTTGAAGCCGAATTCTCCATKGCAACTTCCCATGCCGCTTCCGTTTACCCCCCCAAAAGGCAATTTCGGGTTTGAGATATGAATTAATACATCATTAACACAGGTGCCACCTGCACTGGTATTTGCTATAATACGGTGGATGTTCTCTTTGCTATCGCTAAATATATATAGGGCCAGCGGTTTGCTTTTTTTGTTGATGCGGTCAATTACTTCATCTAAACTTTTATAAGTAATGATTGGCAATAGAGGGCCAAAAATTTCTTCGTTCATGATATTTGAATCATCGCTGATTCGCGTAAGAACCGTAGGGCTAATGGTGTTATTTCCCTGGTCTGTTTCGCCTCCAAACGCCACATTGGCGCCTTTATTTGTTGCATCAGCAATCAGTCCTGTTAATCTTTTAAAATGCCTGTCGTTTATAATTTTAGCATAAACGGAGTGATCGATGGTATTGTTCCCGTTGCAGAACATTTTGTTTACGGATTCCTTATAATGCCCAATAAATTCAGCTTGTTTTTCTTCCGGAATAAAAACATAATCAGGTGCAATACAAGTTTGTCCGGCATTCATCAATTTCCCCCAGGCAATCTTTTCTGCTGCACTCTTTAAGTTGGCGGTACCATCAATTACAGTAGGAGATTTCCCTCCTAATTCCAATGTTACAGAAGTGAGGTTTTTTGCAGCGGCTTCCATCACCACCTTTCCAATGGCGGTGCTTCCTGTAAAGAAAATATGATCGAATGGCAGTTCAAGCAAAGCTGTTGATACCGAGGCATCGCCCTCAAAGCAGCAGATTTCCTGCTCTTCAAAACATTCGGCAATAATCCGTGCAATAACTGAGCTGGTTGCCGGGCTGAGCTCTGATGGTTTTAATATAGCGCAGTTCCCTGCTGCAATGGCAGAGATTAAGGGGGCCATCAGCAATTGAAAAGGATAGTTCCACGGCGAAATGATCAAACAAACGCCTTTTGGTTCATAATAAAGCCTATTTTTTGCAAAAAGGTTGGTTATTGTTTTGCCAATGTATTTAGGCCTCATCCAATTTTTGACGTTCTTAATCGCAAAATCAATTTCAGCATAAGTAAAAATCAGTTCGGTAACGGCAGCTTCAAACTGGCTTTTGCGAAGATCCTGCTGTAAAGCAACATATACCTCAGCCTCATGCTTTTCTATACCGCGCTTTAATGCCTTTAATTTATTAATTCTTTGTGCGGCATTACTGGTCCTAAGCGTATATTTATGCGCTTGCTGGGCATTAAAAACAGAGTTGATCGTTTGCGTCATGTTAGCTTGCCAAACCGGCCTAAAATTGTTAAAATAGGTTAAATTAATTGTCCTTAATTACTATTGTATTGAAAATAGATTGATTTAAGGGATATTGCACATGTAAAATAAATATACAAAATGAAAAGGGGATTTTTTACTGTACTAGCCACTATATTATTTCTCCAGTTGGGGAATGCCCAGACCGTTAAAACAGGGGTTTTGGTTATTGGTAATGGCAGGGGTGCATTGGCAGCAAGCATTCAATCAAGTGTTTCTGGTGCTAAAACAGTTTTATTATTACCGGGAGAAGATTTTGAAGCCACACTCGCCTCAGGGAATTTATCTTCTGGGATAGAAGCCAGCCTGATTAAGAGGCAAAAGCCCCAAGATAAAGCCGAAATCAACTCCGCGATAAAATCATGGACAGACACACTTAAAAACCTGACAATAATAAAAAATGCGAACTGGATAAAATTAAAAAGATCTGGAAGCGGCTGGAGTGCGCAGCTAAGTGACGGCAGAACAATAAAGGCTATTGCCATGGTTAATGCGGATAAAACAGGAAAGGTTAATGCTGCTATTCCTTTGCAAAATGTAAATAAGTCGTGGCATTCCCTTACTTATAATAACAATCTTTACAGAACAAGTATTGCCTCTGGTGAACATACAGGAAATACGTCCTCAAATCAGCTATTTCTAAGCGATCTGCTTATTCCTGAACAGGATAATCTTGTGCTGCTAAATTCAGGAATTGAAAGCATCGCCGCAGGACAGGCTGCCGGAGCTGTGGCTGCTTATGCTGCTTTTTTCAAAACTAAAACCTCTCAGGCTCCGTTAAAGGAGATTCAGGGCGAGCTAATGAAGTACCAGTTGTCCCTAATGCCATTTTCAGATATTAAACCAACTGATACCAATTGGAAATCTATTCAGTTTCTGGGTCTTTCGGGATTTTTAAAAGCAGATATAGTTAACGGAGTGGCTAATTTTGAACCGGAGCGGACGGTATCAACCGCAGAAATAAAAGAACCTGTTAAGGAGTATTATTATAAGGCACAGATCTGGTTTGATGAACATAAGGAGCCCGAAATGACTATCGGCGCAACACTAAACCTTGTTTGTTATGTGGGAGGGAAATCGCCAAAGAATACCGAAGACGAGATTAAGAAGAACTGGAAAACTGTATATAAGTTTAAAACGGAATACGATCCTGCGCGAAATATTACAAGAAGAGAGTTTGCCGTTCTGGTAAACGAATATCTAAAACCATTTGCTGTTAATACTGATAAAGCAGGAAGAATAATGAGGTAAAACACAAATAGATAAAAACTAATTTGTTTTTCTGTGTTATAGTTTGTGTCTATGTGCCTATCAAGATTAAGTATCTGTTATATCTTGAATATGGTTGTTTTTGAGTACAGATAGGCTTACCTTTGCACCATCAAAAACAACAATAAAACACAAAATATAATTATGGCTATAGTAGGAAAAAAATTCCCAAGTGTTAGTATCGATGCGATGTCAGAAATGGGTGACGATTTAAAGATCAATGTATTTGAAGAAGCAGTAAGCAAAGGGAAAAAAGTTTTATTATTCTGGTATCCAAAGGATTTTACTTTTGTTTGTCCAACAGAATTGCACGCTTTTCAAGCAGCTTTACCTGACTTTGAAAAAAGAAATACAATTGTAATTGGTGCATCATGCGATACAAACGAAGTGCACTTTGCATGGTTAAACACTCCAAAAGATAATGGTGGTATTGAAGGCGTTACTTATCCAATTTTAGCAGATACTCATAGACAATTGTCTAACATTTTAGGTATTGTTGAGCAAGAGGTTGAATATGATGAAGAAGGAAACGAAATCTTCTCTGGATCAAACGTTACATTCAGAGCAACTTACCTAATTGACGAAACCGGCAAAGTTTTCCATGAAAGCGTTAACGATATGCCAGTAGGTAGAAATGTTAAAGAATATTTACGTTTAATTGATGCTTACGCTCACGTTCAGAAACATGGCGAAGTTTGCCCTGCAAACTGGGAAGAAGGAAAAGAAGCAATGAATGCAAACAGAACTGGCGTTGCTGAATATTTAAGCGCTAACTAATCAATTAAAAATTATGTTTTTAGAATTAACAGAAGATAATCTTCAACAATATGTTGCTGAAAACAAGAAAGTAATGGTTCAGTATGCTGCATCGTGGTGCGGGAATTGCCGAATCATGAAGCCTAAGTTTAAGAAACTAGCTGCTGAAAACGAAGATGTTGCTTTCTTAATTGTGGATGCCGAAAAACTTCCGGCTTCACGTAAACTGGCAACGGTTGACAATTTACCAACTTTTGCAGCCTTTGAAGGCGGCGTTTTGGTAGATCAGGTTCAAACGAACAAAGCAGAAGTATTAAGCGAATTATTTAATAAAATAAAATAATGAAAATTCCGGTTATAAGACAGCTATTCCAAAATACTACTCCAGAAAATCTTGAGGCAACTTTATCAGTTTTAGAAGCTTTTTGTGAATTCAGAGGGGTAAGTGAGGAAGAAATTGATGTAGCAGGAGAGATGATCACCAATATCTGCGGAGCGCTTGAAGTTCATGAGAACGTAAAAGCAGGAGCAGTTGAAAAAGATGCATTAAATGCATTTGGTCAAAAAGTAATGGGATCAATTGACAGGCATTAATTTAGCAACATAATAAAAAGGGGGATTTCAGTGTGAGATCCCCCTTTTTATTGCTTAAACTTTTTTAGCACACTCGTCATTCCGCCCGTCATCTCCTTTGGTTAATCAAAGGAGATGACGGGACCATCTTATGCCAGGTTACGTCCGGCATTTACAATGCCATATACCGTTCTGATGGCAAGCTTCTCATATGATTGTTTTTCTTCCTCTGTAATTTCGTTCTGTAGCTGTTCTAAAGCGTAATGCTGGATAAGCACCAAAGGCAGTACGATCTTCTCTCTAACGGCAATAGAGCGCTTTTCTACAGGATAATTCTCCATTAGTGTCTCATGACCCGCCAACTTTAAAAGCATCTCTTTAGAAAGCGTAAATTCATCAAAAAGAATCTTCCAGAAAGCACCGTATTCCTTGTCGTTTATAAAATGAGCCGTAACAGCAAAGTCAGACTTGCTCATAGACATCATACAGTTGTCTATGATGGTTTTAAAGTAGCCGGATTCCTGATAGGTTTTAACAACCTTATCCCAGTTTCCTGCTTTTTCCTGGCTTTTTAATGCCGTACCCATACCATAAAATCCTGGAATATTCTGTTTAAGCTGGCTCCATGCAGTAACAAAGCTTATCGCTCTCAGGTCTTCCAGTTTTAATGCGCCACCAGAATTTCTTTTTACCGGCCTGCTGCTGATGGTAATTTTAGACAACAAAGTAAGTGGCGAGAATTTCTCCAGGTAACTTAAAAACAATGGATGCTTACGCAGGGCTACAAATGATTCATAACTTTCCTGCGCCATTATATCCAAAAGATTTTTATGAACAGGATCTAATAAAATATTATGTCTCTCCTTAATACCCGCAGAAATACCTGCGTTTATTAATTGTTCAATGTTGAATTCGGCACTGTCTATAGACCCATACTGAGAACTGATTGTTTGTCCCTGAATGGTAAGCTGGATGTTTTTATTAGCTATCTCTTTACCCATAGAGGCATAGAAACGGTGCGTTTTACCTCCACCTCTTGAAGGCGGACCACCGCGACCGTCAAAAAATGCAAGTTGAATATTGTGTTTGTTTGCCGTTTCTGTTAAAGCAACCTTGGCGTTAAAAATGGACCAGTTTGCCATTAAATAACCACCATCTTTTGTGCTGTCAGAGAAGCCCAGCATAATGTCTTGTTTATTCCCTCTTTTCTTTAAATGTTTTTTGTAAAACGGATGAGAATACAAGGTTTCCATAATTGTAGCCGCATCAGCAAGGTCATGAACTGTTTCAAATAGCGGAACAAAATCAATAGAAAGATCATCTTCTTCCCATCCATTCCATAAGAAAAGCTCTATGAGTTGCAAAATATCGCTCGCTTGCTGGCAATTACTGATAATGAATCGGTGGCAGGCAAGTTCTCCATTGCTTTGCTGTATTTGTTTCACTTCAGTAATGGTTTGAAGCGTATCCTGAACCAATGAATCGGCCTTATCGCTATGCGATACTCTGGCACTTTTAAAGGAAAGGGTCTTGATTTTTTCTTCTTCCGATAAGCTGTCGTAGTTCTCAGGGAACATAGAATTGATCGGTTTACTTTGTCGGCAATAGGCATGCACGTCTCTTAATACCCTGCTGTCCTGTCTGATATCAAGTGAGGCAAAGTGACTGCCATAAAGCTCAACCTTACGGATCAGGTCAGAAACGATATCGGCAAACAGGCCGTCGTGGCTATCTATCAGTGTGTTTTTAATTTTATTCAGGTGTTCGATCAGAAAGTCTGAAATGTTTTCCATTTCAATATTCGGATCAAATGCATTTTTGTATAATACATCGTGAACTATCGCGATAGGCTCATCCACACCTCTAAAGGTGATGCGTCTCTTTAGGTTTCTAAAATCGCGGTAATAGCATCTGAACAAGATCTGGCGAAGCATTTTTGATACCTGCACGGTAGATTCGGTATGTACATTAGGGTTACCGTCTCTATCGCCACCCGGCCAAAAACCTAATTCTATAATCTTTTTAGAGTCAAGGCTGTAATCGTTCAGGCTTTTGTCTATTTCCGATTGGATATTTGCTGCAGCAAAATAAAACACATTTTCGAGGTACCATGCTAAACTTAGCGCTTCATCAACCGGGGTTGGTGATTTTTTATTGAAAAATGGCGTTTTACCTAATTGCTGAAGCAAAAGGTGGATGCTGGTGATGTCGTTAATTTTAATGGCTGCGGTAAGGTCTGTGATGATAGACAATACGCTTCCGGGATAAAATTGAGTTGGGTGTGCGGTTAAAACAAGTCTTAAAGAGAATTCCTCAATCAGTTTTTCTATTTTCTGATTTAAAGAGCTGTCATCAATTCCTTTTTTTAGATAAGAAAGCAATGCATTATGCTCATCAGAAGCATTAAGTTTGTTAAAAGATGCATCTTCAACAGCATCAAATAACACCACCTGGCGCTCAATATATTGGATAAATCTGAACAGAAGATCAATCACGTCCTTAGCTCCGTTATTTTGCGTATACTTCTTGAAAAAAGCATTAATAATTTCTGCCGGAGTTTCATGGTTATTTACACCATCTTCACAGTATTTTATAAATAATGGCAACAGTGTGCCGGTATCTTTAATCTTGTAAAAAGGAAGGGTAAGGAAAAGGCTGTTATAGAGTTCAAATCTGGATACTACTTCGTTGTTAAATACTGATTCTCTCTGACCTTTTGCGCGTTGTTTCTGCATCATATTTAAAGGGTATTTTTTCGCGCTTAAGCTACCAAAAATGATTCAAAAAAAAGACCCCAAAGTGCTATTAATTTAATTTTGATTTTTTTGCAAAAAAAACTAACTTAGTACCATAGAGGTTAAACAAATCCTTTTAAACTTATGTGCTGATTTGAGGGCGGAAACGCAATAAATGAAGCAATTTAATTGTTAATTTTTTGGGGTAAAACAGCCGTTAAGATTTTCTTAACGGCTGTTTTGTTTAGTGTAAGTCTGCCGGAACTTCAACATTCTTTTTGAACTTTTGAAGATACAGCAGCGGAATTGAACATAAAAGGATCAGTCCCGCCACCCAATATGCATCACTATAAGTGAGCAGTAATGACTGTTTTGTAACCACACCTTCAACGGCCTTTGCGGCCAAAGCTTTTGCGTCTAAATAGTTATATCCCTTGGCCATAAAATTCTTTATAAAGCCATTAAAACGATCGGTAAATGCAGGGTTATATTCATTAATGTTTACGAGTAAATTGCTGCGGTGAAAACCCTGACGAACATGTATCAAAGTAGTTAATGCAGCGATACCAAATGAACCGCCAAGTTGTCTCATCATGTTGTTCAAACCAGAGCCTTGTCCAATCTCGGCACCTTTCAGATCCTGAATGGCCAAAGTGGTTAACGGTACAAACAATAATGCCATACCAACACCCCTTATCATTAAAGGAAGAAAGAAATCATTGGTACCTGATTGCAGGGTAGATTTACTCAGCATAGAACAAAATACGAAGAAGAGGAACATCCCGATGGTTGCCATAAACTGAGCCGGAATGCCTTTTTTAAGGAAAATCCCAATAAATGGCATCATCACGATGGTACATAAACCACCAGGGAACAACAATTCGCCCGTTTGGAGAGGCGAGAAGCCCAGTAAATTCTGGCAAAATACAGGGAACACGAAAACGGACCCATAAAGCCCGAAGCCCAGGATAAACGAGGTAAACATACCCACTGAAAAGCTCCTGTGGCGCATAATCTTAAAGTTCACAATAGGGTGGTCGGTGCTCAGCTCCCTCCAAATGAACAGCAGTAAGCCAAGGACAGATGTAACTGCAAGTGCTGTGATATAAGGGGTGGCAAACCAGTCTTCACTTTCGCCTTTTTCCAATACGGTCTGTAAACTTCCAACTGCAACGGCAAGTAATGCAATACCCCACCAATCTACAGGCATACCCTTTCCATCCTTAGGTGTCTCTCGAACAAACATATAGGTACAATAGGCCGCCAGGATGCCGACGGGAATATTTACATAAAAAATTAACGGCCATGAACTGATCTCTAACAAATAACCACCAATTGTTGGCCCTACAGTAGGCCCTACAACGGCGCCCAATCCAAACAAGGCTGTGGCAATACCAACATCTTCTCGTGGCCAGGTCTCAATTAATATGGCCTGAGCAGTTGAAATTAAGCCTCCTCCGGCTAGCCCCTGTAATATACGGAACAGGATCAGCTCTTCGAGGTTGGTTGCATTTCCGCAAAGAAATGATGCAACGGTAAAAAGTATAATAGAGAACAGGAAATAGTTTTTACGGCCAAAACGACTACCCAGCCATCCCGACATAGGCAATACGATTACGTTAGCTACAGCGTAGCCGGTAGATAGCCAGGCAACATCCTCTAGGGTGGCGCCCAGGTTACCTTGTATTTGGGGTATAGCAACGTTTACAATAGTGGTATCAATCAGCTCCAGTAAGGAAGCTGTGATCACTGTAAAGGTTATTATCCACTTTTTTAAACCTTTCTCGGCCATTTTTAGTCTTTTATAGAAACAGAAACCTTAACACTCATACCAGGGCGTAATTTTGCCATGATCTCTTTAGGTGCTTTAGTGATTTTTATTTTTACGGGCACACGTTGTACTACTTTTACAAAGTTACCTGTAGCATTGTCGGGAGGTAACAAAGAGCCTTTTGCACCGGTAATAGGCGCAAAATTGTAAACCTCTCCCTGTACATCGGCATCCGGATAAGCGTCAACCTCTACCTTAACTTTTAACCCGGGATTGATTTCTTCAAGCTGGGTTTCTTTAAAGTTTGCAGTAACATAAATACTGTTTTCATTTACAACAGAAAACAAAGACTGACCGGCCTGTACCAGCTGCCCTTTTTGAACATTCTTTTTAGAAACAATTCCTGTTGCCGGTGCTTTAATGTCGGTATATGATAGCTGCAATTTAGCAAAATCAACTTCCGACTGATGCTGGCTAACTCCAGTATTGCTTACTGCTAACTGCGACTGAGTAGTACCAACCTGCTTAACTGCGGCAGTATATTGGTCGTTAGCGGCAGTAAATGCAGCTTGGGCCGATTCTTTTTGCGCCTTAGCCTGGTCAAATTGCTGCTGGGTAATAGAGCCATCTTTAATCAGGTTTGCATAACGATCGTAATCCTTTTGGGCTAATGATAATTTAACTCTTGCCTCTTCAATATTAGCCCTTGCAGTACTTGTATTTGCTGCAGTGGCCGCAATTTGTGATTCAGAAACACCCACGCCAGCACTGGCACCTTTTTGTCCGGCCATGGCCTGCTCAAGCTTTACTTTGTAATCGCTATCATCAAGCTTAACCAAGATATCGCCTTCTTTTACAGCGGTGTTTTCTTCAAATTTAATTTCCTTTACATAGCCTCCAACACGTGCAACTACCGGGCTAATGTCTCCATCAATCTGTGCGTCATCCGTATCAACGTGTTTGCTGTAGTAAATATACTCTTTGGTGCCAAATATGGCTCCAATTACAATTAATACCCCTAATATGATTGGTATAACTTTGTTTTTCTTTTTCTTTTCAGTTGTCATTGCTGTAATTTGTTATGGTAGTTATTGGGCGATTTTTCCTGTTGATTTTAATAGCGTATAGTAGGCCAGTCCGGCATCTGCTTTAGCTAATTCTAAATTGATTTTGGCTTGGTAAAGCAACGTTTCTGCATCAATGCGGTCGATGGCTGAGGCAACATTGTTTTTGTATTTCGAAGCCAGTAAGTTGTCGTTTTCAGTAGCCTGTGCAATAGAAGTTTCAAGCACTTTTATTTTATTTAAAGCCAGTTGATAATCCTGATAATTTTTGTTGATCTCCGTTTTCACCTGATCTGATAAAATATCTTTTTGGATACCTACATTTTTCTGTTGAATGCGAGCTTCGGTTACTTTGTTTTTATTGGTCCATAAGCTTCCGATATTCCATGAAATATTGGCTCCAAGCGTCATTGGTACAATGTACTGATTGGTTGGAGGGATAAATTTCCCGCTTGGGTTAATGTAGTACAAGTTTGCGCCAACACCAACTGTAGGTATTGTATTTGCCTGAATGGATTTGATGTTCATATCTGCAACCTTATTCTGCAAATCGGCCTGTTTTAGTTCCTGACGGTTGGATAAGGCCAAATCGATGTATGATGTTAATGGCGAAACCGGTTTTAAAGCATTATCCGGATCAGCAATTTCTATCTCCGTGTTTTCATCCAGCCCTAATAAAATATCCAGGTTGTAGTTAATTACTTTCCTGTTGTTTTCGATCTCCATTTCGGTTAGCGAAACATTGGCTTGTTGTAATTGAAACCTTAAAACATCGTTTTTAGTTACTATTCCCTGCTCAAAAAAGCGCTGCGATTGCTTTAATTGTCCGGCAATAGATTCCAGATTCTGGGCAACTACTTTTTTGCTTTGCAATACTTTAAACAACGAATAGTAAGTGTTTATTACTGCGTAGCTAACTTCTTCTTTGTTTTTATCGGCATCTAAACGGGCAACATCGGTAAGCAATTTTGTTGATGCTTCTGCATACCTTAATTTACCCCCTCCGTATACTAATTGTTCCACCGCGGCAGTTCCTATAAATGCATCTGCTCTGTTGGGTAAATTAATTGGATCTGCGCCACCAATGCTTAATTTATTAGTGGGGATCTCGGCATGGTTGTATAAAAAGGAAGCACTGGCTGTAGGCAGTGCGTTGTCTTTAACTGATGCGAGTTTAGAAACAGCTTCATCAATTTTACTTTGTGATAGTTTTAAATTCTTGCTGTTACTTATGCCTAACTCAATTGCTTCCTGTAGGCTTAGCTTTTTTATGTTTTGGGCATATAGCATTCCAGGGAGCAGAAAAGCCACAAGGCTTAATTTAATTGTGTTGCGTATCATTGTTGGGGTGTTAGATAAATAGTGATGAGATCCTTTAAATGGGTAATTAAACGATCTGTGATGATTTTTCGGTCTTCTTTGTTGTTGATGTCGAGCGTAGTTCCTGATGTTATTTTAGAAGGGGAGATGGCTACATAACTTATGGTTCCCATTACAGTAGCGATAAGCATTTTTACATCCACTTTTTTGAAGCTTCCATCTTCAATTCCATCTTCAATAATGTGCTGGATAACCAACAGATTTTCGGCCATTGCATTTTTGATGGTGATGAACATTTCTGGTCTTTGAGATAAAGACAACTCTCTATGCATCATTTTATGAAAAGTGTGATTGCAAAGTATGCGTGTGGCATAGCCATCAACTACTTTTAACAGTTTTTCCATTCCCGATAGGCGGTCTTTGCTAATGCTATTCAGTTCCTCTTTGAATCCCTGTATCCGGTTATTCATCATTTCAACGAATACGCCTTCTTTTGACCCAAAATAATAGTTAATCATAGCCATATTTGCGCCTGCCTCTTTCGCAATCTGACGGGTTGAGGCACCTTCATATCCTAATTCAGCAAACAGCTTTGAAGCTGCCTCCAGAATACTCGATCTCTTATCTGCTTTTTCCATGTAATCAAATTGTGAGGCAAAATTAATCAATCGATTGATTAATTTATATCTAATTTTATATAGAAAATGTTTGTTGACTTTGGGTTGACAAAAGTCAGCACATGTCGTCGTATCCTCCACTCTTTCCGTCATCTCGAATGCATGTGAGAGATCTCTTGGTTATGCAGGTTGAAGAGATCTCTCACATGCATTCGAGATGACGAATTGTGCGATACAAAATATAAAAGCCTGCTCAAATATGAGCAGGCTCTCTAAAAACATTCTTACCGTAATTTTAGTTGTTGTGCTGATCAAGCCATTTTTTCTCTACAACATAAGATACAATTAGCCCCAGGCCTCCAAAAATGAAGATTGATCCAAAATATACTGCTACAGCCTCTTCATCATCTATACCTGCTTGCAGCACGCAAAATAGTGCAGTTAGTATACCCAATCCTAAACCAACCATCAGTAATCCAAATTTTAAACTCAAAAAAGGAGTAGGGGCGCTTTGCCTTGATCGGGCAATTCCCGGATCTATTCCGCGCTCTATCATTGCCATTTTTTCTTTGTTAGACATGTATCTTATGCCAAAAACCATTGCTGTTGTGCAAACAAAAAGCGATATAAATACTAATTCTGGTCCCATGTTATTCTATTTTATATTTTAAATATTCTGTTGTTTTGAATCTGTGTTCTGTGTGCTATGACTACATCAAAATATTTCAGGTTACACAGATTTTAAAAAAATGTTTGTCGCTGTTATTTTATCTTTATTTAAATTTTGAGATACATTGGATGAGCTTATAAAAAAAATAAACAGCATTTATCCGCTAAAGCCCGATAGTCTTAAGCTTTTGCTTGGTGAAATGCATAAGATAGCGCTGCCAAAAAATAAGGTTTTAGTTGAAGCGGGACATATAGGCCGCTCGGCTTACTTTATCCAGAAAGGCATTGCGCGTGCTTATTGCGAAGGAAGGGATAACCAGATCACCTTTTGGTTTGGCCTTGAAGGCGATTTTGTGTTTTCCTATAACAGCTATATAAATGGACAGCCGGGCTACGAGAGCATAGAATTGTTAGAGAACAGTACTCTTTATGAAATTAAAGATGAAGCCTTACAACGCTTATTTTTGGAAAATATAGACCTTGCAAACTGGGGCAGAAAGCTGGCAGAGCTTGAGCTGATTAAGCTCGAAGAACGCTATATTTCCAGATTATTTAAATCGGCGTCAGAATGTTATGCTGAGTTGCTAAAAAACTCACCTAATTTGATCCAAAGAATCCAACTGGGATATATTGCTTCTTACCTTGGCGTTACCCAGGTTACGCTTAGCCGAATCCGTGCAGAAATAAAATAGCAAACTCATTTTTTAACATTTGTAAAAAAATGGCCTGTTAATTCGGCCTAATTTTGCAGAAAAAAAAATTATGAGCTGGATTATTTTAATAATTGCCGGATTGTTTGAGGTTGGATTTACCACCTGTTTAAAGCTATCCAATAACTTTACCAACTTTAAATGGAGTTTGGCTTTTGCTGTTTGTATTTCGTTAAGTTTTTACTTCCTAAATAAAGCCACCCAAACTTTACCAATGGGAACGGCATACGCAGTGTGGACAGGTATAGGAGCGGTAGGAACTGTAATAGTTGGAATATTGTATTTTCAGGAACCTGCCAATTTCTGGCGCATCTTTTTTATCGCAACGCTAATTGGGTCTATTCTGGGGTTAAAATTCTTTGCTGGAAGCCATTAGGTTTTGGGCTTAAGTGTGGTGCAGCAACCTTCGTCATCTCCTTTGATTAACCAAAGGAGATCACGGCCAATGTAAGCCATTAGTTTTTATCAATTGTTGTAACCTGCAGGCCTACCTCGGCGTCATAGCTGTATATGCAGCAACAGCAAACAGATCAAGACCTAATTGCAGAAGTCCTGATGGGTAATACCTCCGCTTATTCGGAATTGGTAAAACGCCATCAGCGCTTTGTATTTACGCTTGCTATACGTTTTGCTAAAAACAGGGAAGATGCAGAAGAAATTGCTCAGGATTGCTTTGTAAAGGCATACAAAGCCTTAGGTACCTTTAAGCAAACGTCTAAATTTTCTACATGGTTGTATACCATTACTTATACCACGGCTATGTCTTTTTTACGGAAAAAGCGAATTGATACACAATCAATACACGGAAATGAAAATGAACTGGAGCTGGAAGGACATAAATCTGATTTGAGTGATAACCTGGCCGAAAGGAAATCTACAAACAAATATCTTGATGAGGCAATTTCTACGCTTTCTAACGATGATATCGCGATAGTTACGTTGTTTTATAAGGGCGAACAAAGTTTAGAAGAAATTGCGGCGGCACTAAATATGCCGGCAAATACAGTTAAAGTCAGGCTGCACAGAGCAAGGGCGCGACTAAAAGAGCGGTTAGAATTTTTATTAAAAGACGAGGTAAAGGAATTATTATGGAATTAAAAGACGAAGAATTAACCAGGTTACTGAAAGGCATGGAGATGGAAGAGCCATCAATGTCTTTTACTCGTAACGTGATGGAGCAGATAAAGCTTGAAAAGCAACCTGTAGCTCTAAAGACACGGGTAGATAATCGAATTATTTATGGTATAGCTGCTATTTTTGGAGCTTTCATTGCAGGGGTTTTTATATATGCAATAGGCAATAGCACTGTTACATACGAACTGCCTAAAGTTAAAATTGACCTAACCGGGGCGGTTGACAAAACCTTGACTCCCGGTTTTTTAACTGCTTTCCTGTTTATAGATGTAGTTATTGCATTGATCTATTTCGATAGTATCCTGAGAAGAAAAAAAGGCAAGAGCCTTCAATAAAACTACTTTATTTCTATAGGGAGTTCCACAAAGGTCTTATCCCAGGCAATAATTAAATTAGCGCCCTTTTCCTGTGATTTAAAAGTAATACACAGTGACTCAACCGTGCTGGTTAGCGTTTTTACCGGAACATCAACTCTTACCAAATCTTTTTCCTGATTATAAGTAAAAGCGCCCCATTTATCAGTCTGTTTATTGATGATAAGTGTCCAGTTGTCTTTATTTGGGATGGCAAATAAGCTATAAGAACCAGCTTTTATCTTCTTGCCGGCAATAACTACGGTCTTATAGAATTTAATTTCTGTCGATTCATTTGCACCTACACGCCATACTTTGCCAAATTGCTCAAGTACACCAAAAATTTCCCGACCTTTTTTTGAAGGGCGAGAATAGACGACTTTGATTAATGGTTTAGAATCGTCCTTAGCCTTTGCAACACTTAAAGGGAAATAAGCAATATCAGCAGGGCTCGAATCAATAGCCGGGAATTTTACATCCTGCGCCATTGTGTTGCCGGCAAATATTGCAAACAGAGCAAAAAGCATTATTTTCTTCATAGGGAGAAGGTGTAGTAAAGAAAAATGTAGTTTAATATTCGCGGCCTTTAACGATTCCGTTTAAGAAAATGGCACCAAAAATAAAACCGACGATACCGCCAAGAATTGCATACCCAAAACTTCCGGAAATGATAAAGGCTGTTAAAATTCCAAAAAACATACCTAAAATGTAGTAAACCCAGTCAAAACTGTTGTTGTTTTCTTGTTCAGTCATTGTTAAAATACTTAGGCCGCAAAGATATTGATTTATTTTATCTGTGTATAATTTATCTCTAATTGTTGGGCAAAAGGCACCTTTTCTCCTAAGCAGATCCCAATCTGATACGAAGCAGATGTAAATACCCTTTATGTGCGGGAGTTTGTATCGCTTTACAGAAAGGGACTTATTTTTCATGGCTATTTACAGTAATTATTCTKATCAGGAGCTCTCAGGCTTATTGAAGTCTGGAGACCAAGTTGTGTTTACTGCTATTTATAACCGGTATTGGGAAAAAATGCAGGGGTTGCCTGGAGCCATACCAAAGATACAGAGATATAGGAGTAAAAATCTTACGATTCGTTCTGAGCATAAACTTCCGAATACGGAGGTATATTACCGCATTAAATTTCGAATCCAGATTAATTTTATCTCAATAATTGGGATGCGGAGGATAAATATTGCTGTTATAATATAAAGATCTTTCCGTCCTCTTACGGAATGTTAGTTAATAAGTGGACAGGGGTCAGGTTCCCTTGTCTATTCCGTTTTTGATTGAAAATAATTTAGGTAGTATGTTGTAGTTCGCCAGGAAGGGAACATGGCGCTAAAGAATACAACTAAGTATTTCTCCAGCTGATTACATCATATTTAGTACGTTTCTGATCTTCATCACCACCATAAATTAAGTGCTTTTTGATAAATAATCCAGTCGTTAATTCTTCAAAATAATCTAACTCTTTAAATAAAGAGGCAGAAATGGTGTGAGTTGCCTTGATTTCAAAAATGTCAAAGCCATTGTGTGTTTTTATTAATAAATCTACTTCCCTACCATTACTTGCCTGCCAGAAGTTATAATCCTGATGGAGATATTGATGATTGTTTTTCTTCTGATATTCGGCAATGATCATATTTTCGAAAAGGTTGCCCTTGAGTCTGTTTTGTTCAAAATCTTCTGGTGTTCTGATGCCTAGCAGGTAATTAAGTAAACCTGTATCATAAAAATAAAGCTTAGGACTTTTTACCAGACGTTTATTGAAATTTTGATGATAAGGCTGTAGCTGAAATGTAATATAACTGCTTTCGAGAATAGAAAKCCATGCTTTTGCGGTAGGTTGCGAAATGTCACATTCGTTAGCCAGCGCGCTAATATTTAACAGTTGCCCAGCACGAGCCGCGCACAAACCAATAAATGTACGGAAAAGGTTTAAATCGCGGATATTTAACAACTCGGTTACGTCTTTTTCTATATAGGTTTGGATGTAATTGGCGTAAAATACTACAGGATCGATTTCTCGGGTGTAAATAGCGGGATAAAATCCTTTAACCGCTGTTTGAGAATAGGAATTTTTCTGGATACCAGCGTTTTTTAATTCAGAAAAATCGAATGGTAAAAGTTTAAATAGAGCTACCCGTCCGGCTAGCGTTTGTGTGATACTGTTTAACAGGTGGAAATTTTGAGAGCCTGATAGGATAAATTGACCCATTTGTCCACTGTCGTCTACGATACCTTGTATATAAGAAAAAAGTTGGGGTACGCGTTGCACCTCGTCAAAAATAACATGCTGGTTATATAGGTTTAAAAATCCAATAGGATCATCTGTTGCGAAGGCGCGTATATCTGGATTTTCTAATGATATATAGCGATATTCAGGAAATAATTCTTTTAATAATGTAGTTTTCCCTGACTGCCTGGGACCAGTTAAAGCGATGATTGGGAATTTATTTTTTTGCAGATGTATATGTCTGGAAATCTGTCGTGTAATAAATTTTTCCATTATCAAATATACGGTAATTTTGAATTTACATGTATTTTATTTTGAATTTGCATGAGATTTATTTTGAATTTGCATGGCTTCTGTTTTGAGCCTAAATAGATGCTCTATAGAATTATTCACAAGGCAACATATTCTGTTGCCTTTTTTGTAATCAACTTTTATCAAGGCTTATTGATGATTGCCACAGTAAGCCGACTTACACAATTCATTTTGCCTTTGTCGCTATAAATCTTGATTTCCCATACATGGGTTTTTGCACCAATATGCAGGGCCTTGCAAATCCCGGTTACAAGGCCGCTTTTTACCGGGCGCAAATGATTTGCATTGATCTCTAAACCTACAGCCACATACTTTTCCGGATCAATACACATATAGGAAGCAACACTGCCAAGGGTTTCGGCCAGCACGACAGAAGCCCCGCCATGTAAAATTCCGGCAGGCTGGTGTGTGCGCTCATCAACCGGCATGGTTGCTGTTAAAAAATCTTCGCCCACTTCGGTGAACTGTATATCTAAAAAGCCTCCCATGTGATTTTTGGGCTGGTTATTTAGCTTTGCCGGTGAAAATTCTGTAAACCAGATCATAAGTACCTTTCTTTAATAATACCAACATGATGCATAATATGGCCTGCCATTACAAAAAGGATTGCTCTTACCGTGATTTGTCTTTCAGAAGCCGTTCCGCTTCTGTTAAGCTCTTTTTCTGTAAACGACTTAATTAAATAAAGATTCGACTTACGTAAATGCGCAAATTCTTCAGAAAGGCTCAATAGACTTCTATCTGAAAAATGAGCGTTTGCTACATAATCATCTTCTTCAAAGCCGGGAAGTGCATGTTGTTCTCCGCGGGCAAAGCACATTAGCCGGTATACAAATACACGCTCAGTATCAATGATATGGCCGATCAATTCTTTGATGGTCCATTTTCCGGGGGCATAGGCGTAATCTGCCTTTTCTATCAACGAGTTTATAAAATCTGGAAATTCGATGGCTTGTTTTTCCAGTAATTCAATTACATCTTCGCCTACAAGCTTAATGTATGTTTCAGCCCAGGCGGGGTACTCATGTGTTTGAGGTCGGTTCATAAGTTATACTGCTTTTTAAAACGATACGAAATGTTGTGCCTTTACCTAATTCAGATTCTTTAACGAATATTTGTCCGCTATGATAGTTCTCGATAATGCGCTTGGTTAGAGATAGCCCTAAGCCCCATCCCCGTTTTCGGGTTGTATAGCCGGGTTGGAAAACGGCATCAAATTTAGATCTTGCAATTCCTTTTCCGGTATCGGTTACATCAATAAAGACCTCTTCTTTGGTCAGATTTTCTATGATATTTATGGTAATTGTGCCTTCGTTTTCGATGGCGTTGGCTGCATTTTTAAGCAAATTTTCTATTACCCAATCAAATAATGGAACGTTCAATAATGCACGCACCTGCTCATCGCCGTTAATGGTAAAGATGATCTTGTCTGATGTGCGCAATTTAAAGTACTCTACAAAATTATAGATAACGGTGTATACCACGTGGTCTTCTACTATTGGTTTGGAGCCTATTTTTGAAAAACGGTCGGTAATTACTTCAAGGCGTTTAATGTCGTTTTCCATTTCGGCAATGAGCGGATCGTCTTCTGCATCGAATCTCGATTTTATCAGTTCAACCCAGGCCATGAGCGACGATATGGGGGTGCCCAGCTGATGTGCTGTTTCCTTAGCCATACCCACCCATACCTGATCCTGCTCTGCCTTACGAGCAGAACTGAAAGCTACATATGCTGTAAGCAGGAATAGGGCAATTACCCCCAATTGTATATAAGGGAAGTAACGAAGCTGTGTTAGGGTAGGCGAATCTTTATAGAAAATCCACCATCGGGTGCCATCCAACCCTGTAATTGGAGTAGGAGGATGCTGTTTTTTCATGGTTCTTAATTCACGTGCGAAATAGGCAGGATCGTAAGTAACGTTTGTCTTTTTTTCGAGATCGTAGTTTGTTTTAGTCGAATCCAGCCCCTGAAAACTAAGGATTTCCATCTTTGTAGAATCCGTCATGATAACCGGAAGCTTGGTATTGGTTCTGATGAGTTCTATCAAACTGGTATAGCGGTCATCATCGTACATAACCAGCGACTGCTCTGTTACTTTTACATAGAGTTGAAGCTGTAATTGCTCCTCCCGCTCCATTTTTTTAACAAAGAAGTCGCTGTAGAAAACAGATGCTGCTCCAATAATAATGGCAAAGAACAGCAAAAAGAACTTCCATCGTCGTTTTTTCTCGTAAGGATTCATAGAATATGAAAAATGCAAATTACAAAAATATATCTTTGCAGTGTTATTATGGAAAAGAAAGTAAGAGTAAGATTTGCCCCTAGTCCGACAGGAGGGCTGCATTTAGGTGGTGTACGTACCGCTTTGTTTAATTATCTGTTTGCTAAAAAACATAACGGAACGTTTGTTTTGCGTGTTGAAGACACGGATCAGACGCGTTTTGTTGAGGGAGCAGAAGAATACATCGTTTCTTGTTTGGAATGGTGTGGGATGTCGCCAGATGAGAGCCCGCAAAAAGGTGGGGAATTTGGGCCGTATCGTCAAAGTGAACGTAAAGCAACCTACAAACAGTATGCGGATCAGTTAATTGCTGATGGCTATGCTTACTATGCTTTTGATACCCCGGAAGAACTGGACGCAAAACGTAAGGAGATTCCTAATTTTACTTACGGATTAGCAACACGCGAAGGGATGCGCAATTCCCTCACACTTAGCGAAAATGAAGTAGCTGAACTTTTGGCCAATAATACCCCGCACGTTGTGCGTATTAAAATGCCTAAAGATGAACTGGTTTCTTTTACAGATCTGATTAGGGGGCATGTAAGTTTTGATACAAATTTAGTTGACGATAAAGTTTTATTAAAGGCCGATGGGATGCCTACTTATCACTTAGCCGTTGTTGCAGATGATAACGCAATGGAAATCAGTCATATTTTTAGAGGCGAGGAGTGGCTTCCGTCTGCTCCAATACATATCTTGTTGTGGCGTTACCTTGGATGGGAAGATATAATGCCTCAATGGATTCATTTGCCACTGATATTAAAACCAGATGGGAACGGAAAACTAAGTAAGCGTGATGGCGACAGATTAGGCTTCCCGGTTTATGCACAAAACTGGACTGACCCAAAAAGCGGTGATTTAACCAAAGGGTTTAAAGAACTTGGTTTTATGCCTGAAGCGTTTGTGAATTTATTGGCAATGCTTGGCTGGAATGATGGTACAGATCAGGAATTGTTTTCTTTAGCAGAATTAATTGATAAGTTCTCGGTTGAACGTATAAGCAAGGCCGGAGCAAAATTTGATTTCGAAAAAGCCAAGTGGTATAACCATGAATGGATTAAAAATGCTGATGCCCAAAAATTATTACCTACAGTAAAAGCAGCATTTGCGGATCAAGGTGTTACGGTTAAAGATGATGCTTATTTGCTGAAAGTAATTGATTTGGTTAAAGATAGATGTAATTTGTTGAGCGACTTTGTTACTCAGGCCGCTTACTTTTTTGTGGCCCCTGCTGAATATGACCTGGCTGCGGTAAAACCAAAGTGGACAGCCGAGAAGGCTGCATTTTTTGATGCGTATACTTTATTGGTAACCGATCATGCTACTGCTTTAGAGTTAGAAGAGAAATTTAAAGAATTAGCTGGCACACATCAATTTAAACCGGGGGAGCTAATGCTGCCACTTAGAATAATGCTTGTTGGTGGTAAATTCGGTCCCGGCGTATTTGATATTGCCCTTGTTTTAGGGGCAGCTGAAACTGTGCAAAGAATAAAGAATGCATTGACTGCGTTTAACTAATTATTTTGTAATTTGGTATGACAATTGTCTCGGATTCTTGTCTTATCAAATTAAAAAATAATTATATGCAGTGGTTCGGAAAAGGAAGTGGTAATATCGACGATAGAAGGGGTATGAGTGGCGGCACCATTGGTGGTGGCGTTGGTATTATCATTGTAGTTTTAGGTCTTCTCTTCGGAAAAGATTTGACAGGTCTGGTTAGCCAGTTGCCTGTAAATAATGTGACACAATCTGAGGGTAAACAAGGAGACCCGACTGATGCGGAAGGTAAGTTTGTGGATGGCGTTCTTGAGTCTACAAACCAAGTCTGGGAACAGCAATTTCAAAGCCTGGGACAGGAATACGAAAAGCCAAGAATGGTTTTGTTTACCAATATGGTACAGTCGGCCTGTGGAAATGCAAGCTCGGCGGTTGGTCCATTCTATTGTCCGGGAGATCATAAAGTATATATTGACCTGTCCTTTTATCAGGATCTAAAAGACAGATTTGGTGCCGCCGGTGATTTTGCACAAGCTTATGTAATTGCTCATGAGGTAGGCCATCACGTTCAGAATTTGTTGGGTATCTCTGATAAATTGCAAAAGGCCAGAGGGCAGGTAAGTGAGGTTGAGTACAATCGGTTGTCTGTTAAACTGGAATTACAGGCGGATTTTCTTGCGGGCTTATGGGCACATCATGCTCAAAACTTAAAAGACTTTAAATTAGAAGAGGGAGATATTGACGAAGCTTTAAATGCAGCGAATGCAATAGGTGATGATAAATTGCAGAAACAGGCTCAAGGAGAGGTTGTTCCTGATGCATTTACTCATGGTACATCTGCACAAAGAATGTATTGGTTTAAGAAGGGATTTGAGACCGGAGATATTAACCAAGGGGATACATTCAGTTCAAAACAATTATAAATAAGCTCGCAGGTTTGCAATTTTTTTGATATATATATAAGTTTAAACGCTTAATATTATCAAGAGTTGTATAACTTTAGAACAAAACTATTATACAAATTATTTTGCTAATGCTATTTAGAAGCTTATTCCCCTTTAATAATGATATTAATTGTAGATGATACGCCAGAGAACCTTATCTCTTTAAAAAGGGTTCTTGAAAGGCATAATTTTGAAGTTGATACCGCATCCTCAGGTGAAGAAGCTTTAAAAAAAGTTCTTAAGAATGAATATGTCCTGATTATTTTGGATGTGCAAATGCCCGGGATGGATGGCTTTGAAGTAGCGGAAGCTATTTCAGGGTACAGTAAGGCCAAAGAAACGGCTATAATTTTTTTATCTGCCGTAAATAAAGAACTCAAATTTATTACCAGGGGTTATTCTTCTGGCGGGCTCGATTACATTACCAAGCCCGTTGATATGGATATTTTGCTTTTAAAAGTAAAAACGTTTTACCGCATCTATGAGCAGAGCAGGAAGCTGATTGAAATTCAAAAGGCATTACTGGATGAAATAGAATATAGAAAGCAAGCCGAACGTAAAAAAGATGAATTTATCAGTATCGCCAGTCATGAATTAAAAACGCCATTAACAAGTGTTAAGGGGTACATGCAATTGCTGGGAAGAAGCGTAGAAAAGGGAGACATCCCCACAGTCAAAAAACATCTTGAGAAAGCACAAATCCAGTTAGAAAAGCTTCACGAGCTGATTGCCGATTTATTGGATATATCAAAAATCGAAAGCGGGAAACTTAAGTTTAACAAAAAAGACTTTGCAATTGATGATCTGCTGGATAGTGTAATCGACATTATTCGTCAGGCTAATCCTGAGTTTAACATCATTAGGAAAGGGAAAGTAGGCATTGAGGTTTATGCCGATGAAATGAGGATTGAACAGGTAATTATTAATTTTTTAACAAATGCGATTAAATACTCTCCTGGTACAAATGAAATTCATATTCACGTAGACGTGATTGCTGATAAGGTGTACGTGGGGGTAAGGGATTTTGGGATCGGGATTGCCCCGGACCAGCAAAAATCGGTTTTCGATAAATTTTATAGAGTGGAAGAAACCTCAATCCATTTTCAGGGTCTGGGCATTGGACTGTTCATCTCTGCCGAAATCATAAAACGGCATGGCGGGGAAGTTGGGGTTAAAAGTACACTTGGTGAGGGATCTGAGTTTTATTTCATTTTACCTGTAAATTCTGGCACTGAAACGGATTAAAAGACATTAATTTATGAAAGAAAAATCTTTAAGAAATAATCTACGAATTGGTTTAGGGCTATCATTATTGATCCTTTTTATTTCATCACTTGCGTCTTTTATTAGTATAAAGAACCTGATTCAAAATGCAGATCTGGTTTCGCATAGCAATGAAGTTATGACGAACCTTGATGGTGTAATTTCGACATTAAAAGATGCAGAAACAGGACAAAGAGGATACTTGCTGACTGGTGATAAGGTTTTTTTGGAGCCTTATAACGGTGCAAGGCAAACCGCAATTGATCTTTTAAGCAAAGTAAGCTCAGATACAAAGGACAATCCTTTTCAGCAGCAAAATGCGAAGGAGTTACAGGGGATTATTGATGACCGGTTAAGTATTATTGAAAAAACCATAGCGTTAAAAGGTAAAGGCGAAAGTGTTTCTACTGCCCAATTACTTGACGGAAAGGTTTACATGGATAAGTCGAGGACTGTTATTAAAAGAATGCAGGCTGAAGAAAAGAGATTGCTTGATGAACGGACCGCTAATATGAATAAGATGGCGGGCTATACCCCAATTTTAATTCTTATAGCTGCTTTTTTTGCCATTTTGATTACCGTGATTTTCTACAAAAGAGTTTCCTCAGATTTTAATACCAGAAGGCAATTACAAAAAGAGCTGGAGGATAAGAATGAGGAGATAGCCAATAGGATTGAAGTTATTCAAGGCATTGCTGCTCAAATTTCTAATGGCGATTACCAGATCCGGATGAATGCGGAACAAAAAGATGGCCTGGGTAGTTTAGCGGGGTCCTTAAATTCAATGGCCGAATCACTTCAGTATTCTTTTGCCCTTTTGGCCGATAAAGAATGGCTCCAATCGGGCATTGCCACTCTTAATGATAAGATGGTTGGAGAAAAAAGCGTAGAGGAGCTTGCTAATGATATTCTTGAGAACATTATAGTACATACGAATAGTGCTGTTGCAGCTTTTTACCTGGCGGGAGATGATTCGGAATTACATCTTGCAGGAAGCTATTCTCTGATAATAGATAGAGAAAAGTATAGGTTAAATGCCGGAGAAGGTATTGCGGGACAGGTGTTTAAATCGGGGAAACAAATTTTGATCAATGATATTCCCGAGGGCGAAATGACCATTAGCTATGCAACAGGCGCTACCAAACCAAGAAATGTTGTTGCTTTTCCTGTGGTTAGACATAATGAAACTATTGGGGTAATGGAACTTGGTTCATTGAATATTTACACCCCCCTTCAATTGGAGTTCTTTAACAATATTTCGCATAATATCGGAATTGCAGTACATGTTGCACAGAATCGCAAGAAATTACAGGAGCTTTTAGAGGAAACCCAGGCCCAGGCCGAAGAGTTGCAGGCCCAGCATAGTGAACTGGAGGGACTCAATGCCGAATTAGAAGCTCAGACGCAAAAAATACAAACTTCTGAGGAAGAGCTGAGGGTGCAGCAGGAAGAATTATTGCAGAGCAATCAGGAACTTGAGGAAAGAACCAGTTTATTGGAAGAGAAGAATCAACTCATTCAGGAGCGAAATCTGGATATACAACAGAAAGCCGAGCAATTGGAGCAAAGCACCAAGTATAAATCGGAATTCCTTGCAAACATGTCGCACGAATTGCGTACTCCTCTAAACTCAATATTACTCTTGTCTAAATTAATGTCGGAGAATAAGGAGCTTGATAAGGAATATGTGGAGTATGCGGATGTGATTCAAAGCTCAGGACAGGGGTTGTTGGGGCTTATTGACGAAATACTGGATCTCTCTAAAATAGAGGCTGGGAAAATGAAACTTGAGTTTGATGATATTAGTGTTAATGAGGTAATAACTGATATGCGGTCTTTATTTGAGCCATTGGCAAAGAATAAAGGGCTTGAGTTGGTTATTGATGCTGAGGAGACCAAGGGTGTTATTAATACAGATAAAATGCGACTTGAGCAGATTTTAAAGAATCTGCTGTCTAATGCGATCAAATTTACAAATCATGGCAAGGTCTCATTAACGGTTAAAAGAGACGATACGAATAAGTTCATCTTGTTTAAAGTCACAGATACCGGCATAGGTATTCCGGGAGATAAACTTGGGCTTATATTTGAAGCATTTCAACAGGCCGACGGTTCGACCAGAAGGAAGTTTGGCGGTACCGGGCTAGGCCTTTCTATAAGCAGGGAGCTATCGAAACTGTTGGGAGGAGAAATTGAGCTTACCAGTAAAGAAAATGTAGGTAGTGAGTTTACGTTCGCTTTACCCATTGATAGATTGGCTGCAGTTAAAAAACAAGAAGAGCAGGAAACCGATACTTTCGCTCCCCTTGAAAAACAAAGGGAGGTTATTTTAGAAAGATTTACTGTTGACCATATTCCACAAGAGGTTGAGGACGACAGGAACGATATTAAAGAAGACGATAAAGTAATTTTAATAGTAGAAGATGATACTGCGTTTGCGAAAACGCTTTTGAAGTTTACCCGAAAAAGAAATTATAAAGGGATTGTAGCCGTTAGAGGCGATGTTGGGATTGAACTGGCCAATCACTATAACCCTCTTGCTATTTTATTGGACATTCAACTTCCTGTTAAGGATGGATGGCAGGTAATGGAGGAGCTGAAGTCAAATCCTAAAACCAGACATATTCCAGTTCATATTATGTCATCTCTTGAGGTTAAAAAGGAAAGTTTGCTAAAGGGAGCGGTAGATTTTATAAATAAGCCTGTAGCTCTTGAGCATATGGCGCAGATATTCCAAAAGCTTGAACAAGCATTAACTAAAGGACCCAAAAAAGTTCTTATTGTTGAAGAAAACAAGCAGCATGCCCAAGCCTTGAGTTATTTCTTGAGTAACTATAACATCAACACTCAGGTTGCTAATAATGTTAAAGAAGGGATTGGTGCGTTACAGGAAAAAGAAGTGGATTGTGTGATTCTGGATATGGGTATACCAGATAAAAATGCATATGAAACGCTTGAAACGATTAAGAAAAGTGAAGGATTGGAAAATTTACCTATCATCATCTTTACCGGGAAAAACTTATCGAAGGGCGAGGAGAGTAGGATTAAACAATATGCCGATTCAATTGTAGTAAAAACAGCCCATTCTTATCAAAGAATACTAGATGAAGCCGGACTGTTCTTGCATCTAATAGAGGAGAAGGAATTGGATGGTAAGCATAAAAAACAGGCAACTGAAAAACTTGGAGGCCTTTATGAGGTGCTGAATAACAAAACAGTTCTGATTGCTGATGATGATGTGAGAAATATATTCTCATTAACAAAAGCATTGGAACAACATAAAATGAAAGTTTTAGCAGCTACGGATGGAAAGGAAGCGCTACAAATGCTCAAAGAGAACCCATTGATAGATATTGTGCTAATGGATATGATGATGCCCGAGATGGACGGATATGAAAGCACTAAAGAGATCAGGAAAATCCCTGCATATAAACAATTACCGGTTTTGGCTGTTACTGCCAAAGCAATGATGGGCGACAGGGAAAAATGTATTGCCGCAGGGGCGTCTGATTACATCTCTAAGCCTGTTGATATTGATCAGCTAATCTCGTTATTACGTGTTTGGCTTTACAACAAAGTGTAGCTATATGGCGAAAAAGATATTGATAATTGATGACGATAACAGGAACATTTTTGCGTTATCGGCTGTTTTAAAAGCAAAAGGCTACCAATGTTTAACCGCAACCGGAGGGGAAGAAGGAATAGACCTGCTTAAAGAGAATAAAGAGATTGCAGTGGTTTTAATGGACATGATGATGCCGGGAATGGATGGATATGAGGCAATAGCTAAAATAGATGAAAGTCCGGAAATTAAACATATTCCTGTTATAGCTGTTACGGCCCAGGCCATGGTTGGAGATAGAGAACGGTGTATGAATGCGGGGGCTGCCGGCTATGTCTCTAAACCTATTAATGTTGAAGAGTTAACAAGTTTACTCATAAAGTATATATAATTGGAACTCTCTGTAATTAACGACGATCATGTTGAGATCTTACTTTCAGACCTTCTGGAAAAGTATGGGTATGATTTTACCGGGTATTCCAGAGCATCTTTAAAGAGAAGAATTATACGACTGTACAGTTTGGATAGAGCCGTAAGTTTTGCTGAGTTCAGATATAAGATAAATAACGATAATCTATATTTTAAACGGTTTGTAGAACAGATTACAGTTAATGTAACTGAAATGTTTAGAGATCCTGTTTTTTTTAAAACATTAAGAGACGTTGTATTGCCAAAGTTGGGCACATACCCATTTATCAGAATTTGGCTGGCGGGCTGCTCAACAGGAGAAGAGGCATATTCGATCTCAATTATTTTAAAAGAACTTAACCTGCTGCATAAATCTTTAATCTACGCAACAGATTTAAACCCAATTGTGTTGGAAAAGGCCGCACAAGGAATGTTTGGCATGAATAGCATGAAGCAATATTCTGAGAACTATATTTTATCTGGAGGTTTAAAGGATTTTTCAAGTTATTATACAGCGAATTATTCGCTTGCTAAATTTGATGAGGACTTAAAAAGTAAGATCATATTTTCAACACATAATCTGGTTTCTGATTACTCCTTTAATGAGTTTCAGCTCATTTTATGTAGAAATGTATTGATCTATTTTGATAGGGAACTACAGCAGAAGGTGCTAAACCTTTTTGATGAGAGCCTTGAAGAGCTGGGGTATTTAGCACTTGGAACAAAGGAAACAATTAATTTTTCGGGCATTTCGGACAAGTATAAACGATTGGATTCAGAGAAGATCTGGAGGAAAATACAATGATAAAAAAATGTGAAGCATTTATTATCGGAGGCTCTGCAGGGAGTTTGGATGTGCTTTTAAAAGTGCTTCCATTAGTTAATGTTGCAATAAAATTCCCAATAGTCATTGTTATCCATCGTAAACATGGCGCAGATTCTTTATTGCCTGAATTGTTGTCAACCAGAACTAAGCTTAAGGTTAAAGAGGTAGACGAAAAAGAGCCGTTAATTGCTGGCACTATTTATATAGCTCCGTCAGATTATCATTTGCTGATTGAGCAGGATCGTTCATTTTCTTTGGATTATTCCGAAAAAATAAACTATTCCAGACCGGCAATAGACGCAACATTTCAAACCGCAGCAGAGGTTTATAAAGATACCCTAGTGTGTCTTTTGCTATCAGGATCGAACGCTGATGGTGTAAATGGGTTGAAAAGTGTTAAGCTTTGGGGTGGAACAACCTTGATTCAGGATCCAAATAGTGCTCAAGTAGCATATATGCCTGCCCAAGCTCAAGCTAACGTAAAAATAGATCATGTTTTAAGCATAGAAGATATAGCAGAATTCATAAATTTGTTGCCCTAAACGTTGTAGTTAACCATACCCGCAAATGGAGAAGAATAAAAGAGTATTTGTATTTGATGATAATGCAGAAATTTTAGAATTATGTACAATTATTCTGGAAGATGCAGGTTTCGATATTAAGACATCTTCGACCTCTAATAATATTATAGATCAGGTGTTGGCATATATACCGGATATTATTTTTATGGACAATTGGCTGCCGGATGTGGGGGGTATTGACGCAACCAGAGCGCTTAAAGGCCATGAGGCACTGAAAGGTATACCTGTAATTTATTTCTCTGCAAATAACGATGTACAGGCGCTTGCAACAGAAGCTGGGGCAGATGGCTATTTGTCTAAACCTTTTGATATCCAAGAATTGGAGGATATCATTCACAAACACCTTTCCGTTTAAAGGAAGACAGGATCTTAAGACGATAGTGGTAAGAGGATAGCGGGTCATCTCGACGATAGGAGAGATCTCGTTTTTATGCTACTTCAAGAGATCTCTCCTATCGTCGAGATGACGAAAGAATTTCGCTTAGGTTACTTCACACCCAAAACATCAACGCCTTGCTCAAAAATGATATCAACAGGGATTCCCTTTTTGGTTAATTTATCAAGATCGGTTTGAAGTTCAGTTGAAATAACAGCCTTTTCTTTTTGAGCCTTTTCTACAGCCGCTTTATTCCCGTTTCCTTGAAGGGTTATAATTAAGCCGCTTAATTTATTCATAGCCATTTCAAATTTAGCAAAGTCGACCTTGTATGTGCCATTTTCATTTCTGATGAAAGCCCCATTTTCCTTAAAGAAATTGAAGCATTGCATGTTAGCTTTTCCATGTGCGCTTGCAGCTCCAAATCTTACTGAGCGAAGTATGCCCGCCATATATGTGGTGTAAAACTGCTTAATGTCGCCTTTCAGTTCTCCCTTTTTAAGTAATCCGGTTACCATGTAAAGCCCTAAAACATCCGCCTTACCTTCTTCAAGCCATGAATATTGCTCTTGCAAAGCTTCTTTAACAAATCCCTTACCTGTAATTGTTTTTTTGATTCCTAAGCCATGAGCAACCTCGTGAAACATTACGTTGGCAAAGAAAGCATCGAAATTGATGTATTGTTGCTGATCTTTGTCGATAAGTTCTTGGGCTATAGGTATTAGAATTTTGTCGAACTTAGCTTTCATTGCATTTTTTAGCTGTGAACGCCTTGTGCCCTTCTTTTGTTGGATAATTTCATCATTTGGAAGGTTTACTGCAATTGTTTTTGAACCAGCATTACAATCACCCGCATAGTAGATCACATCGTAAGCATTTAGCTCGGAGTCTGTACCTGGCTTTTCTTTCTTGTATTTAGCATCAACAGGCAGGCCTTGCTGTAGCTGAGGGAGCATGCTTACATACTTGGCAAGACGCTTGCTCCATACCTTGTCTTTTATCAATACATAAGCCTCGTAAGAGGCACGAGCATTGAATAATTTGTCTTCATAATTCTCAATAGGACCAATAATGATATCAAGGTTGTTGGTTTTCATGTCTAGCCATGCATAGTCGCTTGCAGTATAGTTGTCTGTTACTAACGCATCGGCACGTAGATTCAGATACTTTTTAAGCCCCGCGTCTTCTGCAAGCAGTGCAGCTTGTTTTAGAAGATTTGAAGCTTTTTGTAATTCTGCAGCAAAAAGAACATGGTAAGGAATTGAATTTAGTTTTCCTGTGCTATCCTTTTTTATAACAGAGTATTGCCCGTATTTATCTTTTGCGTCAGATTTTTTGAGGTCTTCTTTAGTCATTCCCGCAGGATAGAAGCTAGCCGCATCCGGTTTAGGGCCGATGCCCGCAACAAAGGGCTTGTCGCCATTAAGTCTGTCCCATGGCCCATAGTTAATCCAGATGAAAGATTTTGTTTTTTCATCCTTTATGGTGTTTAGTAAACTATCTCTCTGAGGGTATGCCTGTTTCCAGAATAGCTCATCCATTATTTGAGCAGATTGTATTAGCAGAGGAAGTATTTTACGTTCATTAATAGTCAGGTCATTTAAATTGGTAGTGAGTTTTACCTTTTCATAAATATCTAGTCGCTCATTTACATACTTCTGTAAACTGTCGTTTGATGATGTTTTCTTTTCTGTTGTTTTTGTGTTTTTGTCCTGCGGGCTACCGCACGAAGCAATTCCTGCAATGATTGAGCATCCAGCAATAAAAAGGCTTGCTTTGCTAATGTTTTTCATATATGAATATATTAGTACTTTTATGACTATATGACCTGCTTTTAGGCAAGACAGGTTTGATAGTGCAGATTTAATTGCGACTAAAATAGTAAAAAATAGTAATTTCACGCCTTCTATCTTTTCATTATGGTATATCAGATCAAATTAAAAAAAGGCTATCCCTACATTTTAGCAATGCTTATGCTTGCATCATGCTCTGCAGGTAAATACGCAGCTACAAATAAAGTGTATAAGAAAAAGGCAGGRGAGTTTGCTGAAGCAATAAAATCAATGCCACCAGTAGGCCAAGGCGTTGTGCTTTCTGATCCGACGCTTCAATCTTGGGTTGGATCTGTGAATTTCGGTATACGAAGACCAAACTTTGTAGTTCTTCATCATACTGCCCAGAAATCTTCTGATCAGACAATAAAAACTTTTACCATTGCTAAAACAGAGGTGAGCGCTCATTATGTAGTTGGGAGGGACGGAAAGGTTATTCAAATGGTAAATGACTATTTAAGAGCTAATCACGCAGGTGTGGGAAAATGGGGTAACGATACGGATCTAAACTCGTCTTCTATTGGAATAGAGATTGATAATTCGGGAACTGAACCTTATTCTGAAGTGCAGTTACAAAGTCTGATGACTTTGCTGTCGACCTTAAAAAGCAGGTATAAAATTCCAACGGCAAATTTTATAGGCCATTCAGATCTGGCACCAAGGAGAAAGGTTGATCCCACTAATTTCCCCTGGAAGAGGTTTGCCGAAAAAGGGTATGGATTATGGTACGACAGTGTGCTTGTAATGCCACCAGATAATTTCGATGCAACTCTTGCGCTAAAAATAATTGGGTATGATGTGAGCAATTTGCCTGCAGCAATTGTGGCGTTTAAGATCCACTTTGTGCAAACAGATGTAACGCCTGAGTTAACCCCTGCAGTTAAACTAATTCTGTTTAACTTGTACAAGAAGTATATGTAAGATGGAGATCATTATGAATTCGTCATCTCGACGATAGGAGAGATCTCCTGAACTACATGAGCAAGAGATCTCTCCTATCGTCGAGATGACGGGTGTAGCCTATTTGTTAGCCTTTGCCCAGGCATCCTTTAAGGAAACGGTACGATTGAAGATCAAGTTTCCAGGAATAGAATCTTTATCTAGGCAGTAGTACCCTTTTCTGATAAACTGGTAACGCGCATCCTTATCTGCATTTGCAAGATAAGGTTCAATATATGCTTGTTTTATAACCTCAATGCTGTTCGGATTAAGATAGTCTTTGAAATCACCCTCTTCGGAATCCGGAGATTCAGAGGTAAACAGACGATCGTACATTCTGATCTCAGCGCTTTTTGCATGTTTACTGCTCACCCAGTGAATGGTACCTTTAACATTTATGCCACTGGTATCTTCGCCGCTTTTAGATTCCGGGATATAAGTGCAATATATTTCAGTCACATTCCCATTCGCATCTTTCTTGAAGTCTTCACATTTTACAATATAAGCATGTTTAAGCCTTACGGTTGCTCCTGGCGCAAGTCTGAACCATTTTTTGGCGGGCTCTTCCATAAAGTCTTCTCGCTCAATCCACAATTCATTGCTGAAGGGGATTTCTCTTGTTCCGCCTTTATCTTCTGCTTCAGGGTTGTTTTCTCCTATTAGTATTTCATTCTGTCCTTCAGGATAGTTGGTAATGATCAGCTTAATCGGGTCAAGCACCGCCATAACTCTGTTCGCTGTTTTATTTAAATGCTCACGCACACAGAATTCTAAAAGACTTAACTCTATAAGGTTTTCTCTTTTGGCAATTCCAATTCTGTCACAAAACTCTCTGATACTTTCCGGGGTGTATCCGCGTCTTCTTAATCCGCTTATTGTTGGCATGCGGGKGTCATCCCATCCACTTACTACACCCTCATTTACCAATTGAAGCAGCTTGCGCTTACTCATAACAGTATATGAAAGGTTTAAACGCGCAAATTCGTATTGTTTTGATGGAAATATTTCAAGTTTCTCGATTAGCCAATCGTACAATTCGCGATGTGCCACATACTCAAGCGTACAAATAGAATGCGTAATGGTTTCGATGCTGTCACTTTGTCCATGTGCAAAATCGTACATTGGGTAGATACACCACTTATTTCCTGTTCTGTGGTGTTCAGCATGTTTAATCCTATAGATCACCGGATCCCTCATAATCATGTTGGGGCTGGCCATGTCTATTTTAGCACGGAGTGTACAGGTGCCGTCTGGAAACTCACCACCCTTCATTCGGGTAAAGAGATCAAGATTCTCTTCAATGCTGCGGTTTCTGTATGGACTGTCTTTACCAGCTTCAGTTGGTGTTCCTTTTAATTCAGCAATTTCTTCCGCGGTACTGTCATCCACGTAGGCCAAACCTTTTTTGATAAGGGTTACGGCAAATTCATAAAGTGAATCGAAATAATCAGAAGTATATAATTCGTTTTTCCATTCAAAGCCCAGCCATTTAATATCTGCCTGTTGACTGTCTACATATTCGGTTTTTTCTGTAACCGGATTGGTATCATCAAACCTTAAGTTTGTGTAGCCACCATATTTTTTTGTTAGCCCAAAGTTTAAGCATATAGCTTTTGCGTGGCCTATATGCAAATATCCATTCGGTTCTGGTGGAAAACGTGTGATTAGTGTTTCGTATTTTCCGCTATTTAAATCGTTCTCAATGATTTCTTCAATAAAGTTCAATGATCTTTCTTCACTCATAAAAACTGTAAATTTAGCGCCAAAGTTAACATAAAAGCGCTAATTTACTTACATTTACCACCTACTATTAGTATAAATTATGAGCAAAACGTTAAACAGGCCAATACGTGTTTTAGTCGCGAAGGTTGGGCTCGACGGGCATGACAGAGGGGCAAAAGTTATTGCAACGTCTCTCAGAGATGCCGGTATGGAAGTGATTTATACCGGATTGCGCCAAACGCCGGAAATGGTTGTAAATACCGCCTTGCAGGAAGATGTAGACGCAATTGGTATTTCCATTCTATCAGGAGCTCATATGACTGTTTTTCCGAAAATTGTAGAGATCATGAAGCAAAAACAATTAACAGATGTTTTGCTGACAGGCGGAGGTATTATTCCTGAAAATGACATAAAAAAGCTTAAGGAGATGGGTGTAGGAGAGTTGTTTGCCCCCGGAACTACAATGGTTACTATAGTAGACTATATTAAAAATTGGGTTGTTGAAAACAGAAATTTTTAGATTATGACTTATCAGAACATTTTACTGGAAATAACAGATGAGATTCTTTATATTACTATAAACCGCGAGCATAAATTAAATGCCTTAAATAAAGCTACATTGGCTGAATTAGCTGAAGCAATTTCAATTGCCGCAGACAACAATGAGGTAAGAGGAGTCTTAATTACCGGTGCCGGAGAGAGGGCTTTTGTTGCAGGGGCAGATATTTCAGAATTTTCCAACTACAATATTGCCGAAGGAGAGGAGCTTGCACGAGTAGGACAAAATAGCGTGTTTGATGCTATCGAGAATTGTCCTAAGCCGGTAATTGCAGCAATTAATGGATTTGCTTTAGGAGGAGGATTAGAATTGGCTATGGCTTGTCACCTACGTATTGCTTCTGAGAATGCAAAGCTTGGCTTACCGGAAGTTAGTCTTGGTTTAATTCCCGGATATGGGGGCACACAAAGGTTAACTCAGTTGGTAGGTAAAGGAAAAGCAATTGAGATCATTACAACAGCAGAGATGATCACTGCTTCAGAGGCAGAAAAAATAGGGTTGGTGAATTATGTAGTTCCTCAGAGCGAGCTTATTGCTAAGGCCGAAGAGATATTAAATAAAATAAAATTAAGAGCCCCATTAGCAATCGCCAGTGCTATAAAAGCCGTAAATGCATCATTATTACCCGATGTTGATGGGTTTGATACCGAGATAAAGGAATTTGGTAAATGCTTTGGTACTTTGGATTTTAAAGAAGGAACTACCGCATTTCTTGAGAAAAGAAAGCCGGTATTTTTCGGGAAATAAAGTCCTCAATTCGCTGAACCTCATTAAGTCTTTGAGGGATTTATTGGGGTTTTGTCATAAAGTGAGAAAAAAATTGTATACTTTTTTTATAAAACTGTAGAAAATATTTCCCAGATAAAAAAAACTAGTTATATTTATTTCATAAAATGCGCTCTAATTTTTTAGGTAATATGAGAAAAATATTAATTGTTGACGATGAGGTAAACATCGGCGTGCTGTTATCCAAGTTTTTAACCAGAAATTCCTTTAGTGTATCAACGGCTACAAGCGGTGTGACGGCAATGGATTACCTGGCTAAAGAAGCTTATGACCTTGTTTTATGTGATTATAGACTTGAGGATACGGACKGGAGAGAAATGCTGATCAAGATAAAGGAAAGCTATCCTAGCACCGGAGTTATTATTATTACAGGTTATTCGGATATTAAGCTTGCAGTAGAACTGATTAAATTAGGGGCATATGATTATATTACTAAGCCTCTATATCCCGATGAAATTTTAAATACAATTAATAAGGCAATAGAAACTCAGATTGCATTAAACACAAATCAATCTGAAACCTCTTCCGAAACGACTAAACAAAAGGCAGCAAAACAAGCCTACAAGCAGGTGGATAATTTTGTTGCGGGCCAAAGCCCTGCTTCAAAAGAGTTATTGAAGCAGATTCAATTGGTTGCGCCAACTTCCTATAGTGTTATTTTAACAGGCGAAAGCGGTACAGGAAAAGAGTCTGTAGCAAAAGCAATCCACCTAAATAGTCCAAGGAAAGATCGCCCGTTTGTGGCAATGGATTGTGGTTCACTTACTAAAGAATTGGCTGGTAGCGAATTCTTTGGTCATGAAAAGGGGTCATTTACAGGAGCCCTTTATACTAAAATCGGTCATTTTGAAATGGCGAATGGAGGAACGCTTTTTCTGGATGAGGTAGGGAACCTTTCTTATGATATCCAGGCTGCTTTATTGCGAACTGTACAGGAGAGAAAAATTAAAAGAATAGGTAGCACCAAAGAGATTGATTTGGATGTAAGGATTATTGTTGCAACAAATGAAAATCTTTCCAATGCTATTCAGAAAGGGAAATTCAGAGAGGACCTTTATCATAGGTTCAATGAATTTTCTATCGGTTTGCCTCCGTTAAGTCAGAGAGGTGACGATATTATGGTTTTTGCATATACGTTTTTGGATGTGGCAAATCAGGAATTGTCGAGGAACGTACAGGGGTTTTCTGAAGAGGTTGTAGATTGTTTCCTTACCTACAATTGGCCAGGTAATGTAAGAGAGCTTAAAAATGTGGTTAGAAGGGCGACCTTGCTTACTGAGAACCAGGAAATACAATTAAAGGCACTTCCTCTTGAAATCTCAACCTATGCCAAAGCATCAGCTATTGAAAGTTCAATTTCTCGTATCGAAAAACCGAGGGATTTGAAAAATGCAGCTCTTGAAGCTGAGTACGATGCTATTTTAAAAGTTTTAAGAGAAGTAAATTTTAATAAAACAAAGGCAGCAAAAATTCTAAATATCGACCGAAAAACGTTGTACAACAAAATGAGAGCGATTAATTTGGATACATAAAGTGTTACTGGTAGTTATTGTCATCTTTATCGGGCTATTGATCCTGGGATATCTCCTTTTTAGGAGTATGTTGGTAGTGGGTGGGCTAAGAGATGAAGTCGCAGCGCTACAAAAGCAGAATAAGTATCTTTTAGAAAGAGTTGAAGTTCTTAATCTTGCCGAGCGAATTACCCACCTTGGAAGCTGGGAGATTTTTGTAGTAAGCGGGCAAGTTAAATGGTCAGAAGAGCTTTATAAAGTGTACGGATTTAAAAATGATGATTTTTTACCTGATATACACATTAATGAACAGGTTATAGCACCTGAATATAGAGAAAAGGTATCTAAAGAATTAAAATCTGCGATTGATAATAAAACATCTTTTGCTGTTGAATACCAGATCATACAACCTTCAGGTAAAAGAAAATACGTGCTGGGTCAGGGGTTTTATATCGAGGGTGAAGACAAACTTGTTGGTACCATCCAGGACATTACTGAGTTAAAAGAAGCTGTTTTAAAGCTCAAGATAAACGAATCGTTATTAAGAGAAGCAGAAATGGTTTCGCATAGCGGAAGTTGGGAATGGATGGATGGTAAGGAGTTTATTCTTTGGTCTGATGAGATGTATAACATACATGGTTTTCTTCCTCATTCAGTATTCGTCAATTTTGCATTTTATAAAAGGCTTGTTCACGAGGATGATCTCCAGCTTTTTATGGATAACTTTTATAAGGCCAAAAAGGATAAAATCTCTTTTAAAATAAACTATAGAATTGTGTTGCCTTCAGGAGAGATCCGGCATGTGCTTACTACAGCAGAGCATAAACGAATAGGTTTAAATGATAACTATGCCTATATTGGAAACACACAGGACGTAACGCAATTAAGAGAAGCTCAGGTACAGCTTGAAGAAAAAGTAGTTGAACTGAATCGCTCTAATCAGGATTTAGAACAATTTGCTTATGTTGCATCACACGATTTACAGGAGCCTTTAAGAAAGATACAAGCTTTTGGAGACCGGCTGAAAGATAAGTATGGTGAGCAGATGAATGCAGAGGCTCAGGATTACATCGGTAGAATGAGGGGAGCCTCTGAGCGAATGCGTGCGTTAATTGATGACCTTCTGGCATTTTCCAAGCTAACAAGGGGTAGTAAAAGTTATTCTAAACTTAAACTTGGCGATGTTGTAAGAAAGACATTAAGCGATCTTGATTTTACAATAGAGCTTAAGAAAGCCATAGTTGACATTGATTTTGAAGAGGACGAAATTGAAGGTGTTGAAAGCCAGCTAGTACAACTTTTTCAAAATTTGATAGGAAATTCTTTAAAGTTCACAAGTCAAAATGAGGTTCCCAACATTTCAATATTTGGAACCACCAAGTATGGGCATGAATTGAATATAGCTGAGATTAACAAAAACCAGTTATATTGTGTTGTTAAAGTAAAAGATAATGGAATTGGTTTTGAAACCGAAGATGCTTTGAAAATATTTGACATTTTTCATCGCTTACATTCAAGAGTTGACTACGAAGGGACAGGTATTGGGTTGGCTATATGTAAGAGGATAGCGGATAATCATTCTGGTTTTATTTTTGCAGAAAGCAAACCTGGTGAAGGGACTGCTTTTGTGGTGATTCTTCCGAAGAAACAAAATAAATGAAAATAATCTGAGAATGAGGCAGGTAAGAGTTTTATTAATAGATGATGATGAAGATGATTACATCCTTACAAAGGAGGTTTTTGATCAGACTTCGGCGTCATATGAGCTGTCGTGGGTCAACAGTTATGAGAAGGGGATTTATGCCATTTTAAAGAAGCAATTTGATGTTTACCTGGTTGATTACCGATTGGGAAAGGGGACAGGAATAGATTTGCTAAATGAAGCAATTAACTCTGGATGTGAAGAACCAATAATTATACTTACAGGTAAGGGCGACTTGGTTATCGACGAACAAGCTATGAATATTGGTGCTGCTGATTACTTGGTGAAAGATGAGATAGACTCCTCCTCATTGGATAGAAGTATTCGATATTCAATTAAGGAAGCGAGCGCAACAAAGGCGTTGAAGGATAGTGAACGGAAATACAGGGCCATTTTTGAACAGGCAAAAGATCCAATTCTCGTGTCTGACTCCTCAGGAAGAATTTATGATATCAATAGTGCGGGATTAAAGTTTCTTGATTATGAGCGATCAGTAATACTGCAATTAAATACAAGTGCAATTTTTAATAATACAGAAGAAGGAGAAAGATTTAGGGAGCTAATGGAAAGCAATGGCTCTCTAAGTGGTTTTGAGTGCGAATTGATTTCAAGTAAATCAGAGGTGTACTGCTGTAGCTTATCTTCATTTATTCAAACGGATATGGTAAATGTGAAAGAGGTTTATCATACCATTATTCATGATCTGAGCCATAGAAAGAACTTAGAGGAACGATCTGTTAGCCTGGGTAAAATGTCAATTTCAGAACATATTGCAAAAGGACTTGGAGAAGAAATCAGGGATCCTTTAAGCACTATAAACCTTGCATTGGACGAACTGGCGGCTGATCCTGCAATTATTTGTAATGAAACAATTCAATCGTACCTGGAAATTATAAAAAGTAATTGCGACAGAGTGAACCAACTGATGCAAAACTTCATTTCCAGCACTGAAACAAAAACCTTAAATCTTCAGCGGCATAATATATTAACGGTAATAGAGGAAGCTATCTCTGATGTGGAGGATTTAATAGTTGGGCACAATATAAAGTTAACAAGGCAATTTCATCAATCTGAGCAGAAGGTATTACTCGATAAACCTAAAATAAAAAATGCGTTGGTTAGTGTTATTAAAAATGCGGCGGAAGCCATGCAGAGTTACCCCAAAATTATTCACATTACATGCACAGCTGATAAGGGGATGTATGAAATCGCCATAGAGGATAATGGTATGGGGGTAGATCCAAAAAATAAGGAAAAGATTTTTGAACCATTTTTCACAACAAAAAAACGTGCCAGCGGATTGGGGCTTACCCATGCCCAACGTGTATTAACTACTCACAATGGTTCCATTAAACTTAAGCAACTTGCACAAGGGAGTTTATTCCTGATTCGCATTCCGATATATCATGAAGGAACGCTCTGGTTTTAACCTAAAGAATTATGTCAATATTTACATATAAGCAGAGGAATAATATCAATCTTGTAATTATAATAGCCCTGGGCTGTTTAATCGCATTTTCTTTACAAGGTATTTTTGGGTCGATATTAAGCACGCTTGTTTTGTATACATTATTGCGGCCCGCCTTTATCTACTTTGTTGACGAGAAGGGGATGAATAGACGTTTTTCGGCCATTTTATTGCTTTTTGTTTCAGTAATTGTTATCATCCTCCCTTTTTATGCATTAAGCAGTATGATGATCAATAAGATTGCGGAACTGCAGAGTGATCCATCATATTTTAAAAATGTTATTTTTAAACTAAAGCACCTGATCCCAATCGATGGGGATCTTCAAAATCTTGTTGAAGAGGGAGTGAAAAAAGCTGGGGTATGGGCCACGGAATTATTCCCTTCACTTATTACCGGAGCGTTTAATATTATTCTGGGCTTACTTTTAATGTATTTTTTACTCTACTTTATGCTGGTAGAGCGAGAAACATTTGAATCTGCTCTGGTAAAATATGCGCCTTTTAGAGAGCAAAACGCACAACGATTTGCCGAAGAAATGCGAAACACAACCTATGCAAATGTTGTAGGTCAGGGGTTTATTGCTTTGGTACAGGGATCTCTTTTGGGGCTTGCCTTTTATGTTTTAGGTTATACTGATCCGGTATTTTGGGGTGTGATAACGGCCTTTATATCGTTTGTTCCAATACTTGGGCCTCCGGTTATTTTTGTGCCGGCTGCGTTGTTGCAAGTTGCAGAAGGCAACAATTTTGCTGGCTGGGCAATGCTGATATTTGGATTTGTGGTGATCATTAACATCGACAATGTAATCCGTTTTATGATTGCAAAGCGGATTGGAAATATTCATCCCATAACCACTGTAATTGGCGTAGTTATTGGTATACCTTTATTTGGGATATTGGGGTTGGTATTTGGCCCATTATTGATATCTTATTTTGTATTATTGATAAAAATATATGAAACAAGCGCTATGGCATCTGAAAGATTGGAGAGAATTAAAACAATTTCAGAGCATGGCGAGTTATAATAATACGGAGAGCGGAAATAGAATATAAATGTTAAACATAAATTAAAATGTCATGAGTGATAATTCAAAAGTATTAATAGGGCTTTTAGCCGGTTTGGCTGCGGGTGCAGCATTGGGATTACTTTTAGCACCTGAAAAAGGAAGTGATACCAGAGATAAATTAAGTCAATCATTAAAAGATCTTGGAGATTCTATCAGAGATAAAGCCGCAGATGAAATAAACCATCTGGCCAGTTTGAAAGATAAGGTTGTAGGGTCTGTTAAAAGCAAGCTTCGTCAATCTGAAGAGGAATTTGTTGACGATGTAGAACACGCTTAATAAACAAGCTTTAAACCAGCAGCATGGAGGAAAATCACGAAAATAAGGAAAAGGGCATTGAGGACTTATATGAAGATGCAAAGAGTTATTTAGATACCAGGGTCGAGTATACTCGCTTATATCTTGTGGAGAAGATTTCGAAGATATTTGCAGATTTGGTAACCAATGCTGTAGTAGCTATATGCTTTATACTTGCTTTCTTGTTTGGTACCTTTACGTTAGCCTTATTCTTGTCAGACCTGCTTGGAAGCTATGCAAGGGGTTTTGGTTGTGTGGCATTAATCTATGTCTTTTTGGCGCTGATTGTTTATTACACGAAAGAAAAATACATCGAGAAGGCAATAATTAACTTTACTATCAGAAATTACTTTAACAAATTGGCGGATAAGGATGAAGAAGATAAGAAGATATAATATTCGGAACCTGGAAGACCTGCACGCAACGGTAGCTAGCCTAAAGGCTGAATATACAATGCAGGAAGAAGTATTGTTTAATGACACCAAAGTGTACTTCAGGCAGTTTACTTTAGGAGGATTAATTAAAAAATATGCAACTCCGTCAGCTTTTCTTAAGATGGATGATAAACTGAATCTGAGCAGTAGCGTGATGTCTTATATCTTGCCTTTTATTATGAATACTACATTATTCAGAGGATCCGGGTTTCTTACTAAAACCCTTGTTGGACTGGCATCGAATAAAGTAGGAAAAACCTTAGATGCAGAACATTTGTCAGCTATTTTTAATTCCGTTAAATCGTGGTTTACTGGTTCTAAGAAAAAGAAAGAGAAAGAAGGCGCGGATGTTGATTATGGTATTCCACCTGACAGTGAAACGTATTAAAAGAGAAAAGGGAGTTGTTTGAACTCCCTTTTCTCTTTTAACAACTAAACCGTTGTCTTTATTTTCAATTCTTTCAATTGCTTTTCATCAATTGTAGAAGGGCTATCAATCATAACATCCCTACCGGAATTGTTTTTAGGGAAAGCAATTACATCACGGATGGTATCAAGACCAGCAAAAATAGAGCATAGTCTATCGAATCCAAATGCAATGCCGCCATGTGGTGGAGCGCCAAACTCAAATGCGTCCATTAAGAATCCAAATTGCTTTTGTGCTTCTTCAGCTGAAAAACCTAAATGCTTAAACATTAATGCCTGTAAAGCCCTGTCATGGATACGAATTGAACCACCGCCAATTTCAGTTCCATTTACCACCATATCATAGGCATTTGCTCTTACTTCTCCTGGTTTAGAGTCTAAAAGATCAATGTCTTCCGGCTTAGGAGAGGTGAATGGATGGTGCATTGCGTGGTATCTCTCGGTCTCTTCATCCCATTCCAATAGAGGGAAGTCGAGTACCCATAAAGCGCTAAATTTATTTTTATCGCGTAAACCCAAACGATTCCCCATCTCTAAACGTAGCTCGCTCAATTGTTTGCGCACTTTGTCTTGAATGCCAGCCATAACTAATACTAAATCACCCGGCTGAGTATTAAACGCTGCTGACCATTTCTTTAGCTCGTCTTCATTGTAAAACTTGTCTACAGATGATTTTAATGAGCCATCTTCATTGTGTCTTAAATAAATGAGCCCTGTCGCACCAATTTGGGGGCGTTTGATGAAGTCTGTAAGCTCATCAACCTGTTTGCGGGTATAGCCGGCACAACCTTTTGCGTTAATACCAACAACCAGTTCTGCATTGTCAAAAACAGGGAAATCTTTGCCTTTAACCAGGTCGGTAATCTCAACGAATTGCATGTCAAAGCGGGTATCGGGCTTATCAGAACCATAAAAACGCATTGCATCTGCATATTGCATTCTTGGTACTTCCGGTAAATCAAAATCTTTAACTTCTTTAAATAAAGTGCGGATCAAACCTTCAAAAGTATTTAGTATATCTTCCTGCTCAATGAATGACATCTCACAGTCTATCTGGGTAAATTCAGGTTGCCTGTCAGCACGTAAATCCTCGTCTCTAAAACACTTCACAATTTGGAAGTATCTATCAAAGCCAGATACCATTAACAATTGTTTAAAKGTTTGCGGAGATTGCGGAAGTGCATAGAACTCACCTGCATTCATACGGCTTGGAACAACGAAATCCCTTGCGCCTTCAGGCGTAGATTTAATAAGTACCGGTGTTTCAACTTCTATAAAGTCTAATCCATCTAAATAACGGCGAACTGCCTGCGCCATTTTATGGCGTAATATCATGTTGTTACGAACCGGATTTCTACGCAAATCAAGGTAGCGGTATTTCATTCGTAAGTCATCACCGCCGTCAGTTTCATCATCTATTAAAAAGGGAGGTAGTTTAGCTGCATTTAATATTTCAAGGGCAGTGATTTTTATCTCAACCTCTCCTGTTGGCATTTTAAGGTTTTTGTTAGAGCGTTCTACCACCAATCCGCTGGCTTTAATTACAAACTCTCTTCCTAAACCACGGGCAGCTTCACATAATTCACGATTATCATCCATATTGAAAACCAATTGGGTAATCCCGTATCTGTCACGGATATCTATGAAGGTCATGCCTCCTAAATCTCTTGATTTCTGTACCCAACCGCAAAGGATTACATTTTCTCCTAAGTTCTTAATGGTTAAAGCGCCGCAAGTAGTTGTTCTTAACATTATTAAAATTATTAAGCGGCAAAAATATTCATTTTGAACCACATATTTTAAATGCTGGCGATTTTACTTGCTATATTTAATTGATTATCTGTTTGAATTAAGAAAAAAAGTCATGACTATGCTTAGAAGAGGTGAGGATGGTAGCCTGTAAAATCAAGAAAATGAAAATTTTTTAATACTACATGCAACGTTTTAAAAAAGTAGTTGTCATATTAAACGAATCAGAAAAACATTGGAAACAGTATACATAGATAAACACGTAGAGTTAGTTTCCGATTGCCGACAAGGCAATCGGAAAGCACAATTTGAAATTTACAAATTGTATGCTAAAGCTATGTACAATGTAGCTCTGAGGATAGTTAATCATGAAGCCGAGGCAGAAGACGTTTTGCAGGAGGGGTTTTTAGATGCCTTTACAAGAATAGAAACCTTTAGAGGCGAAACTACTTTTGGATTATGGTTAAAGCAGATCATCATTAATAAATCAATTAATCAGCTGAGGAAACGAAAAGCAGAATTTATAAACATTGATGAAGTAGATATTGCGGATACCGAGGCAGAGGATGAAGAAGATTTAGAATTTAAGGTAAATGAAATCAGAGAGGCCGTGGCCAGGCTTCCAGATGGATATAGGGTGGTGTTAACGCTGTACTTATTTGAAGGATATGACCATGAAGAAATATCACATATCCTAAAAATATCAGAAAATACATCACGTACACAGTATATGAGAGCCAAAATGAAGTTGAACGGCTTATTAGAAAAGAGAGGAGCATAAGATGAGCAAAAAGTTAGAAGAGTATATTAGAGAACATAAAAAATCTTTTGATGTTGGAACACCATCAGATCAGTTGTGGGGTAAAATTGAAACAGCATTAGACAAAGAAAAAGTAAAAAAGCCTTTGAGGGTGCCGTTGTGGTTCGCTATAGCTGCATCCCTGATCGTGGTGATGACAGTTACTTTTATATATACTTATCGTAACAGGGAAACAGGTGTAGAAATAGCCGATGTAAATCAGGGATATGCGCAGAAAGAGATGAAATTTGCCAGCCTTATTGCGCAGAAAAAAGATAGCCTGATGGTTTATGCACAGGAAAATCCAAAACTATACAGTGAGTTTAGTGCCGATTTACAAAAACTGGGCGCCGACTACGAGAACTTAAAGAAACAGTTGGAGAGCAGCCCAAATCAGAAGCTAGTTGTGAGAGCGATGGTAAAGAATCTTGAGCTTCAGCTACAGGTAATAAATCAGCAGTTATCTATTATTAACGAGGTCAGTCAATATAAAAGGGAAAATAAAATATGAAAAATTTAGGGGGAATTCTTGCAGCCCTGCTGCTTGTATCAAGCTTTGCCAATGCACAATCTGTAAATATTGAAAGTAACGGAAATACAGAACTGGCCGTTAATGTTTCGCAGAAAACAAACATCAATATTGAGGCGCCTGTAAGCTTTGTGCAAAGCACAACTGAAGCGGATGATGATCCGATGAGATCAAAAACATTCAGCAAAACATTTCCTGCAGATAATTCTGATAAAATTATACTGAGTAACCAATACGGATCAATACTGGTTAAAGTATGGGACAGAAAAGAAGTAAAAGTAGATGTTGATATTAAAGCTTACAGCAGCAATGATGCAGAAGCCCAGAAATTGTTGGATAACACTACCATAGAAGCCGGAAAATCTGGAGACCAGATTGTTTTTAAAACCACAATGGAGCAAAAAAATGGCAATTGGGGCAATGGAAGTCGAAATGGTCGAAGGTGGCGCAGAGAAGTGAAGATTAATTATGTTGTTTACATGCCCGCATCAAATGCATTAACCATGTCGCAAAATTATGGTGATGTAACTATGGGTGACCTAAACGGGCCACTCTATGTAAAAGTACAATATGGCAATTTCAAAGCGCAGAACTTAAATAGCACCAATAACTACATCTCTGTTCAGTATGGCAACAATAATGTTCAATCTGTAAACAAAGCCATTGTGAAACACCAATATGGATCGGGATTAACTATAGGCGCAGCCAATACGCTTGACATCGATGCCCAATATGCCGCAGTTAATGTAACCAACATTAAAGGAAATGCAATTATTAAGCAACAATATGGTTCAGGCCTTACCCTAGGATCTGTAGAAAACCTTGACCTTGATGTTCAATATGCGAATGTTAATATAAATGCCATTAAGGGAAATGCCAAAATCAGACAGCAATATAACAATATCAGCATTTCATCAGTAGGCAATCTGGATCTGAATGCCCAATATACAAGCGCCAGCATTGGAACTTTAAGAGGCGATGGAAAGTTCGATATGCAATACAACAAACTAAGTATTGATGAGGTAACCAATGGTTGCAAATTGCTAACTGTTGACGGTGGATACCTAGGTATCTCTATTAATTTTAACAATTCATTTAATGCCGATTTTGATGTGCATACCAGCTATGCTTCATTTAATTATGGCGACAGGGTTTCTGCAAGAATTACTGATGGAGGAGATAGAGGGTCGACAACTAAAAACTATACCGGTAAAATAGGTAATGGAGGTGGTGCCAGAGTAAAGGTCAATTCTGATTACGGGTCAGTATCATTTAAATAAAATTATAAACCAAACACTACAAAAGCTTGTTGATAATTCAGCAAGCTTTTTTTATATCTTAGCTTCAAAATATAATTTAAAAACTATGGAATTTTTGAGCAGCCCGGAAGCTTGGATATCACTACTGACCCTGACCGTTTTAGAGATCGTTTTGGGGATAGATAACATTATCTTTATTTCTATCCTGTCGGGCAAATTGCCAGCTGATCAGCAAAAAAAAGGCAGACAATTGGGCTTGGCTCTTGCAATGATTACCCGTGTTCTTTTATTATTGTCACTTACCTGGGTGATGACATTAACATCCGAATTGTTTAATCTAGGCAATTTAATAGGTGTTTCTAACGCAGAATGGTTAGCAAAACTTTCGATATCGGGGCGTGATCTAATCCTTATTGTAGGGGGGCTCTTTTTAATTTATAAGAGTACTCATGAAATACATGATAAACTGGAAAGTGAAGAAGAAAAAGAAATAAAGGGGAAGGTTCACTCCTTTGCCGGTGTAATCATTCAAATTTTGCTTTTAGATATTGTATTTTCTTTAGACTCGGTAATTACTGCCGTAGGCATGGCAGAACACGTTGAAATAATGATTGCTGCAGTTGTTATTGCTGTGATTATAATGATGTTCTCGGCTAGTGCAATCAGTAATTTCGTAAACGATCATCCTACTGTAAAAATGCTTGCTTTGTCATTCCTGTTGTTAATTGGTGTTTCGCTATTGGCAGAAGGTTTAGATCAGCATATTCCTAAGGGATATATTTATTTCGCTATGGCTTTTTCAGTTTTAGTAGAGATGCTGAATTTGAAAATGAAGAAAAATGCGAAAAAACCTATTGAGTTGAGAAATACCCCTCGTGAAGAGGAAACTAAAAACTAATACCATTAATGATTTCTTTTTTTGAAGCCTCCCTTGCTGAGCTTTCCATACATAGAATTGGAAATAAATCGCAAGACGAATTTTACGTGTTGTCTGAGCAGTCTGTAGCAATACAAGACAATATGTTGAGCAACCTATTACAGCAGTATTTTCTTGGTCCGTACGAAAAGGTAAACGAGATTTATCGTTTCTTTCATCCCAACTCAGATCTGAACTTAAATGAAGTATATCATTTTGCGTCAGAAATATTTGAAAAAGGCGAAACCTTTCACGAAAACAGTAAAGAACTTGCTAAATACCTGTACGATGTATCAGGGCATCCGAAAATAAAATCGGGAGAGCTTTATCTTGCCTATTTCGAAAATGTGCAGATAGAAGGTGAGCTTCATGATGCTATTGGTATCTTTAAATCAGAAACTAAAGAGACTTATTTAAAAGTATATCCAGAAAATAGCGGATTTGGTTTAAGCTACGAACAGGATGCTATTAACATCAATAAGCTTGATAAAGGCTGTCTTATTTTTAATACCGATAAAGAAGAAGGCTTCAGAGTAGCGGTGATAGATCAAACAAACCGTAGTGCAGAGGCTGTTTACTGGAAAGATGAGTTTCTGAAATTGAAAACGAGAAATGATAATTTCAACCAGACAAACAATGTATTGGGTGTATACAAAAACTTTGTTACGGAGAAACTGGATCAGGAATTTGATATCTCTAAGGCCGATAAAATAGATTTATTAAACAAGTCTATGAAATACTTTAAAGAGAAAGAAAGCTTTGATATTGATGAGTTCTCGAATGAAGTTATTGGCAATTCTGAAGGGATTGAGGCCTTTAAAAACTATAAGAAAAATTACGAAGAAGAATTTGATGCACCTATTCCAGATAGTTTTGATATCTCAGGCGCTGCGGTAAAGAAACAGGCGCGTGTTTTTAAAAGTGTGCTTAAACTGGATAAGAACTTTCATATTTATATCCATGGAGATAAAGAGCTGATAGAAAAAGGTTTCGACGATGATAAATCTATGAATTACTATAAGGTTTATTTCAGAGAGGAAGAGTAACCGGCTTTGGCATTATAGTTAAAATGTTTGTCGGTAATTAATAAATAATTGTAGTTTAGTGGTAAGCCAAATATCCTAAACTATAATATGAACGTTGAACCACAAAAGAATAGCATTTTCAAAGTAATTGGGGCGTCGTCCCTGGGTACACTAATCGAATGGTATGATTTCTACATTTTCGGCAGTCTGGCCACCATTATCGGATCACAGCTTTTTCCTGCAGATGCAGGAGCTTCAGCATTAATAAATACCCTTGCAATATTTGCTGCTGGGTTTATTGTGCGGCCGTTTGGTGCTTTGGTGTTCGGCCGTTTGGGCGATCTTATTGGTCGAAAATATACTTTTCTTTTGACTCTGGTACTCATGGGTGGATCAACCTTTCTTATTGGGCTTATCCCGTCCTATTCCAGTATTGGTTATGCTGCGCCAATTTTGGTGTTGATTTTACGATTGATACAAGGCCTTGCCCTTGGTGGTGAATATGGCGGAGCCGCTACTTATGTGGCTGAACATGCCCCTGCAAATAAACGTGGTTTCTTTACCAGCTGGATTCAAACTACGGCAACCGGAGGATTGTTCCTTTCATTAGGGATAATTGTGTTAACTAAAAACCTGCTAGGTGCCGAAGATTTTGCTGCCTGGGGTTGGAGAGTTCCATTCCTATTATCCATTTTACTGGTAGGCGTTTCCATTTACATCAGAATGAAAATGCATGAGTCGCCAATGTTTACTAAATTAAAAACAGAGGGCAATATATCTAAAAATCCATTGAAAGAAAGCTTTAGCCACAAAGCAAACTTTAAAATGGTGCTACTGGCTCTTTTTGGTGCAACCATGGGGCAAGGGGTTATTTGGTACACCGGTCAGTTTTATGCCCAATCATTTATTGAAAACACTTGTAAGGTCGATTTTAACGACTCCAGATACATTCTTTTGTGGGGTATAGCCTTTGCAACGCCTTTCTTTGTAATATTCGGTTCATGGAGCGATAAGGTGGGTCGAAAGTGGATTATGCTGACAGGGATGTTGCTGGGGATTATCTTTTACCGGCCAATATATCAGATATTCCTTGATGATACAGATGTAACCAAGATCGAGCAGAAAGATATTAAAGAAATTTCCAATCCTGCGGTAACAAAAACCTTGATTGAGAATACTTCAGATAGTTTAATTACCACCGCATCTCAGGTTACTTTATTAAGTGGAGCGTCGTTTACAAAAATACAGGCGCATACTAAATACGCTGATTTAAGTAAGCCTGAAAGTATTTCGCCTGATGCTTTTAAGGATAAAAAGCTTTCTACTCCTGTTTTCTGGAAATTTGTGTTCCTTATTTTCTTTCAGATTTTGCTGGTAACAATGGTATATGGTCCTATCGCTGCATTTTTAGTAGAGTTGTTCCCAACCAAAATAAGATATACATCCATGTCGCTGCCATACCACGTGGGTAATGGCGTATTTGGGGGGTTGGTGCCGTTTATTGCAACGCTTATAGCTAGTTTCTCGGGTTCTACGCCATTATCTGGCTTGTGGTATCCAATTGGAATAGCCGCATTAAGTTTTATTATAGGGGCGATTTATTTATCGAATAAAAAGCCGGACCATGGCGAGGCTGATCATTAATCAATTAAAAGAGAAATTACCATGAACGGATTAAAAAAAGCATTAGGAATATTCTGGATCTTACTAGGTCCGGCATCTATCATATTTATGTTTATACAGGCTATTGAAAAAGTAGGCCTTGCCCCAGAAGGAGTGGCAAAAACAAACACAGCTTTACAGTGGGGTATTATCCTGTTTATTTTTATCCCCATCAGTGCAGGGCTTGTTGTTTTCGGCTACTATGCCCTAAAAGGGGAGTACGATAAACTTCCGGAAGATTAGTCTACAATACCCTTAAGAGCAAGCCTTTTAAATACTCACCTTCTGGAAAAGAAATGCGCACAGGATGATCTTCGGGCTGACTAAACTGCTTAATGATTTGCACTTCCTTACCTGCATCTAATGCTGCCCAGGCGATAATCTGTTTAAAAGTTTCAAGATCTACTGCACCAGAGCACGAGAAAGTAGCAAGGATACCACCGCTTTCAAGCAGAAGCATGCCAAGTCTGTTTAAGTCTTTATAGGCACGTGCAGCTCTGTCTAATGCAGAACGTGATGGTGCATATTTTGGTGGATCAAGTACTAAAACATCAAATTTCTTACCCTCTTCTTTAAATACACGCAGTTGCTTGTTTACGTCGGATTGGATGCTGGTTTGTTTATCCTGCGAAAGTCCGTTAAGCGTAAGATTGTGCTGCAGTGTTTCTATGGCAAGAGCAGAGCTGTCTACACTGGTTACATGAGATGCACCTTGTTTTAAGCTGTTTAATGAAAAACCACCGCTATAACAGAAACAATCCAATACCGTTTTGTCCTTAGTATATTCCGCAAGAATTAATCTGTTGTCTCGCTGATCGCAATAGAAGCCTGACTTTTGCCCATCCGCAATATTGATGTGGTAAACAACTCCATTTTCCTTCACTTCAATAAACTCGGGAGGTGTCTCTCCCCATAACAACCCTTGTGTAACCTCCAGGTTTTCGTGTTTACGTGCTCCGKCATCGCTTTTATCAAATATTCCGATGGGGTTTAACTCTTCCCTTAAAATATCGATGATATCATCTTTTACTGTTTCTATACCTGCACTTAAAATCTGCAAGGAAAGGAAATCAGCATATTTGTCTACAATTAAGCCCGGTAAAAAATCAGCCTCACTAAATACAAGCCTGCAGGTATTGGTATTCTCACTTAATACGTGTTTGCGGGACGCAATTGCGCTTTTAAGCTTTTGCTGATACCAGGCTTTGTTTACTTCGGTATTTTGGTCCCATTCTAGCAGGCGCAATGCCACTCTGGATTGGTCGTTGTAATAGGCATAAGCCAGAAACTCTTTCTCTGCCGACCATACTGATACAATCTCGCCATTTAAAGGCTTACCTTTAACTTTATCAAGTGCACCGGAAAAAATCCAGGGGTGGCGAAGTACGGCAGCTTTTTCTTTGCCTTTTTTGAGTATTACATCGATCATGGCACAAAGATAAAAAAAAGGGGGGCTAGCAGCTACTTTTCTTTGCTTAATGCCATTTTTATAGCTAACGAAGCCAAAACACTTGCCATAAACCATTTCTGGATTTTTACCCAGCCCGGGCTTTTTGAAAAGAACAGCGCGACTTTTGAGGCAGTTAGTACGATGATAAAGTTAATCGTAAAGCTGATGCTTACTTGGGTAATGCCGAGTTGCAGGCTTTGTATGAATACAGAACCATATTCCTGTTTTATAAAGTAAGGAAAAAAAGATAAATAGAATACAGCAACTTTAGGATTCAATACAGTGGTTAATACCCCGATTTTGAACAATTTGGCTGGTTTGTCATTAGCCAGGTCTTGTCTGACTTCAAAAAGACTTTTTCCGTTTGGCTTAATTGCCTGATAGGCCAGGTACAACAGATATAGTACCCCCAGTGTTTTAATGGTAGTGTATACAAAAGGGACGGCAAAGAGTACAGCTGTTAGACCTGCAGAAACCATAACAATGTGAAAGAGAAAACCAGATATGATTCCTGCCAGTGAAATTAACCCCGATCGTTGTCCCTGGGTAATGGAACGGGATATTAAATAGATCATATTTGGACYGGGGCTGATCACAAGGATCAACGCGGCCAGGGCAAAATAGGAAATCTCTTTAAACGGTATCATTGGGGTTGGAATTGTTATGTTAAGGGGCCTTGCTTTACAAATATATGCAGAAGAGCAGAGATATGATAGGCAGTATTGCCGAGAAGTTGTAATTTTATCGCATGGAAGAAATAACCTGGAATGATTTTGAAAAAGTAGAACTTCGGGCAGGAACTATTCTTGAAGTCTTTGATTTTCCGGAGGCGAGGAAGCCAGCTTATAAAGTAAAGGTAGATTTTGGCGCGCTTGGAATCAGAATGAGTAGTGCCCAGATTACAGCACATTATACTAAAGAAGAGTTGGTTGGTAAACAAATAGTAGGAGTGGTTAATTTTCCTAAAAAACAGATAGGGAAATTTATGTCAGAGTTCTTGGTAACAGGCTTTGCTGACGAAAATGGAGATATTGTATTAACAGCCCTAAATGGTAAAGTGCCTAATGGCAGTAAATTGTGCTAAATGAGTTATTATAATTTTTCAGAAGAAGAGAACCCTGCCGCAGAAGACGAGCATTACATGCTTTTAGCGCTTCAGGAAGCTCAAAAAGCATTTGACGCAGAAGAAATCCCAATTGGAGCAATAGTGGTATGTAAGGGCAGGATAGTGGGGCGCGGGCATAATTTAACCGAACAGTTAAATGACGTAACTGCACATGCAGAAATGCAGGCATTTACAGCAGCTTCGCAAACTCTTGGTGGCAAATATTTAAAAGATTGCACCCTGTATGTAACCGTTGAGCCTTGTGTAATGTGCGCAGGCGCAAGCTATTGGGCACAAATAGGTCGCATCGTTTACGGTGCCCCGGAACCAAAAAGAGGTTTTACGACCAAAGGAGCATCTTTATTGCATCCAAAAACAATTCTGCAAGGAAATGTTTTGGCCATGCAATGCGGAAATCTGATGAAACGGTTTTTTATAAATAAAAGGGGTTAATATTGACAAATAATTGAACAAAACTTAACCTCCGAATGTTATATTTGCTCAGTTGAATTGTTTTCTGGTGTTTAATCCTAAACTTTTGAAACACAATTGAACCAGGATTGTCMGAAAATATTTTTTAAACTTAAATCATAAATAATATGGCTTTTGAATTACCTGCGTTACCATACGCAACAGATGCATTAGAACCGCATATCGATAAACAAACTATGGAAATTCACCATGGTAAACATCACCAGGCTTACGTTACCAACTTAAATAAAGCTTTAGAAGGCAAGCCGGAAGCTAGCCAAAGCATCGAAGAAATCGTTAAAAACATTTCTAAATTTCCTGCTGCTGTTAGAAACAATGGCGGCGGTCATTATAACCACTCTTTATTCTGGGAAGTTATTGGTCCAAATAAAGGCGGCGAGCCTAAAGGTGAATTAGCTGAAGCAATCAATGCAGCTTTTGGATCTTTCGCTGATTTCAAAACTAAATTTGCTGAAGCAGGTGCAACCCGTTTTGGTTCAGGATGGGCTTGGTTAAGCGTTGGTGCTGATAAAAAATTAGTAGTTTCTTCTACTCCTAATCAAGATAATCCATTAATGGATATCGCTGAAGTAAAAGGTTCACCAATTTTAGGTATGGATGTTTGGGAACACGCTTACTACTTAAAATATCAAAACAGACGTCCTGATTATATTGCAGCTTTCTGGAATGTAGTTAATTGGGATGCTGTTGCAGAACGTTTCAAAAAAGCATAATTTACATAAACTTCCGTCAGACGGAAACTATATAAAAGGCCCCGATGCGAATCATAGGGGCCTTTTTTGATTTGCGTTATCTGAACAAATGAACAGTCTATTAAAATATATTCATTCGCTAACGGCGTTTTCTGATAAAAGCTGGGAATTGCTTCAACCTGCGTTAAACAAAAAAGAGTTGAAGAAAAATGAGTTCCTATTAAAAGAGGGACAGGTCTGTAATTCACTATTTTATATAGATGATGGTTATTGTAAAAGCTATTATGAAATTGATGGAGTTGTAAAAAACACAGGGTTTTTCTTTGAAAATGATATTGCAACAAACGTCAACAGTTTTGGCAATGGGCTGAAATCTGAATTTAATATCATCGCCTGTGAGCCATTAACAGTAGTCGTTTTTGATAAGAATAAATTGTTTCAGGCTGCAAAACAGGCGATTGAAATAGAGACTTTAGGGCGTAATTGCATCCGCTTGTTTGCCTCTAAACAGGAAGAATTTGCAAACCTATTTAAGATCTATTCGGCTCAGGAACGCCTGGAATATATAGAAACCAAACATCCTGAAATCCTGCAAAGGGTCTCACTATCTCAATTGGCTTCATTTCTTGGTGTTTCAAGGGAAACCTTAAGCAGAATACGCAAAAGAAGAACTCTTTCGTGATTTTGTGACGATTGTCACAGGTCATTAGCCTTTTCATTTATCAACTTTGTAGTAATAGGCTTTTATAAAAGAAACATCATGGAATTACTTAAGAAAATTGATAAAAACACCAATGTTTTGACTTGGTTTGAAATCCCAGTAGTAGATACTGAAAGAGCAAAGACTTTTTATGAAACCATTTTAGACATTGAAATGGTTAAAAGAGCAGATGGGCACGACGAAGCCGTTTTCTTTCCGTTTGATCCTAATGTTGTTCAGGCAACATCAGGGAGAGTTACAGGAGTATTGTCAAAAACAGAGAGAAACAGCCCATCTGGTAACGGGACGATAGTTTACATTAATGCGAGTCCAAGCATTCAAACTGTTCTTGACAAAGTGGAACAGGCAGGAGGAAAAATTATTGCTCCCAAAACACTAATTCCCKCGGGATATATAGCAATTATTATTGACTCAGAAGGAAACAAAGTCGGACTTCATGCAGAAAAGTAAAGGGTGTAAGTTAGTGAAGTAGGGATGTAAGTTATATCCCTACAATATCCTTTTTCTTTTTCTGGCGCATTGTTTTTGGTATAACTGCCAAAATCTCTTCTCTCAACGCATTAAGCATTCTTTTTTTTATGAAATTTTTATGGGTAACAAGGCTGATCTCACGGACAGGTTCAGGAGATTTAAAATACCTTACCTTGCTTAGCTGCTTGTTGCTTAACTCTTCTAGTGCAAGCTCTGGCAGCAGAGTGGCGCCATTATTCATATCTACCATGCGGATAAGCGTTTCGACACTTCCTGTATTATAGGTAAGCCCTTGCAGACGATTTTGCTTGGTTGATCTGCAGATGTTTAATACCTGCGACCGCATACAATGTCCCTCGTTTAACAACCAGATATTTTCATCCTCCAGGTCATCGGCATCTATGGTTTTCTTTTTATAAAGTTTACTGTTTTTGCTGATGTAAGTAACAAAGTTTTCGTAATACAATGGAGCTTCTTCTACTGCGCCGTCTCCAAGTGGAGTGGCCAATATTCCGCAATCCAGTATTCCTGTTTTTAAATGATGAATGATATCTTCTGTAGTATATTCCCAAATCAGAAGTTTTAGATCGGGATATTTTTCCATCATTGCAGCGATTACTCTTGGTAACAGATAAGGGGCTACTGTGGGTATAATACCTACTTTAAGTTCACCAACAACATCTTGCTGCTGGCTACTAATAATCTCTTTAATTTTGTGGCTTTCCTGAAGAACGAGGCGAGCCTGTTCAATAATCTGCGCACCTATTTCTGTCGGAATTATGGGTTGTTTACTTCGATCAAAGATTTTTACATTTAGCATTTCTTCAAGCTTTTGTACCTGCATACTGAGGGTGGGCTGGGTAACAAAACACTTTTCGGCAGCGCCTACAAAACTTCTGTAAGTATCTACCGCTACAATGTATTCTAGTTGAACTAAGGTCATATAGCTAAAGTTTATTCTCTTTAGCAAAGATATCAATTTTAACTATGCTTAGCTAAAAAATCCTGATAAGCCAGTTTAATTCCTTCTTCAAGTTCTATCTCATGCTTCCATCCGAGTGAATGTAATTTAGAAACATCCATTAATTTGCGTGGGGTTCCGTCTGGTTTGCTACTATCAAAGGTTAGTTCTCCTTTAAATCCAACAATGCGTTTAATTAATAATGCAAGGTCTTTTATCGTCAGGTCTTTTCCTGTTCCAACATTTACAAAACCAGGCTCATTGTATTCTTGCATTAAGAAATAACAGGCATTGGCCAGATCATCAGCAAATAAAAATTCTCGCATTGGAGCTCCGGATCCCCAGATGATAACTTCTGGTGTGCCATTAACTTTGGCTTCGTGAAATTTCCGAATTAAAGCAGGGAGGACATGTGAGTTTTGTGGGTGATAGTTATCGTTATACCCGTACAAATTGGTGGGCATTACCGAAATAAAATCACAGCCATATTGTGACCGGTAAGCGTCGGCCATTTTTATACCTGCAATTTTAGCAATAGCATAAGGTTCGTTGGTTTCTTCTAGTAACCCTGTAAGCAGGTAGTCTTCTTTTAATGGCTGTGGTGCAAGCTTAGGGTAAATGCAACTTGAACCTAAAAACATCAGCTTCTTTACAGCTGTTTTATATGATTGGTGGATAACGTTATTTTGGATACAAAGGTTTTCGTAAAGGAAATCTGCGCGGTAAGTATTGTTGGCAATAATACCGCCTACTTTGGCAGCTGCCAGGAATACGTACTCAGGTTTTTCTGATTCAAAAAAATCGGTTACAGCCTGCTGATTGCGCAAGTCTAATTCTGCTGAAGTTCTGATGATTAAATTTGTGAAACCTTCTTTGATCAGCTTACGATAAATTGCGGAGCCAACCATACCACGGTGACCAGCTACATATATTTTTGCGTTCTTTTCCAATTTGCTTTTAATGATTATTACAAAAGTACAAAATCCTGTTGGCATCGATAGAGGTTAGAATTGGAAATGCAGAAAGCCTTGCTAATGCGAGGTCCTGAAATAAATTCAGGATGACGGAATATATGAAATAACTATTTGTTTAAGTTTGCATAAAAATAATTTTAGTAGTGGGTAAAGATAAGTTAAGAAAATTTGCGGAAATAGATACCTTTCCTAATGTTTATCAGCTTGATGCAGGTAAAGAATTAAAAGGTAAATGGGCGTCTCAGCATTTTAAAAATAGCAATCCTGTTGTTTTAGAACTCGCGTGCGGTAAGGGCGAATACTCTGTTGGATTGGCAAAGATGTTTCCTGAGAAAAATTTTATTGGTGTTGACCTTAAGGGAAACAGGATTTGGCGTGGCGCACGTACTGGCATGGACGAGGGAATATCAAATCTAGCTTTTTTGAGGATTCAGATTGAAGATATTGTGGAGTTCTTTGGCGAACATGAAGTAGACGAAATATGGATAACTTTCCCTGATCCGCAACCACAGGATAGTCGTGAGAAAAAACGCTTAACGTTTCCAGGGTTTTTAGATAAGTACAGAACTTTTTTAAAACCGGGAGGTAAAATAAACTTGAAAACTGACAACGACGGTTTGTATCTTTATACTGTGGAGAAAGTTCAGGAGCTAGGGTTAGTTTGCCATAAAAATACGGATCAATTGTATAAATCAGAGTATGCAGATGCAGTTTTAGCTATTAAAACGCATTACGAAAGGATTTATCTGAAACATGATAAGAATATAAATTACATCCAGTTCTCTTTTGATTAGTTTAGAACTGAATATAAATTGATTAGATGGAACAATCATTTTATGACCAGGTTTTTGAGTTAGTGAGGTTAATACCTAAAGGAAGGGTAACCTCTTATGGAGCCATAGCTAAAAGTCTAGGCGCAGGCGGTTCGGCCCGAATGGTGGGATACGCAATGAGTAATGCACATTTGGCCCATCCGGAAATACCTGCTCACAGGGTGGTTAACAGCAGTGGGTTGCTCACTGGTAAATTCCATTTCTCTGAGCCCGATCTGATGCAGGAAATGCTGGAGAAAGAAGGAGTAGTAGTTAAAAATGATAAAATCCAGAATTTTAGACAGCATTTCTGGGATCCTCTGGTTGAATTGTAGCCTTAAAATAAAAACTTTGATGAACGGGCACGTGGAATTAATTTTAATATAATGGGACAATTAGTAGAAGAGTTTAATGACTATCGTTCTAAAATGAATGACAGGATTATGGAAACCGCAAATACAAACATAAAGCGGTTTTTTGCTTTAGATACAACCACATATGCGGAAGGAGCATTAAATGTAAAAACTAAAGAGATGCTTGGTCTTGTGGCGTCAATGGTTTTGCGTTGTGATGATTGCATAAAATATCACCTGGAAAAATGTTACGATGAAGGAGTAACCAATGAGGAGATCAACGAAGTATTTATGATCGCTAATTTAGTTGGGGGCTCTATTGTAATTCCTCATTACAGAAGGGCAGTTGAATATTGGGATGAACTTAGTCTTTAAATAATGGCAGAAATAGTTAGATGTGGTTGGTGTGGAACTGATCCTTTGTATGTGAAATATCATGATGAAGAATGGGGAAAGCCTGTTTACGACGATAAAACATTATTCGAATTTCTAATTCTTGAAGGTGCCCAGGCCGGATTAAGCTGGATCACTATTCTAAGAAGAAGAGATGGGTATCGACAAGCCTTTGCGGACTTTGATGTAGAAAAAGTTGCCGCATTTGTCGAGGCGGATGTGGAAAGGTTAATGAATGATGCCGGTATTATTAGAAACAGATTGAAAATTAATGCAGCAATAAACAACGCAAAGCTTTTCATAGGCATACAAAAGGAATTTGGTTCATTCGCCGACTATATGTGGGGCTTTTTGCCAAATAAGAAACCCATTCTGAATAGGGTTAAGTCTTTAGGAGATGTGCCTCCAAGAACAGAGATATCAGATTTAATTAGCAAGGACATGAAGAAGAGAGGGTTTAAATTTTTTGGAACCACAATCTGTTATGCCCATATGCAGGCTACGGGTATGGTAAATGACCATGTTGAAGGCTGTATAAGCCGATAATTTAGAGATTATTTTTTCTGCATATCGTTATATGCTGCAACAAAAGCTTTTATGAGTTTGGCATCAAAAGCTTCTGTTGCCTTTATACGTTCAGCAAGATCTTCATCGTTGGTAAGTTTTTGAAGCAGAATACTTTTAATCAGGTCTGTTTTTCCCGATGAATTGCCATCAGCAGGGATTTCCTGCATTGGTCCTGTTCCAAATTTTTCAATAAAATAGGCTGTCGGGAGGTTACGATTAGTTTGCTCAGCATCGTTTCTTCTGCCTCCTCCAAATGAAATACCAACACCGCCACCTACTCCTCCAAAACCACCGGTTCCTGTGCCAATACCAACAGATGGCCTGATTCGTGCTCTTTTTGGCTGCGGTTGTTCAATACTTGTGGCGCCACCAATTGCATATAAATTTACTGCGCCCTGTTCTATAATTTTAAAAAACCGATGCTCCATTTTCTTTTTAATTACAATGGGCTTGCTAACATAGGTTTCCCCATTCCATAAAAACTCTTTAATGTCGCTGGCTTTATACTGAACGAGGGTCTCGTCGTCGTTTTTAAGAATAACTGTCGAAAAATTGGTGCCCTGTATGGTTCCTCTTACAAAATCTCCAGAGGCAATGACTACTGCATCTTGTGCTGATGAGCGTAATGCGATTACCAAAAGCGTCGTTAATAAGGCGAAGGTTTTAATTGCTCTTTTCATAATTACTCAAATAACGGAATTTCTTTTGTGTTTGTTATCTAATCCGATCTCTATTATTAACTTTGAGATATGTTGAAAGTAGTAACTTTCACGATCATTAAACGAATCAGATACCAATGAAAAAACTTTTCCTTCTTGATGGCATGGCGCTTATTTACCGGGCCCATTTTGCACTGAGTAAAAACCCAAGGTTTACTTCTACAGGAGTTAACACTTCGGCAGTTATGGGCTTTACAAATACTTTACTGGAAGTACTTAAAAAGGAAAAACCAACACATATAGCGGTTGTATTTGATACTGAAGCACCTACTGAAAGGCATACCGATTTTGAAGCCTATAAGGCTCACAGAGAAGCAATGCCAGAGGATTTATCGGCCGCACTTCCATATATTTTTAAGCTGATAGAAGGGTTTAATATTCCAGTAATTACAAAGGATGGATTTGAGGCGGATGACATTATTGGAACTTTGGCAAAAGAGGCTGAGAAAGCCGGATTTCAGGTGTATTGTATGACGCCGGATAAAGACTTTGCACAATTGGTATCTGAAAACATCTTTATCTATAAGCCTGCGAGAATGGGTAATGAGATGGAGATTTTAGGTGTAAAAGAAGTACTGGCTAAGTGGGAGATCGAAAATGTTGAACAGGTAATTGATATTCTTGGTTTATGGGGCGATGCGGTTGATAATATTCCCGGAATTCCGGGAATTGGAGAAAAAACTGCGAAATTATTGATTAAACAATATGGTTCTATAGAGAACATTATTGCAAATTCACACGAACTTAAAGGAAAACAGCGTGAAAATGTGGAGACCTACGCCGAACAGGGGATGATCTCTAAGAAATTAGCCACCATTATACTTAATGTTCCCGTTCCATTTGATGAAAAGGCCTTAGAGCTTGAAGAACCTAGCAGAGAATTATTGGAGCCGTTGTTTGCGGAGTTGGAGTTCAGAACAATTGGTAAGCGCGTTTTTGGTGATGGGTTTAATGTAGCCGAAGGTAAAACAGGGGGATCACAACAAATTGATCTTTTTGGTAATGTGGCAGATCAAGTTGAGGTAAAAACTAAAACTACTATAGTTATTTCGGAAGTATTTGAACAAGCCGTTGCCGCTAAAACAATTGAAAATACGGAACATAATTATAAATTAATAGATACTCCGGAATTGCGTAAGGAGCTTGTGGACTTCCTTTTAAAGCAGGAAAGCATCTCATTTGACACAGAAACAACAGGAACGGATGCCAACCTTGCAGATCTGGTGGGAATCTCGTTTAGTATAACGCCAGGGGAAGGATATTATATCCCTGTACCGGCAGAAAGAGCAGAAGCCCAGGTAATTGTTGATGAGTTTAGGCCTGTTCTTGAAAATGAAAATATAGCCAAAATAGGACAGAATATTAAATATGATATGCTTGTATTTAAATGGTATGGTGTATCTGTAAAAGGAAAGCTATTTGATACCATGCTTGCACATTATTTGATTGATCCGGACACACGACATAACATGGATGTGCTGGCCGAGAATTATTTGAGCTATTCGCCCATTTCAATAACTAAGCTTATTGGTGCCAAAGGAAAGGGGCAAGGGAATATGCGGGATGTTCCAGTTGAGCAGGTGGTAGATTATGCGGCTGAAGATGCCGATATAACCTTGCAGCTTGCCAACGTGTTTAAGCCAATGCTTAAACAGCTTAATGCAGAACAGCTTGCCACTGATGTTGAAAATCCTTTGATCTATGTGCTTGCGGATATTGAAAAAGAGGGGGTTAGAATAGATATGGACACCTTGATTAACTATTCTAAAGAGCTTGAGCTAGACATCAGAAGGTTTGAGCAGAATGTTTATGATAAGTGTGGTATTAAGTTTAATCTGGCCTCACCAAAACAACTGGGAGAGGTTCTTTTCGATAAACTACAGTTAGATCCTAAAGCAAAAAAAACAAAGACAGGTCAGTACCAAACCGGTGAGGATGTGTTATTGGCCCTCGCTCATAAAAGTGACATCGTTCAGGATATTTTAGATTTCAGACAGCTGCAAAAATTAAAGTCTACTTATGTTGATGCCTTGCCTTTACTAGTTAACCCAAGGACTGGTCGCGTTCACACTTCATATAATCAGGCTGTTGCCGCAACAGGAAGGTTAAGTTCTAATAACCCGAATCTGCAGAACATTCCAATCCGTACGGAAAGGGGTAGAGAGGTGCGCAAAGCATTTATTGCTAGAGATGCAGATCACGTGCTGCTTTCTGCGGATTATTCTCAGATTGAGCTTCGCATTATCGCTGAGATCAGTAAAGAAGAAAACATGCTGGATGCCTTTAGTAAGGGTATCGATATTCATACCGCAACAGCAGCAAAGGTATATGGCATTTCAATTGAAGAGGTTGATTCTACCCAAAGAAGGAATGCAAAAGCGGTAAACTTTGGGATTATCTATGGCCAATCTGCTTTTGGCTTGTCGCAAAACCTGGGCATTCCACGTAAAGAGGCCGCGGCCATTATTGAGCAGTATTTTGAGCAATATCCGGGGATTAAAAAATACATGTCGGACACGATGAATTTTGCCCGCGAAAATGGATTTGTGGAAACCATTTTAGGCAGAAGAAGATATTTAAGAGACATCAACTCTGCCAACCAGACAGTACGTGGTTTTGCAGAGCGAAATGCCATAAATGCACCTATACAAGGTTCTGCAGCAGATATGATTAAGGTGGCCATGATCAATATTCATAAGGATATTCAGGATCAGAACCTTCAATCAAAAATGACCATGCAGGTGCATGATGAGTTGGTTTTTGATGTGCTTAGATCTGAAGTTGAAGCAATGAAACAGATCATTTCATATAGAATGAAAACAGCGATTAAAACATCCGTTCCAATTGAAGTTGAAATTGGCGAAGGAGATAACTGGTTAGCGGCGCATTAATTAATGCGTATAAAAAAAGCCTCGTTTTGAATTTTCATAACGAGGCTTTTTATTTTAAAGCTCAATGGTTTCGCCAATTGCCGGCAATAATAGAACTTTATTTTCTCTTTTAAATTTAGCTAAGGCTTCTTCTGTATCAATTTCTATTACAGGGAAGGTGTTGTAGTGCACACCAATCACGGTGTTGCAATCAATATATTTTGTAGCGATAATGGCATCATCAACATCCATTGTATAGTTACCTCCAATTGGCAGGATTGCATAACTTAGGTTATAAAGCTCAGCAAGAAGTTTCATTTCCATCGTTAGTGCGGTATCTCCTGCAAAATAAATGGTTTTATTTTCAAGTTCCAGTACATAACCTGCCGGATTTCCGCCGCAGGTACCGTCGGGTAGAGCTGCTGAATGTGTAGCCCACACCATTCTTAGCTTTCCAAAATCAAAGTTTTGGCTTCCAAAGTTCATTCCATGTACATTTTTTATCCCCTGCTTGCCGGCCCAATCAGCAACTTCTGCTATCGCAATAACAAGTGCATTGGTTTGGTTTGCAATTTCCACGAGATCGGCAACGTGATCGCCATGGCCATGACTTACCAGGATATAATCAGCCTCTATACTTTTAATATCTATATGCTTAGCGAGCGGATTATGTGTGATAAAAGGGTCGAAAAGAAACTTTTTGCCATCGGCTTCTAGCAGGAAGCAGGATTGGCCATAATATGTATATTTCATTATTGTCCAAACATTCCGCCTAATCCGCCAAACATATCTTTAGTCGCTGCCTGCATTTCTGTCGCACTAACCTGATCTGCTTGTGTTAAGGCTTTATTAATAGCTGTCAATAGTAATTCTTCAAGTTCTTCTCTGTCGGCCTGCTTATGGAATTCTTCGCTGATCTCAACTGCTGTGATCGCTTTGTTTGCCGTTGCAGTAACGCGTATTGCACCACCTTCAACTTCTCCAAAAACAGAGATCGTATCTAGTCTTTTTTTTATTTCGTCAGCCTTCTGCTGGGCTGCCATTAATTTATCAAACATAAGTTGTTGTTTTTATTATAAAACGAAATTAAAGGAATTTGGTTTAAAGTAAAGCCAATAAAATGAAAAACATGGGTTATTTATTCATTAATGCCGCATTGAAGTCGACAAAGAGCTTAAATAAATCCTGATATTCTGTTAATGGAAGGGTTTTAGACCGGTCGTAAATATCATGATACGCACTGATGCCTCCGGTAGTGTAAATAAAAAAGGCAGGAACATCTTTCTCAGTGAAAAAGTAGTGATCGCTATTTGCCGCCTTGCCCCTTGAATTGATCTTTTTCAGGTATTTGTTTTTATCGTTGAGTTGATTTAATAATGAAAATTCCTTTTGGTGGATTGTTGCATTTACAACGGTAATGCCTGTTTCTCCTGTTCCTACCATATCAACATTAATTAGAAACCTGATTTTTTGGAGCGCAAGCAATGGGTACTCTGTAAAGTATTTGGATCCAAGTAATCCCGCCTCTTCTCCGGCAAAACAAATAAACGCCATTGTGTAAGGTTGTGGATTGGCGGCGTAGTATTTTGCCAGAGATAGTAAAAAAGAAATGCCACTGGCATTGTCGTTGGCCCCGGGGAAATAGGTTTTGTTACCCATACCACCTAAATGATCGTAATGAGCCGTTATAACCAATACGGAATCGGGTTTTGTAGTTCCTTTTACTACTCCACAGATATTGGCCGTATTAAATTCGGGGATAAACGAGTTTTCAACGTTGATTTGAAAGTTAAGAGGAAGGCCTTTGATGGCGTTTTTTTTTATTTCTATGCCGGTGAAGTCGCCTTGCTCAGGAGCAACAGACCAGGTGAGTTTATCCTTAAGTATGGCAATTACGCGCTCGCTTGAATCGGCAAACGTAATGCTGTCTTTTTGTTCAAACTTTCCTTTGGCTATTTTTCCGATACTTTGGGGCATTACAATAAAATCTTTACCAGGACTAAGTTTCTTGCCATTAATGGTAACCTGCATTTTTCCAGGAAAGGTGTTTACAGGAAAAGAGAATGCTTGTTTAAAATCCGTTCCGTTCATCGGGCTAAGCCCGTAAGCTTTAAATGCTGAGCAAATCAAATCTGCAGCCTTTGCCATTCCATTATTGGTATACCCTCTGCCCCAAAGTTCTTTTGAGCTGAGCTCCTTTACCATTTCGTGGGCATAGTGAATGTCCTGCGAAAGCGCAGGTCCTGCGATAAAAAGAAATAATATTAAGAAATGCGTTTTCATAATAACCCCAAAGGAAAATTCAATATATGGTTAAACTTACATAAAGTTTAAATTTTGCGAATCTAAAACACATATCAAACAAGATTGTTATAGTTTGATTAATTGAAATTTATGGATGTTCGCTCAAATGAGCCGTTTTGGCTGGTAAAAAATGGAATAATGCACTCCTACCCCTCTTTAAGGGCAGATGCGAACTGTGAAGTGCTGATTGTTGGCGGAGGGATTACCGGGGCTTTAATGGCGCATGCCTGCATAGCTAAAGGTTATAAGACGATATTGATTGATAAAAGAGAAATTGCTAATGGCAGTACTTCGGCAACTACCTCCATGCTTCAATATGAAATTGATGTACCACTATATAAATTAAAAGAATTGATAGGAGAGCACGGTGCCATTGCGAGCTACCTTGCTTGCAGAGATTCTATTTATAAACTGGAGAATCTGGTAAAAGAGATTGATTCATCATGTGGATTTGAAAAAAAGGAATCCCTTTATTTTGCAGGGAAAAGTAAGGATGTTAAATGGCTAAAGCAGGAGTATGAAGCCCGCAAAATGGCTGGTATTGAGGTGAACTGGCTAGACAAAAAAGAAATAAAGGCTACATATGGCATTGTGGCCGAAGGAGCAATTCTTTCTGCAGATGGGGGTAGTGTGGATGCTTTTTGTTTGACCCACGATTTGCTGCGCTATAATTCAGAAAGAGGGTTAAAGGTGTTTGATAAAACTGAATTGAAAAAAGTAAAATACGAAAAGGATGCCGTAAAGGTTCAATTAAATACTGGAGCTGAAATAGCTGCAAAACATATTATTTATTGCACAGGATATGAAACTCAAAATATGCTTTCTGATAAGGTGGTGCAATTGAAAAGTACCTATGCAATGGTTAGTGAAAGACAGGATTTACATCCTGAGATTTACGAAAGAACCTTGTTTTGGAATACAGATTCTCCATATTTATATATGCGGACAACGGCTGATGGAAGATTTCTTGTTKGCGGTGAAGATGAAAATTTTAAAAATGCAATTCGAAGAGATCTGCTTTTGAGCAGAAAAAAAGAAAGATTGGAAAAAACGTTAAAAAAATATTTACCCAATAGTTCATTCGTTGAGGACTTTTGCTGGGCTGGTACTTTTGGTGAAACAAAAGATGGTTTACCATACATAGGAATGCACCCTAAATACCCTAAAAGCCACTTTTTGCTCGGTTTTGGGGGTAATGGAATTACTTTTTCGGTAATGGGAATGGATATGATTATTGAGATAATGGAGGGAAGGCCAAATATTCTGTCTCATTTCTTCAGATTTGGACGTTAAATTAAGTGCAGATTTTCATTATAAAAATGTAAAAAAATTAAAAACGTATTGCACAACTCGATATTTATTTAAACCTTTGCGCCTCAACTCATTCAAAGAATTATTATACACAGAAAATGATTAAGCACGCGACCCATAAACTTTCTATTGTAGAAGCAAAAAATATTGCTTCCAGAAGTTTGTTTATTGAACGTTTGCGACCCGTTTTTTTTGTAACCACTAACCGGCAAAATTATACGCCGCGGATTTGAGTAAATCTCTGCGTAATGTCTCTACGCATTTCCACAGAGGATTGCCTCTCAAAAAACAATTAATCAGAACATTTATTTTTTTTCGTTATCATATTAATGAATATAAACGATTTTATAGTGCAAGTTGCACTTCCTGAACATCGTGTCTTTGCAGAAGAAATTTGCGAAGAAATGGCAGAATCGGCAAAAGCTCGAGGTACAGGTATCGCTAAACGCTCTCCGGAGTACGTAGCAAATAAAATTTTAGACGGGAAGTCTGTAATTGCTTTCCATAAGGATGGCTCATGGGCTGGGTTTTGCTATATAGAAACCTGGACACATGGACAATTTGTAGCCAATTCAGGTTTAATAGTTAGTCCTAAATACAGAAAAGCGGGACTTGCTCATGCTATTAAAGAGAAGATTTTTGCGCTTTCGAGACAAAAATATCCTAAAGCAAAGATTTTTGGTTTAACTACAGGATTGGCTGTAATGAAAATCAATTCTGATCTTGGTTATGAACCTGTAACTTATTCAGAGCTTACTCAGGATGAGGAATTTTGGAAAGGCTGTCAAAGTTGTGTGAACTTCGAAATTCTAAAGATGAAGGAACGCAAAAATTGCATGTGTACTGCAATGCTGTATGATCCTGTAGAACAAAAACATGATGTTGCCAAGAAATTTGCAGAGGAATTGCACAAGAAGCCTAAGCTTTACGAGCGCTTTATGCGCATTAAGCAACGCTTGGTACTTAGTTCAAAACCCGAAAATAAAGGAGGTTTAAAATCTCTGTTTTTAATGTTTACCGTTTTATTTAAATAGCTGTTATAAAGATGAAGAAGAAAGTTGTTTTAGCGTTTAGCGGAGGTTTGGATACCTCATTTTGCTGTATTTATTTAGCCCAGGATCGCGGATTAGAAGTGCATTCTGTTATTGTAAATACTGGTGGTTTTTCTGATGAAGAATTAGAGGAAATAGAAAAACGTGCTTATGCTTTAGGTGTAGCTTCTCATGCTGTGGTTGACGAAACGACAAACTATTATGACAGCTGTATTAAATATTTGGTTTTCGGGAATGTGTTAAAAAATGCAACTTATCCATTATCGGTAAGTGCAGAACGTGTAAGTCAGGCTACTGCAATTGCAAATTATGTTAAGAAAATAGGTGCTGATTACGTAGCTCACGGAAGTACAGGTGCAGGTAATGATCAGGTTCGTTTTGATATGATCTTTAATATCATCATTCCGAATGTAGAGATTATTACTCCTATCAGAGATTTAAAGCTGTCACGCGAAGCGGAAATAGAGTATTTGAGCAACCATGGTGTTCATTATAGCGCTGAAAAAGCAAGATATTCTATTAATAAAGGTTTATGGGGAACATCTGTAGGAGGAAAAGAAACTTTAACCTCTAATGAGACGTTGCCAGAAGAAGCATGGCCAACTCAGGTTTCCGTAACAACACCTCGCAAATTAACTTTAACTTTTACTAAGGGTGAACTGGTAGCTATTGATGGCGAAACTTTTGAGCCGGTTAGAGCAATTCAGAAATTACAGGCAATAGCTCAGCCTTATGGTATTGGCAGAGATATCCATGTAGGTGATACAATTATAGGAATTAAAGGACGTGTGGGTTTTGAAGCTGCGGCGCCAATGGTGATCATTAAAGCTCACCATACGCTAGAAAAACATACTCTAACAAAATGGCAGCTTTCATGGAAAGAACAACTGTCGTCTTTCTATGGTAACTGGTTACATGAAGGTCAATTCCACGACCCTATTATGCGAAACATTGAGGCTTTTTTAACCGATACACAGAAAACAGTTAGCGGAAATGTGTTTGTTGAGTTGTTGCCTTATCGTTTCAATATTATCGGAATTGAATCAGAACACGATTTGATGAGCAATAAATTCGGTAGCTATGGCGAAATGAACAACGCATGGAGTGGCGAAGATGTTAAAGGCTTCTCAAAGATTTTTGGTAACCAGGTAATGATCTGGCATAAAGTAAACAGTCATGAAGATTAGAGCAGGTATAGTTGGCGGTGCAGGATATACAGGTGGCGAGATGCTTCGTATTCTTGTGAACCATCCAATTGTTGATATTGTATTCGTAAATAGTAACAGTAATGCCGGAAACCATATTTCGGATGTGCATACAGATTTATTTGGCGATACTGACTTGCGCTTTACAGATGAATTATCGTCGGATATTGATGTTTTGTTTCTTTGTGTAGGACACGGTGATGCGAAGAAATTTTTAGCTGCAAACGTTATTGATAGCAGCATTAAGATAATTGACTTGAGTCAGGATTTCAGACTAAAAGTGAATGCCGGAAATAAATGGGTGTATGGCTTACCGGAATTAAATCGTGAAGCAATACAGAAGGCAAGTTATATTGCTAATCCGGGTTGTTTTGCAACTTGTATTCAGTTGGGACTACTGCCTTTGGCATCAAAGGGTTTGTTGAAAAGCGAAGTGCATATCAACGCAACAACAGGATCAACCGGAGCTGGACAAAGCTTGGCTTCAACCTCTCATTTTAGCTGGCGCAATAACAACTTATCAGTATACAAAGCTTTTGAACATCAGCATCTTAATGAGATAGGAGAGAGTTTGAAACAACTTGAGCCCGGTTTTAATGAAGTTTTAAACTTTATTCCGCAACGTGGTGATTTTACAAGAGGTATTTTGGCAGCAATGTATCTTGAGAGTGATTTGACTGCAGAGGAGGCACAGCGTATCTATGAAGATTTTTATGCATCACATCCTTTTACTCATGTAAGTAAAAGAAATATTGATTTAAAACAGGTGGTAAATACAAATAAAGGATTAGTGCATGTAGAAAAACATGGCAATAAACTCTTTATTGTAAGTATAATAGATAATTTGTTAAAAGGAGCAAGTGGGCAGGCAGTACAAAATATGAATTTGATATTTGGATTAGAAGAAGGTACTGGACTCCGGCTAAAAGCAGCTGCATTTTAATTTGTTGTTTCGTCATCCTGAATTTATTTCAGGATCCCGGATTTCCATTTAACCATTTAACCCATGCTACTTCGAGATCCTGAAATAAATTCAGGATGACGCGGAGCAAAAATCTAAAAAAATGAACTTATTMGACGTATATCCATTAAATAATATAGAAATAGTAAAAGCACAAGGCAGTACCGTTTGGGATGCTGAAGGACAAGAATATCTGGACCTTTATGGCGGACATGCTGTTATTTCAATAGGCCATACCCATCCGCACTATGTGCAGCGTTTAACCGACCAGCTTAATAAGGTTGGTTTTTATTCTAATTCTGTTAAGATTCCTTTACAAGTGCAGTTAGCTGAACAATTAGGAAAGGTTTCCGGAAAAACAGACTATCAATTGTTTTTGTGTAACTCTGGTGCAGAGGCTAATGAAAATGCTTTAAAATTAGCTTCTTTTTACAATGGCAGAAAGAAAATAATTGCCTTTAAAGGCGCATTTCATGGTAGAACATCTTTAGCAGTTTCGGCTACTGATAACCCTAAAATTATTGCTCCAGTAAATGAAACCGATAATATTGTTTTTCTTMCTCATAATGATACAGCTGCCCTGGAGCAGGCATTTGCTGAATTTGGAAATGATATTACAGCTGTAATTATTGAAGGGATTCAAGGTGTTGGCGGTATAAAAGAAGCTTCGATAAGCTTTTTACAAAAGATCCGTTTCCTTTGTGATCAGTATAATTCGGTTTACATAGCAGACAGTGTTCAGTGTGGCTATGGCAGAACAGGAATGTTCTATTCTCATGATTATGCCGGTGTTAACGCTGATGTTTACACTATGGCAAAAGGAATGGGCAACGGTTTCCCTGTAGCCGGAATTTCTATTGCACCAAAATTTAAGCCTTGGCATGGTATGCTGGGTACTACTTTTGGCGGTAACCACCTTGCTTGCGCAGCTGCTTTGGCTGTTCTTGAGATCATTGAACAAAATGATTTATTGAAAAACGCCGAAACAGTAGGAAGCTACCTGATCGAGGAATTAAAGAAAATTGAAGAAGTAAAGGAAGTACGTGGACGTGGTTTAATGATAGGCATAGACCTTCCTGAAAGCCTTTCACACGTTAAAAAAGAGCTTTTATTTAAACATAAAATATTTACAGGTGAAGCTAAGCCTAACGTAATTAGACTTTTGCCTGCATTAAATTTAACTAAGGATCAAGCAGATCAATTTTTGAAAGAATTTAAAATTGCTTTAAAAGGATGAACCAATTCACCTCAGTAAATGATGTACAAGACATCGGCCAATTGGTTAAAGACGCATTGGCACTAAAGGAAAACCCTTATTCGCATCAGCATTTAGGAAAGAATAAGACTCTTGGTCTGGTTTTTCTAAATCCAAGTTTGCGCACGCGTTTGAGTACTCAAAAGGCTGCACTAAACCTTGGTATGAATGTGATGGTGATGAATATGGATAAAGAGGGCTGGGCATTAGAAACACAAGATGGTGTGGTAATGAACGGAACTACTGTTGAACATATTCGTGAGGCAGCAGCTGTAATGGGGCAATATTGCGACATTTTAGGCTTGCGTTCTTTTCCTAAGCTGATAAACAGAGATGAAGATTATAATGAGGACTTTTTTAATAAATTCATTAAATATTGTAATGTTCCTGTAGTCAGTTTAGAAAGTGCTACCCGTCACCCTTTACAAAGTTTAGCTGATCTTGTTACAATTAAAGAGACCTGGGGTGGTGCAGCTAGACCAAAAGTGGTACTAGCATGGGCACCCCACATTAAGGCCTTGCCTCAGGCAGTTCCTAACTCATTTGCAGAATGGATGTGTAAGGCTCAAGTGGATGGAATGCTTGATTTTACCATTGCTCAGCCAAAAGGATATGAATTAAGTGAAGATTTTACTCCTGGTGCAACCATTACACATAGTTTAGATGAAGCATTAAAAGGGGCGGATTATATTTATGTTAAAAATTGGTCTAGCTTTAAGGAGTACGGAAAAGTACTTACCTATCCGGAAGGATGGATGCTTAATAATGAGAAATTAGTAGGCACAAATAATGCAAAAGTAATGCATTGCCTGCCTGTTCGCAGAGACCTTGAACTCTCTTCTGAAATATTGGATGGCCCTAACTCGTTGGTTATCCATGAAGCGGGAAATCGTTTATGGGCAGCACAGGCCGTATTAAAACAAATGTTAGAAAAATTATAATAATCTGGTAACCATATGAAGAAACTCAGTGTAATTAAAATCGGCGGGAATGTTATAGATAATTCAGAAAAACTACATCAGTTTTTGCTTGATTTTACAGCGCTTCCCGGAGATAAGATTTTAATTCATGGCGGCGGTAAAATTGCAACTGAACTGGGGGTTTCATTGGGCGTAGAGGCCAAAATGGTAGAAGGAAGGCGTATAACTGATATAGAAACGCTTCGGATAGTTACCATGGTTTATGCCGGATTGATTAATAAGAATATGGTTGCCCAGTTACAGGCTAAGGGCAGCAATGCTATTGGCTTAACCGGCGCAGACGGAAACATAATAAAAGCTGTTAAAAGACCTGTAAAGGATATTGATTATGGTTTTGTTGGAGATCTTGATGAGACTTCCGTTTCCTCAGATACTTTAGATAGTCTGCTAAAGGCTGGCCTGGTTCCTGTATTGTGTGCGATAACCCATGATGGTGCTTCACAATTGCTAAATACCAATGCAGATACGATTGCATCTGCAGTTGCTGTTGCTATGTCTTCCCTTTATGATACGTCTTTAATTTACTGTTTCGAAAAGCGCGGAGTAATGAGGGATATTGATGATGACCAGTCTTTAGTACCGGTGATTAGAATGGGTGAATTTGAAACCCTGAAAAATGAAGGCGTAGTTTCGGGCGGAATGATACCTAAATTACATAATGCTTTTGAAGCTATAAAAAGTGGAGTTAGTGCAGTATATATTGGCAAAGCAGATGAATTGCCACAAATAGATCAACAGAATTTCGGAACCCGATTAATCAGATAATTATGAACCAGTTTAAAGGCAGTATTGCCATTTTAGGAAGCGGAAATATTGGTGTCTCTTTAGCCAAAGGGCTAGTTAAGGCGAGTTATGCAGAACCCGGTCAGATTACTTTGACTAGGCGCAATGTTTCTAATTTAACTGCATTTTCTGATCAGGGATTTATGGTTAGCGGCGAAAATGCTGCCGTAGTTGCTGCGGCTGATATTATTGTTCTGGCGGTTTTGCCTCAGCAATTGAATCAATTATTAGATCAAATACGCCCAGCTGTTGATCCAAAGAAACAGGTTTTCATTTCTGTTGCATCAGGTGTAAGCTGTATTGATATCAGAAATAAACTGGGAGATGCTGTACAGGTTGTAAGGGCAATGCCAAATACAGCTATAGCTATAGGCCAATCCATGACTTGTGTGGCCACCGATAATGCGTCTAAAGAGAACGTAGATGAGGTCGTTAGAATGTTTGAAACTGTTGGGGCTGTTGTTAAAATTAACGAGGACCTGATGACTTCTGCAACTGCACTATGTGCCTGTGGAATTGCCTTTTTCTTACGTGCAATAAGAGCAGCTTCACAGGGTGGAGTAGAAATTGGCTTCCATGCCGATGAAGCATTAAAAATGGCTGTGCAAACGGCAAAAGGTGCTGCGGATCTGCTATTGCAAATGCAGTCACACCCTGAACAGGAAATCGATAAAGTTACTTCCCCTAAAGGGTGTACAATAGCAGGATTAAACGAGATGGAGCATAATGGCTTCAGCTCATCTTTAATTAAAGGTATTAAGTTATCGGCAATCAAAGCCGGGGCTTTATACACTAAAGAATAATTACTTATGATAGAACAACTGCAAAAAGATAGTTTAGAATTGTTAAAAGAGCTAATAGGCATTCAGTCTTTTAGTAAAGAGGAAGATAAGACGGCTGATGCGATTGAACAGTTTTTGCAGCAACGTGATATAAAAACTTACCGGAAGCTTAATAACATCTGGGCATATAATAAGCACTTTGATAAGCGTAAACCTACCTTGCTTTTAAATTCTCATCATGATACCGTAAAGCCAAATTCAGGCTATACGCGTGATCCTTATGATGCAGCTATTGAAGACGGCAAATTATACGGGTTGGGAAGTAATGATGCAGGAGGATGCCTGGTATCGCTTATTGCAACATTTCTCTACTTTTATAATCAGGAAGAATTGAGCTATAACATTTGTTTGGCTACAACGGCCGAAGAAGAAATTTCAGGTAACAACGGTTTGGAATGTGTACTCCCTGATTTAGGTGAACTGGAATTTGCGATAGTAGGGGAGCCTACGCAAATGAATCTTGCAATTGCTGAACGTGGGTTGTTAGTATTAGACTGTACTTCAACGGGAAAAGCGGGACATGCTGCACGTGAGGAAGGAGACAATGCAATTTATAAAGCCCTTAAAGATATTGAGTGGTTCAGAAACTACCGCTTTTCTAAAATCTCTGAGGTATTTGGTCCGTTAAAAATGTCGGTTACAATCATCAATGCCGGCTCTCAGCATAATGTTGTTCCGGCTACATGTACTTTTACTGTAGATGTCCGCGTAACAGATGCCTATACCAATGAAGAGGTATTAAAAATTATCCGTACCAATGTAGATTGTGAAGTAACTCCAAGATCTATAAGATTAAAACCATCATCAATAGATAAAGAACATCCGTTGGTTCAGTCGGGCATTGCACTTGGAAGAACAACTTACGGATCTCCAACAACTTCAGATCAGGCTTTGTTGAGTATCCCTTCAGTAAAGGTTGGTCCTGGCGATTCAGCACGTTCTCATATGGCTGATGAATACGTTTATGTAAACGAGATTGCCGAGGGGATTGAGCTTTATATTGAAATGCTTAAGCCGGTAATAAAGGGCAAATAATTGTATTTTTGGTATCTATAATAGATTATAATGAAGATCTGGCAAAAAAACGTAAACGTAAATAAAGATATTGAAACCTTTACCGTCGGTAAAGACAGGGAATTGGATTTGCAAATGGCTGCTTTTGATGTGCTTGGTTCCCTTGCACATGTTGAAATGCTTGAAAGTATAGGATTACTTACCGCGGATGAGCTTAAGGCAATTCAAAAAGAACTTAAAAATATCTATGCCGATATTGAAGCCGGTAAATTTACTATTGATGATACGGTAGAAGATGTACATTCTCAGGTAGAATGGCTGCTTACCCAACGAATTGGAGATGCGGGTAAAAAGATCCATAGCGGTAGATCTCGTAATGACCAGGTCTTAGTTGATCTTAAACTTTTCTTTAGAAGCTGCATCGAAGAAATGGTTGGCAACACTTCTGTTTTATTTGGCCAGCTACTGGAATTAAGCAACACGCATAAAGATAAACTTTTACCAGGTTATACCCACTTGCAGATAGCAATGCCATCTTCTTTTGGATTGTGGTTTGGCGCATATGCTGAAAGCTTGGTTGATGATATGGAATTAATGCTGGCGGCATGGAAGATCTGTAATAAAAACCCTTTAGGATCTGCAGCAGGATATGGTTCTTCTTTCCCATTAAACAGAACAATGACTACTGAATTATTAGGCTTCGAAAGGCTAAATTATAATGTAGTGTATGCTCAAATGGGTAGAGGGAAAACTGAACGCATTCTGGCACAGGCCATGTCATCTGTAGCAGCATCATTAGCTAAAATGGCTATGGATGTTTGCTTATTCATTAACCAGAACTTTGGTTTCATTAGCTTCCCTGATGAACTAACCACCGGATCTAGCATCATGCCTCATAAGAAAAACCCTGATGTGTTTGAACTGATTCGTTCTCGCTGCAATAAGATACAGGCTTTGCCAAACGAAATTGCTATGATGATCACCAATCTTCCTTCGGGATACCATAGAGATCTTCAATTATTAAAGGAAAATCTATTTCCTGCAATTACCTCATTAAACGAGTGTTTGGAGATGACCACTTTCATGTTGCAAAACATCACTGTTAAAGACAATATATTGGCTGATAAAAAGTATGCATACTTGTTTAGTGTAGAAGTGGTAAATGAATTGGCATTAAAAGGGACTCCTTTCAGAGAGGCCTATAAAATCGTAGGTGAGTCAATAGAGAACGGAACATTTATACCTGGCACAGAAATACACCATACTCATGAGGGAAGCATTGGCAACCTATGCAATAGTGATATTGAAGACATGATGGACGAGATCCTGTCTCAGTTTAAATTTGAAAAAACCAAAGAAGCTATTCAGCAATTGCTATCTTAACTATAAATAAAGCATAAGAAATGAATGTATCAGTATTAGCAAACACCCTTATAGGCTCTGAAATCATTAAAATTGGTAACGAGGTTAATGATATGAAGCGAAAAGGAGCGCAGATTGCAAACCTGACCATTGGAGATTTTGATCCTTCGATTTTTCCAATCCCTGCTGAACTTAAAGACGAGATTATTGATGCTTACCATCATAACCATACCAATTATCCGCCTGCTGATGGTATCTTACCCCTTCGCGAAACGGTAGTAGACATTTTAAAGGACAGGTATTCATTGAACTATTCTGTATCTGATATTTTAATTGCAGGAGGTTCAAGACCCTTGATCTATGCCACTTACCTCGCTTTAATTGATCCTGGCGATAAGGTGATTTATCCTGCACCATCATGGAATAATAATCATTATTGTCACCTTTCATCAGCAAAAGGTATAGCTGTAGTAACTACGGTAGAGAATAACTTTATGCCCACTGCAGATCAGTTAAGGCCACATTTAAAAGGAGCAACGTTACTTGCGCTCTGTTCTCCATTAAATCCTACCGGTACAATGTTTACTCAGGAGCAGCTTGAAGAGATCTGTGAAGTGGTGATTGAAGAAAACAAATCAAGAGGAGCAAACGAAAAGCCCCTATATATCCTATACGACCAGATCTACTCTTTACTAACCTTTGGCCGCACACATGTTAATCCGGTAAGTTTACGTCCAGAACTAAAAGGGTATGTAATCTATATAGATGGAATTTCTAAATGCCTTTCTGCCACAGGTGTTAGGGTAGGATGGGCTTTTGGTCCGGAAGTTATTATCAGTAAAATGAAGGCATTGTTAGGTCATATTGGTGCATGGGCACCTAAGGCAGAGCAAGTAGCGGTAGCTAAGTACTTTAAAAACAACAATCTTGTTGATCTTTTCCTGGGCTCGTTTAAAGAGCAAGTTCAAATAAGTCTGGATGAGCTTCATAATGGCTTTCAGCAATTAAAATCAGAAGGCTTTAATGTGGATTCTGTAATTCCGATGGGAGCTATTTATTTGACGCTTAAAATCGATTACATAGGTAAAACAACACCATCCGGAGACTTGATTAAAAACAGTGCAGACGTAAATTTCTACTTAATTAAAGAAGCTCAGGCAGCGCTGGTCCCTTTTTCGGCTTTTGGAAACGACGAATCAATGGCCTGGTTCAGAGCTTCTGTTGGTGGATGCTCTTTGCAGGATATTAAAGATATGTTACCGAGAATTAAAGCCGCGCTAGGAAAGCTAAAATAAAAGCTATTTGAATTCCGAAGTTTTGTGAAATTCGATATCCGGATAATCCCTCATGGTCATATTGATCATGAATTCATTATCTGCAAGGAAAACGGGGTTGCCATCTTTATCTTGACCAATATGCTGTTGCTTACGTTTTAGGAACTCCTCTAATTTCTTCTTGTCTTTAGATGTTACCCAGTTTGATCTGCCATAGCTTAAGGTTCTGAAATATGCTTTAGCACCATATTCATGCTCAAGTCTGAAGGCAATAACTTCAAATTGAAGCTCTCCAACAGCACCTATTATTTTTCTGTTTCCAGGCTGTTGTATAAATAGCTGAGCAACGCCTTCTTCGGTAAGCTGTTGTATGCCTTTTTCCAGCTGTTTAGTGCGCAGAGGGTCTCTATTCTCAACTTCCTTAAATATTTCAGGAGAGAAGCTGGGAATGCCCTTAAACTGCAATTGTTCTCCTTCTGTAAGGGTATCGCCAATTTTGAAATTGCCACTATCATATAATCCTACAACATCACCTGGCCAAGCCTCTTCTACAATGCTCTTCTCATTGGCCATAAAGTCCATTGGGTTAGAGAATTTTAGTTTTTTACCTTGTCTGGTATGGAAGTAAAATTTATTACGCTCAAATTTTCCTGAACATATTCTTAAAAAGGCAATACGGTCACGGTGTTTAGGGTCTAAGTTAGCATGGATCTTAAAAACAAAGCCTGAAAAGTTCTTTTCATTAACCAGAACCTCACGCTGTTCAGCTTCCCGGCTTCTAGGGCTTGGGGCAATCTGAACAAAAGTGTCTAAAAGCTCTTTTATACCAAAGTTGTTAATAGCACTTCCAAAAAATACAGGAGCAAGCAAACCTTCGGTGTACATGCTTTTGTCAAGCTTACCATAAACGCCTTCTACCAGTTCTAAGTCACCTTTTAAGCCATCAAGCTCCTTCGGCTTTAAAAACTTACCCAGGTTTTCATCGTTCAGATCGCTTACTTCAATAACAGGCTCGCTAATCTTAGTCTTATCTGGTTCAAATAGGTTCAGGTGATTATTGTAAATGCTATAAACCCCTTTAAAAGTATGTCCTTGCCCAATAGGCCAGGAAAGAGGGCATAAGCTGATGTTAAGTTTATTCTCAATTTCATCAAGCAGATCAAATGCATCCTTACCCTCACGATCCATCTTATTAATAAAGATGATCACAGGGGTATTACGCATCCGGCACACAGCCATTAACTTTTCAGTTTGCTCTTCAACACCCTTTACACAGTCTACTACCAGAATAACACTGTCAACTGCCGATAGGGTACGATAAGTATCCTCAGCAAAGTCTTTGTGACCAGGGGTATCTAATATATTGATGCGCTTGTTGCTATACTCAAATCCCATTACAGAAGTAGCTACGGATATTCCACGTTGCTTTTCTATTTCCATAAAATCGGAGGTATTGCTTTGATTTGCTTTATTCCGTTTAACTGCCCCGGCAGTATTAATAGCCCCTCCAAAAAGTAAAAATTTCTCTGTTAATGTAGTTTTACCTGCATCGGGGTGACTGATAATGGCAAATGTTTTTCGTTTTTCTATTTCCGGGTTAATCATAAAGAGTTTAAGCGTGTTGTGCTTGATAAAAGGCTGCAAAGATAAGGAAAAAAAAGTGTGGAATGTGTAAAAGGAAAAGCCGGCACATTTATGCCGGCTTTTCTTTATAACATTTATCTAGCCTCTTCCGCTTCTGGATGATCTTGAAGAGGAGTTATTTTCTCTTCCGCCGCCCCCATTTCCTCGGCTTTCAGATCCTCTGGAAGGCCTGCTTTGCTCAACCCTTTCAGATCTTTGAGGTTGAGGCTGAGGTCTGGTCTGTTCTTGCCTAGGTTGTTCTTGTCTAGGCTGAGGTCTTTCTTGCCTAGGTTGTTGAACCGGCTCTTGCCTAGGCTGCGCTTCTTGTCTAGGTTGCGACTGAATCCTTTCTTGTCTTGGCTGTTGAACCGGCTCCTGTCTTTGTTGCTGAGGTTGAGCTTCCTGTCTCGGTTGAGCCTGATTCTCTCTTGTGGAACGAGCAGGTCTTTGAGAAGGAGAAGTGTTTTCTTGCTGTACTCTTTCAGGACGGCTGTTTACTCTTGTGCCCTCATTTGTTCTGTTGTCAGTTGGTTGGCTACCATCTCTTGATACCCTACCATTAGTTACTCTTCCATCAACATTACTTCTATCATTGCTGCTGCGGTCAGTTCTAGGACTTGCATACCCTTCGCCACGAACCGGATTTCTTGGAGCTACATTTCCGGCATTAGTTTCTCTGCTACTTCTGCCATTTGGCCTGTAGATTTCAACTTTGTTTCCGCTAATACTACTTCTGCCGGGTCTGCTGCTTCTATCTATGTTATAAACAGGAACTGCCTGTCTGGTCGAGCGTCTGATGTCATCTGCCCTTGGGCCAGTATAATAATTACGGCTGTTTCTTGAATAAACATTATTGATGATAGTTGTATTGTGAATGATAGTTACGTTTCTACGCGAATAGTAACGTGGGAAGTTGCTATAATAGATATTTCTTTGAGGAACAAATACCCACCAAAGATCCGGAATATTGATGTTAACATTAATATTCATGCCAGGACCCATAGGAGCCCATCCATAATAGCCGCCACCGCTTCTCCAGCTTACCCATGCCGGACCCCATACGGTATCGGGAATCCATACCCATTGGCTGTAGCGGTTATAAACCCATCTTCCATAATGGAAAGGAGCCCATCCCCAGTCGTAATCAGAAACCCATGTGTTACCATATTCTGTCATAACCCATCGGCCATTCGAATAATACGGTCTGAAGTCTGCTTGTTCTACATCTGGTCGCCAAACATAGCCATATTGAGAATCCTGAATCCAAGTGCCATAAGGCGATAATTCGTCGTAAAAAGATTGCAAGGAGATATCCTCGTCTTGTGCCATAACCCGCTGTGCGGTCCCGGTTAAGAGGAGCATAAGCCCCAGCACAATAGCCGGTAATTTGATGATGTTTTTCATAGTGTGTGTGTTTAAATTTACCTAACGATCTTTATCTATCAATTTGAGTTCCAAATAATCTAAAAAGTTTAATCTGTTTAAGAAATATTACATTACGATTATGAGGTATGGCGTAATTTTATTGGTTTAAGTATTATTTAGGCCAATGTATAATCGGTTTTCCATTTAAACAAATTACGAAAAATAATTTGCAAGCGGCTATATTCAGATGGAAGATTACCCTTTGCTTATAATATTTACTTCACCAAATGCGCTTTCCAGCAAATTATTTTCTTCTTTTGTAAGCAAAACAAAATCTATGACAAAAGGCACCTTATTTCTTATTCCAGTACCTCTGGCAGAAAACGCAGCCCATAAATCTTTTACAAGCTTTCTTGTAGATACCATCAATTCCATAAATACCTACATTGTTGAAAATGAGAAAACAGCGCGTAAGTTTTTGAAGGAAGCTGGAATAAAAGTACCTCAGAGTGATCTTGTAATTCATGATTATGGTAAACATAAACGCAACGACTCCTTTGTCCCATATTTTAAGGAACTAATGACAGGGAAAGACGTTGGTTTAATGAGCGAAGCCGGGTGTCCTGGTGTTGCAGATCCGGGAGCTGATATAGTTGCAGAAGCACATAAAAGAGGTATTAAAGTAGTTCCTCTTGTTGGTCCAAGTTCTATTTTACTGGCATTAATGGCCTCTGGCTTTAACGGACAAAGTTTTACTTTCCATGGCTATTTACCAATTGATAAAGTAGAAAGAGGGAAGAAAATTAAAGAACTGGAACAATTAGCAGATAAAAATAAACAGACCCAAATTTTTATAGAGACGCCTTTCAGGAATAATCATTTATTTGAAGATGTATTAAAGAGTTGCCAACCGCCAACATTACTTAGTGTTGCCAGCAATATTACATCAGATGAAGAATACATTAAAACAATGCCAATTGCATTGTGGAGGAAAGAACGAATAGATTTGCATAAAAAGCCTACAATCTTTTTGCTGTACCGTCAGGTTTAACGATACATATTTTTGCTTTCTATAAAAGCAAGAACATTGTCGGGGGTAAAATATTGAACATTTTTGCCCTCTTTAATCCCCTTGCGAATAAAAGTAGATGAAATATCCATCTGTGGAGTTTCAGTAATAACAATTGAAGGGTGATTTTCCCATTCACCAATATCTATACCAGGTCTGGGATATACATATATTTGATAGTTCTTTAAAAGAACCTCGTAATTTTTCCATTTTTTAAGGGAAACCAAATTATCTGCTCCCATTATTAATACAAATTCTTTCCCAGGATACTTTTCCTGTAAATAAGTCAACGTATCAATGGTATAAGAAGGTTGCGGAAGGGCAAATTCGATGTCGCTAACCCTGATTTTTTCTGAGTTTTCGGTCGCTAGCTTGGCCATCTCCAATCGGTCATACATATTAGTCAGACCGTTTTTATTCTTCAGTGGGTTATGAGGCGAAACCACTAACCAAACTTCCTTTAGCCCCGTAAAGCTTGCCATATAATTAGCAATTACCAGATGTCCGGTATGTATGGGGTTAAATGAACCAAAGAATAACCCTGTTTTCATGATTTAGCTATTGATAAAATCTCCAACAAGTTTTTCAGCTTCGGCACATGCGGTATCTAATTCGTAGTTTTTTAAGATAACATCAAATTTATCTGCATAGCCAAGCTCTTTTTCAGCCTTTATAAAACGTTCCTGTAGTTTTTCGGCGCTATCAGTACCCCGGCCGCTCAAACGTTCTTTTAGCACTTGTAAAGAAGGCGGTTGAACAAAGATAGCTAAGGCATCATCTTCATACTTGCGCTTTAGGCGCAATCCACCCTCTACATCAATGTCAAATATCACATGTTTGCCATCATTCCAGATGCGTTCAATTTCAGACCTTAAAGTGCCATAAAAAGTACCGTTATAAACTTCTTCAAATTCTACAAATTCCTGATGAGCAACTTTGTGCAGAAAATCTTCTTTAGAGATAAAATAATAATCCTTGTCATTTCTCTCATCTCCACGTAACTGGCGTGTTGTTGCAGAGATAGAAAAACTTAGTGAAGGAAATTTTTTAAGTAAGTGTTTTACAATTGTTGTTTTTCCGGCTCCCGATGGTGCAGAAAATATGATAAGTTTACCTTGTTTCATTTTTGTGTTGTTGTTTTTCAGCCAATGGCTTACAAAACATTTAATAGTTGTTCCTTTATTTTTTCGAGCTCTTCCTTCATACCCACAACCAACTGCTGTATTTGCGCATCGTTAGCCTTTGCACCCATGGTATTGATCTCTCTACCTATTTCCTGAGAAATAAAACCAAGTTTTTTCCCATTTGCGTCTTTGCTTTTTAAGGTTTCAATAAAGTAATCACAATGACTTCTTAGGCGAATCTTTTCTTCGGTAATATCAAGTTTATCAATATAATAAATTAACTCTTGCTCTAAACGGTTCTGATCTACGTTTATCTTTCCCACATTATCTTCAAGAAACTGATTTAATCTGCTTCTGATCTGAGGAATTCTAAGCGGTTCCAAAACTTCAATTTCGGAAAAGAACTGAAGAATATTTTTAATCCTCAATTCAAGATCAGTCTTTAAAACAACACCCTCGGCAAGTCTGAATTGATTAAAACTTTCAAGGGCCTTAATAAACGTATTGTTTAAAATGTCCCAGTCATTTTCATTAACATCTTCGTCAGAATAACTGATTACCTCAGGGAAATTAAGAACCGCCTGTAAAAGGTTGTTAGAATTGGCCCCTAACTGGATATTGATTTCTTCAAGCTGTTTGTAATACTTGCTCAATAAGGCAGCATTAATAGTTGCACCTTTTAAGTTTTCTTCACTGCGTTCTATGTTTATAGAAACGCTTACTTTTCCACGTTCAATTTCTTTGCTGCAGATATTACGCAGCAATAACTCCTTATCCGAGAAAGCCCTGGGTAGTTTTAAATTCAGTTCCAGGAACTTACTGTTTAAAGATTTTATCTCTACTGCAAACTTTACGTTTTCGTGGTCAGTAGAGGCCAGGCCATACCCTGTCATTGATTTTATCATGTGCAAAGATATAATTTATTGCCTTTTCAAACTCATTTAACTTTTTTTAACTTAGTTCATTGGCAAACAATGGTTAAGTTTACAAAAAATATTCGTTAGATGATAAGGCCTGGTTATTTAAATATTTTAGTATTCCTATTGTTCTTTGTGACATCCATATCCTCTGTTTCAGCTCAGCAAGAGTTTGTTCTTAAGGGAGCAGTAATGGAAAAAGGAGCCTCTACACGTGTTGCAGCCGCACAAATTATAAATAAAAGAACAGGATTATCAGTTTTAAGCAGCGACTTTGGTTTGTTCCAGATCAGAGCCGTACAGGGCGATACGCTTTTAGTAATTAAAATTGAATATTCGGATGCCGAGGCTGTTGTGCCTGCGGGTAAAGACCTCATTGTTTATTTAGATAGGGGAAGAACGCTTAGAGAGGTTAACATTACGGGGCAAAGCAAAAAACAGGAATTGAACGATATAAAGAGGGATTTTAAAAATAAAGGCTCATTCTATCAGGGAAAGCCTCCACTTTTGTCATTTCTTTTTAAACCGCTTACTGCTGTTTATGAATTGTTAGGCCGGACGCCAAAAAATGCAAGAAGATTTGGACGTTATTATGAAACGGAGATGCAACAGTCTTTAATCGATGGATTCTTTAATGAAGTTATCATTCAGAACAATACCGATTTAAAAGGAGAAGCATTGGAAAAATACATGCTTGATTATAGACCAGAATACGAGAAAGCCAAAAACTGGACAGAATACGACGCGGTCAAATACATAAAAGAGTCTTATAAATCGTATACAGACACCTTAAAAAAATAAGCTAAAATTCTAAATAGAAAGGGCCTCGCAGGCTTTTTCTGCCGCAAGCTTTTCGGCATTCTTTTTATTGTAATCCCTGCCCGTACCGAAGCTTTCACCCTCAATAACTGCCTGTATTGTAAATAACTTTGTGCTTTCGCCTTCGCTATTTTGAACCATATCAAAAGATATATCTTTTCCATGACGCTGGCACCATTCAATCAATTTACTCTTGAAATTAGTTTCAGTGAGCTCCAGGGTGTGAATATCGATGTACGGTTTCACTATTCTTTTAAGTAGGAAGTCTTTGGTGAAATTATAGCCTTTATCAAGATACACGGCGCCTACAAGCGCTTCAAATGCATCTCCCAGCATAGAATGATGTTTGGTTTGGATATTTACAGCTTTTTGATCAAAAACGATCAATTGATCAAAGCCCATTTTTCTGGCAAGCTGATTAAGGTTGGCACGATTCACAATTTTTGAACGCATTTCCGTTAAAAAGCCTTCTTCTTTATAAGGATAGCTTTTAAACAGTAATTCGGCAATTACAGAGCCTAAAATAGCATCGCCTAGAAATTCTAAACGTTCATTACTACTCCTACTACCGTTTTTTAGGATTTTTGCCACAGACCTATGCCTGAACGCCATTTTATACAAAACAGTATTTCCAGGCACAAAGCCTAAAATGTTGTTCAACTTTTTTATAAAGTCTTTATCGGATGATAGATAAAGCTTATACAGGTCAAATAATGGCATTAATTATTGCAAAATTAAAGGAGGCTAACAATAGCCTCCGCAAAGTGCTTTTTATTCTTCGTATTTTTTAAAAATCACAGAAGCATTGTGACCTCCGAAGCCAAAAGTATTACTTAAAGCAGCGCGGATAGGTCTCTTTTGTGCCACATTAAATGTGAAATTTAATTTCGGATCAAACGCAGGGTCATCAGTAAAGTGATTAATAGTAGGAGGTACTATGTCATTTTTTACTGCAAGGATAGATGCAATTGCTTCTATGGCACCTGCAGCACCTAATAAATGTCCTGTCATAGATTTTGTAGAGCTGATGTTTAATTTATAAGCATCTTCTCCAAATAAATCAACGATAGCTTTAGTCTCAGAAATGTCTCCCAAAGGAGTTGAGGTTCCATGAACATTAATGTAATCAATATCCGCAGTAGTTAAACCAGCATCTTTAAGCGCGTTTGTCATTACCATTTTTGCGCCTAGTCCTTGCGGATGTGGAGCTGTAATATGGTTAGCATCTGCACTCATTCCACCCCCAACTAATTCGGCATAGATCTTAGCACCTCTTTTCTTAGCATGTTCCAGTTCTTCCAAAATAATGGTTCCTGCACCTTCGCCGGCAACAAAGCCATCCCGGTCTTTATCAAACGGTCTTGAAGCTGTTTGAGGATCATCATTTCTGGTCGATAAGGCATGCATTGCATTAAAACCACCAATACCTGCTTCGTTAATGATTGCCTCAGATCCACCGCTAATCACGATATCGCACATATTCAAACGAATATAATTGTACGCATCGATCATTGCATTTGTAGATGAAGCACATGCAGAAACTGTAGCAAAATTAGGCCCCCTAAGTCCATATTTTATAGAAATATGGCCAGGAACAATGTCAATTATTACTTTCGGAATAAAGAACGGATTCATGCGCGGAGTACCATCGCCTAAAAAGAAGTTCTTCATTTCATCCTGAAATGTTTTAAAGCCGCCAATGCCTGAGCCCCAAATTACGCCAACACGGTTGGTGTCGATTTGTGAAAAATCGAAATTACCATCCTTTACAGCTTCATCTGTGGCTACTAAAGCATATTGAACAAATGGATCTAGCTTGCGCGCTTCCTTTTTGTCCAAAAAATCTTCTGGATTGAAGTTTTTAAGCTCACATGCAAATTTGGTTTTGAACTTTGAGGTGTCAAAACCTGTAATGGGGCCAGCGCCACTCACCCCATTTAACAGGCCATCCCAGAATTCCGGGATTGTACTGCCAATAGGAGTGAGCGCACCCAACCCTGTAACTACTACTCTTTTTACTTCCATTTATACGGATTATACGGAGACCGTATTTTACTTAACGTTTTTTTCTAAGTAAGCAATTGCTTGACCAACTGTACCAATGGTCTCAGCCTGATCATCAGGGATTGCTACATTGAATTCTTTTTCAAACTCCATAATAAGTTCTACTGTATCTAAAGAATCCGCACCTAAATCGTTAGTGAAAGAAGCCTCTGGTGTAACTTCGCTTTCATCCACACCTAATTTTTCAACGATAATAGCCTTAACTCTTGAAGCAATATCAGACATAATGTTATAATTTAATGGTTAAATAATTCAGTGCAAAGAAAAATAAATTCTTACACATTTCAAATGTTTTTATTTCTCTATCAATTTTAATGTTTTTATTTCGAACATTAAAGTAAAATTAGTTTTATAATTTCGTAATCCCGTAAATATACTGCGTTTTGAACAAAACTTATTTAAAACTATCATTAGACCTCGATTTTGTACTAATTGCCATTACTGCATCGCTAAAGGATTATATGCTTTGTCATAAAGTAAATACTAGTCTTAATTTTAATTTTGAAAAGGTTGAGGATCACGAGGTTTACTTTAATATTGATGAAGACCCATTACCGTTTTCAAAGTATTATTTTTACGTTGAACAAGGTGAAATTGAATATTATATCCTTAACAACCGAAATGCCGAAGGGTTTTTAATTCCTGAAATGAATAAAGTAGATTTTTTTATGATTATTCATCAGTACATTGATAAAGAAGATCTTAATTTTATAATCAACGGATTGAATAAACTACCTGATATTCAGGTAGCTGCGCAGATAGATCCGCGCAAATTGAAGTCGAGGGAAAATTTGATAATGTAAATTTTATATTGTAGGTGTATTAAATACACTATATTTGAACTTACATTATCAGACAAATAACATTAATAATCAGACGAGCATGGGTTTTTTATGTGAAAAATCATCGATTTGCGCGTCAATAATAAATTTAAGTAACTAAATGAAACCATTTCATTCCAGAACAAAAATTGTGGCCACCCTGGGCCCTGCTTCAGCTAAACCGGAAGTTTTATACAGTATGTTTAACGCCGGATTAGACGTTTGCCGTTTAAATTTTTCTCACGGTTCTCAGGCAGATCATCAGGAAGTATTGGATACCATTCGTAATATCAATGAAAAATACAATTATAATGTAGGTATCCTTGCCGATTTACAAGGGCCTAAAATTAGGATTGGTATGGTTAAGGATGGTGGTATCAACTTAGTTAATGGAAACCGTACCATCATTACTACGCAAGAATGCATAGGAAATGAAGAACGGATTTACATCACTTACGATACTTTTCCAAAAGATGTAAAAGCTGGCGAAATCATCCTTTTAGATGATGGTAAGCTGCAAATGCGTGTTATCGAAACTAACCTTAAAGACGAAGTTCTTTGCGAAATAGTTCACGGTGGTATTCTTACCTCAAGAAAAGGTGTGAATTTACCTAATACAAAAGTTTCTATTCCTTCTCTTACAGTTGAAGACAGAAAAAACCTTGAGTTTGTTCTCGAAAACGATGTAGAATGGATTGGACTTTCATTTGTTCGTAATGCTGAAGACATTATTGAATTAAAAGACATCATCAAGCAAAGAGGTAAAACTGCCCGTGTAATCGCTAAAATCGAAAAACCCGAGGCAATCGCTAATATCGATGAAATCATTGCTGTTTCTGATGGTATCATGGTTGCCCGTGGTGACCTGGGAGTTGAAATGCCAATGGAAGAAGTTCCTTTGTTACAAAAAATGATTGTACAAAAGTGCAGAGCTGCTTCGAAACCGGTAATTATTGCTACCCAAATGTTGGAAAGTATGATTACTACACCTAGGCCAACCCGTGCTGAGGTTAATGATGTTGCTAACTCTGTTCTTGATGGTGCTGATGCAGTAATGCTAAGTGGCGAGACCTCAGTAGGTGAGTTTCCGCTTATCGTTATTGAGACTATGCAGAAGATCATTCAGAATATCGAAACTAATAACTATCCATTCCACCCTGAAAAGTTCCTTAAACCAAAATCTGAGAGCTTTTTAAGCGATGCAGTTTGCGATACTGCTTGTTTCCTGTCTAAGCAAACAAACGCAGTTGGTATCGTTTCTATGACCGTGAGCGGATATACTGCATTTGAAATTTCAAGCCACAGACCTAAGGCATTAACTTATATCTTTACCAGTAACAGATCTCTATTAAATACTTTGAGCCTTTTATGGGGTGTTCAAGGTTTTTATTACGATAAATTTGAAAGTACTGATGAGACCATTCAAGATGTAAACAGCCTGCTTAAGGAATACAAAATGGTTAAAAAAGGAGACGTGATTATTAACACTGCTGCTATTCCAATGGAACAGAAAGGCAAAACAAATATGTTAAAAATCACTGTTATTGATTAATATTCAGTAACAGGAAAAAAAATACTACTTTTGCAATCCTGAAAAAAGGAGAGTTGTCCGAGTGGTTGAAGGAGCACGCCTGGAAAGTGTGTATACCTCAAAAGGGTATCGAGAGTTCGAATCTCTCACTCTCCGCAAGATGCAAATGAATTTTTAAACTCATAGGGTTGTTCGATGTCGAGCAGCCCTATTTGCTTTAATTTATACCTGGTTCGGCAAATGATATCTATAAAACAAACCCAGGCTATAAATAGTCCATATTTCAATAGCCACTCCTTTCTTGCCTGATAGGTTTGTTACTTGATACAGGATCAAAAAATATTCCGTTCAATACTGCATTATCGCCCCTAACCATATTGATCCTGAATTTCACGGATTTATTGTAAGCAAACTTCAGGTAGGTTCCACCGATGGAATTTTCAACTATTTTTACCGGGGCGATTAGGTTTGATGTTGCTGCGTCGAACATCTCCACCGAAATTTTTCTGCGCTTTTTATCCCAGTCGACAAAGTAGAGCGATACCTGATGGTTTTTTACGCCTTTGATGTCAATGGTACAGGTGAAAGTGTACCCGATCTGATCAGCGTCTGCACTGTAGAGACAGGAGGCAGTTCTGGGTGTTCCGTTTCCTGCATCTGGAGCTAACGCCCGCTGGTCATTGGTCTTAGGTTCCCATACTGTATTGAGCGGTTCGCCGTTACCCTTGACTTTGTAATAAGAAACAGCGGAAACATAGCTGGGAAGCGCTCTTTTATCGACTCCAGCTCCATTATAATTGCAAAGGACATAGCCGTCTTTTCCAAAGATCTTACCCCAATTTCCGCTCGTGGTTGTATCCATACCCATGAACTTTGCAGGATATTGTTCAATAGGTTCAGGATATTTTGGTGTGTTACCTAAATAGGTTGTGACAATTTTATATGTGCCATGGCGTACACCGGTAAAGTACAAAAAATGCGTATCCTCTCTCGCAGCGGAAACGCCCGATACTGAATGATATTTCCCATCCCAGGCCAATTTGCCATTGATCGTGATGCGACTAATTTTTTTTTCAGCTTTTGGAATGCCAATTCTTCCGATGCTGCCGGCAGGGGTGGATATGACAGATAGCCCAGTTAAAATATCAAAATTTGCGCTGATATCGCCGAGTGGGGTTGGAGTTCTTCCTGAGACATCTGTCAACGTTCGGCCAAGGTGGGGTAGTATGTCAAATGTAGTAAAGCCGGGAGCAGTCGGCTTTATGCCGAGCACTTCTTCGCTAAGCCATTTTGTAACTCCTGCACCCCATGGGTGGCAAAGGCTGGTAAAACCACACTGGTTGTTGGGCACCGGACCATTGGTACTGATTACTGAGTTCCATGATGGACGGTAGTCTTCAAAAAATGTGGTGCCCCCGTATCTTAACTGACCTCCCCAAAGATCACGTATGGAACTTAAAGCCTCGTCATATTTATTCATCCTCGCAAATGCCTGGATAACAAAATATTGATTGAACGGAGAATACGAAACCCGATTTACCCTGTCAGTAAAATTTCTATTATATATCGCTTTTTTTTCTTTATCGTTCAAAAGATTGGTTGTAATGGCATCTGCTCCGGCATGGAGACCAAAGGAATGATACCATTCATGAGTTTTCTTCAATTCAAGGATTTTTTCAGTTGCATATCCACGATATTTTTCCTGAAGATCTTTGCGTCCACACGTAGCCATGGCTTCGGAAAATTCATTCCATGCGCGTATGGAAAGCATTTTGTAGGCATTTTGTGGCTCGGGAAGATTGGGGTGCTCAAATCCTGATCCCAAACGTTCATCCCAGCCGAAAAACTCCAGATTTGGATCGGTTCCGTAAACCTTGTAGGCATCATCCAGTTTTACACACACGTTGGCAATATAATTGTTCAATGTTTCGGTATCACCAGTATACCTATAATAATCTATCAGGCTCAGAACCCAGTAAAGCGCATAACTCCTGATGCCGTTACTCTGAGTAGAAGTATATTCAATATTCTTCTTGATAAAGTCGAAATTCCCGAAGGCAACCATAGAAGCTGCCTGAGCAGGATGCGCATCCCCTGTCCAGGAAAATCTATCGCCGCGATTCATTAAAATCGCGCCCAGATAATCCTTAAGTAGGTTTAGCTTTACCGTGTATGCACCCGTATACCATATGCGTGTAAGTGTTGTGTCACTACATGAGAAACGTCCCTTATAGTTAACCGGTTTGGTTTGACAAATAAGTCGTACTGAGGTAATTCTCCAGGTTTTTGAGAATGACCGGACATGTATCCAGCCAAATCTTACTCCTTCATATAATTCAGGATTCAATTCAAGCCGATAGGTATTTCCATACTTTTTTGGACGAGCAGTCTTTGTTGGGTAATTTGCTGGGTAATCAGGTGTTTCATTGTATTCACTAATGCTCATTTCTACACTCCCAATTTGGTCTGGGCTGTCAAATTCTAACCAACCGGCATTGTTCTGTCCGAAATCAAAACGAATATCGCCCTCGCCGTTTACTATGATGCTATGATTCAGTTTGAAATCGGACATATTAAAGTTCCTGGTATTAGAGACTGTCCAACTTTTTGGAGACAACTGATAAGTTTCCATACCGTCACTTGCCTTTGGATCACTCCAGGTATAGTCGATTATCGGATCCGGTGAAAAAAGGTTTGGAGTACCATTTTTTTCTGCTGTTATCGACGGGTAATCTTTGCCTTGTGCAATTGCCGAACAGTTGCTCCCTAAAAAGTTTATCAATAAAACGAATGCTATTATGGCTTTATCAGGATTATATTTCAGATAGTTTCTCCAAACAAGGTTAAATTGTTTACATATCATAAGTAAATCGATTCAATGTTTATAATTGGTTGAGCACAAAAATATAGGTCCATGACAAATCCTTACTGTTCAAAAGTTGTTATTATTTGCATTTTTTGATATTATTGTTTTTCGACATCTTCGCTTCGATAAGAATATCTGTTCCTCTAACTTGTTTGTTTCACCTGAACTTATATATATATCATGGGGCTGTTACCATTGGGGATATTATGAATGAACGTGCCCGCGAATTGTATTGGGAAGAATGGAGGAATGTTAAACTGATTCGGGTGTCGCTTTACCTGGCTCGCAGTGGCAAGCCTGATGAATGGGGCAATACCTAAGTTTGGATAACTTTGACTGGCCGATTCCTTATGCAGAAATTACCGCTAATAATAAAGGGAGACTGAGTCAGAATTTTTGTTAATTGATTTATTTGATTTCCTTGCCAATGTCAGCGTTCCACGCATCAAAATACTTTTGAGCATCTGAATGAAACGGAATTAGCGCATGATGTTCGATAATACGTTTCCTTAAGCCCCACCAGGTTATGCGTTGAATCTTTAATATGTATATGATACCAACGGCATTATGTGCTGTACTTGGATCTGGTTCATACGACAATAGTATGTGTTTGGCCATAGAGCGTTAATTTATATTTGTTTAGTATGTCTAACGAATAGACTTATCCCAATTACAAAGGTATAAAAATCTGTAATTTGTCAACACGAGAAAATTTACTCTAATGTAATATTTTAACCTCAATTTAAATAGTGCTCCTACGGTCGCAAAACTAAACTTTTATACATAAATATAACAAAGCGGCTAATGAACAACCTATAATAGGCCCGATTACTGGTATCCATGCATAATTCCAGTTATTTCCACCTTTACCTGCAACCGGAAGCACGGCGTGCATAATTCGAGGGCCAAGGTCTCTCGCCGGATTAATGGCATATCCTGTTGTACCACCAAGAGATAATCCGATAACCCAAACCAGGAAGGTTACTGGCAAGGCACCAACGGAACCTAAACCAATTGGAGATTTATCTGCACCTAATGACGCATCTGTAAAGTGAAATATCACAAAAATCAGCACAAAAGTGCCTATTATTTCACTAATCAAATTTGAAATGGTATTTGGTATAGCTGGTGCTGTACAAAAAGTAGCCTGTTTTGCTCCTTTGTCTGCGGTTCCTCTGTAAAAATCTTTAAATAAAAGCCAGACCAGAAAGGATCCCAGCATCGCGCCTATAAATTGAGCCGCAATATAGGTCGGGGCATCTGCCCAGTTAAATTTTCCTGCAATAGCCAAACCAATTGTTACAGCTGGATTAAGGTGAGCTCCGCTGTATGGGCCGGCAATAACTACGCCTACAAATACGGCAAGTGCCCAGGCTGTGGTAATTACCATCCAGCCACCATTGTTTCCTTTAGTTCCGGTTAGAACCACATTGGCAACAACACCGTTGCCCAATAAAATCATAAACATAGTGCCGAGGATTTCGGCTGAAAATGCAGACATGCTGATAAGATTTAAATATGTTACTAGTTTGGTTAATTTTCAGCGTACGCTTTTGCTGCCTTTACAGCCCTATTCCATCCTTTAATACGCTCTTCTATATTTTTCGCTTCTCCGGCTTTAAAGCTCTTATCTATTTTCCACTGACCGCTAATGTCGTCCATGTTGTTCCAGTAGCCAACAGCCAAGCCAGCCAGATATGCCGCTCCCAAGGCGGTAACCTCTGTTACCTGGGGTCTGATTACTGTTGTTTCAAGCACGTCAGCCTGAAATTGCATAAGTATGTCGTTGGCAGTTGCACCCCCATCTACTCTTAGCTCTTTAATTCTAAGTCCTGAATCTGCTTCCATAGCCTTTAACACCTCCATTGTTTGGAAAGCGATACTTTCAATGGCTGCTCTGGCAAGGTGAGATGCATTCGTGCCTCTGGTAATTCCGGTAATGGTACCTCTGGCATCCTGATTCCAATGTGGAGCCCCAAGACCTGCGAAGGCAGGAACAAGGTATACACCACCTGTGTCTGCTTCCCTTAAAGCCAGTTCTTCTACATCGGCTGATGTGGCAATTAAGCCTAGCCCATCTCTTAGCCACTGTACAACTGCTCCCCCTATAAATATGCTTCCTTCTAATGCGTATTGTACTTTTCCGTTTATTTTCCAGGCAATGGTAGTTACGAGGTTGTTTTGCGATACTATAGGTTTATCTCCAATATTCATCAACATAAAGCATCCGGTTCCATAAGTGTTTTTAACCATACCTACTTCTGTGCACATTTGACCAAAAAGAGCGGCTTGTTGGTCGCCAGCTATCCCTGCAATAGGTATTTTGGCTGCAAGTACATTGCCTGTGGTTTCTCCATAGACTTCGCTTGATGATTTTACTTCGGGAAGGATGTTGCGTGGTATATTAAAAAGATCAAGCAATTCCTGATCCCAGTCAAGGGTGTGGATGTTATAAATCATTGTCCTTGATGCGTTGGTCACATCAGTAACATGCACCCTGCCATCAGTTAGTTTCCATATCAGCCATGAATCTATGGTTCCAAAGGCGATATCTCCGGCTTCAGCTTTTTCTCTTGCTCCGGGAACATTTTCCAGTATCCATCTGATTTTTGTGGCCGAGAAATAGGCATCTATAATAAGCCCTGTTTTTTCCTGTACGCTTTTGGCCAGGCCTTGCGCTTTTAACTCATCACAGTAGGCAGACGTGCGTCTGTCTTGCCATACAATAGCGTTGTGTAGTGGTTCTCCGGTTTTTCTATCCCATAATACCGTTGTTTCTCGCTGATTAGTGATGCCTATGGCAGCGATGTCGTTAGGCGTTATACTGGCTTTTATGATCGCTTCAGTTGCTACAGCAACCTGGCTAGACCAAATTTCTGTAGCATTATGCTCTACCCATCCTGGTTGAGGATATATTTGCTTAAACTCTCTCTGTGCAATTGAAATAATGCTTCCTTCTTTATCAAAAACAATTGCCCTCGAACTTGTAGTTCCCTGATCTAAGGATAGAATATACTTGCTCATACTTTATATTTGGAATAATGTGTAATAAAACGTAAGTATAAGAAATCATTATCGAAAGTAAAAGCAAGTCGTGTGAAATTATTTTGTTTTTCTGATCTATAGTTTTGAAGAGGTGTATGTTTAATTGTTTGTATCAAATTAGATACAATTTAATAGGAAGCCAACGAATTGGAAGATAATATTTAGAGGCAAAAATTGATGTTGTAACAAGTTTTAAATGGGTGGTAGACAGTGTTTAAAGAGGATATAGTGGCGTTGTTTTTAAAATTGGCACATTTCTTTCTGATGAACATGAAAAACTACACAAAATGAAAAAATTAATTGTTTTGGCCATTGGCCTATTCGTAGCCGGTGCAGCAAATGCACAGAGCCCAATCAGATTGGGTATTAAGGGAGGCTTAAACTTACCGAACATTATTAAAGGTGACGGTAATAATGATTTTAAAACAAAAGTTAATCCTGGTTTCAATGCCGGTATTACTTTGGATATTAATCTGATTAAAGGATTGGCATTTACTCCGGAGTTACTGTATTCTACAAAAGGGTATAAAGCAGAGACTCCTTTTGGTGAATTTACGCAAACAACTCATTTTATTGATATTCCTATTTTAGCAAGTATTAACGTTGGTGGTTCAGGATTGAATTTAGTGGTTGGTCCTCAGGTATCTTTCCTTACTTCAACTAAAAACAAATTTGAAAATGGATTTGGAACTGCTGAAGAAACAATTATTGAAGATAAATCGGATAGATTTAAGAAAAGTCTGGTTGGAGGTGTAATTGGATTCAGATATGATGTAACTGATAAGGTAGACATTCATGGCCGTTATGCATTGGATTTCCAAAAGAACAACGAGAATGGATCAAAAGAAACTCCTGAATACAAGAACCAGGTGTTCTCTGTAGGATTAGGATTGAAATTCTAATTGTTTCGGTTGGATAATTAGATACTCAATTTTTACGGAAGAGCCCGACTATTAATGGTCGGGCTCTTTTGTTTATGCTAATCCCATTAGAGTGTATCAATTCCGAGACACTCACAACGCACGGGTTCATTAGGTTCTGATGAGTGTTTGGTTTTGTTTGTAAACAGCAGTAAATGAGCTGTTTGTTTATTTGTTTGCCTCCCTTTAGATGATTGGTTTTGGGGTCTTTGGCATGGTTATTACAATACACTCTGTGAATTTTAAACAGAAAATTATGAAAAAATTATTCATTATAGGACTAGGATTAACAGTAAGCAGTTTAGCTTTTAAGGCAAATGCACAGACTTCACAGTCGGCTGCTAACGACAAAATGAGCTTCGGTATTAGAGCCGGTGCCAACTTGATGAATATGGGCAAAATCCAGTGGGGTGGCCAAGATTATTCAACAGACTCAAGGGTCGGATTTCAGGCAGGTATTTATGCCGATTTACCTATGGGCGGAGGGTTTGCCTTCTTGCCAGAAGCGATGTTTATACAAAAAGGTGCTAAATTAAGTGAAAACGGGGTGGATTTTGATACCAAGGTATCTTATATAGATGTTCCTGTATTAATAGGGTATAAGGCTACTCCGGAACTAACTGTATTTGCAGGCCCTCAGGTATCATTCCTTCTTTCACAAAAATCGACAGGTGCACTCAATAATGGTATTGAGGGAGAATCGACCGATACAGAGAATTTTAGTAAGTCGCTGGCCGGTGGTGCTGTTGGTTTGGGATATAGTATCACACCAAATATCAATGTTAACGCACGATATATGATGGACTTCCAAAAGGCTCTTAAGGATGATGTAAACCAGGATAAGATTAAGAATAAAGGATTTGCATTATCATTAGGTTACACTTTTTAAGTTGGCCGGTTTTTAAAGTGTAAGTAAAAGAAATTGAGGTCTTTGCAAAAATATCAAAAATTGCATGTAACTTTAAAAAGTTATGAAAGAGATATTTCTTTCTTCTTCATACTTCAAAAAGATAACCAACGAGAGCAGGAACGAAATTAATCCCTAATTGTGTGTGAGGATAATATTCCTATTTAACCTTAAAAAGCATCCTGAATAGGGTGCTTTTTTTATAACTTTGAAATTTAAACAATCCATTGCCGTAATGAACGTTAAACATCTGCTTATTGCTACCCTCCTTTTATCTATCTCAGTATCGTCAACAAAGGCTCAAAAAAAATCTTATTTACAAACTTTAACAGAGAAGAATCACTGGGTTGATTCTGTATTCAATAAATTGAATAGACGCGAGAAAATTGCCCAAATGTTCTTTGTGAGAGCACACACCAATTTGGGGAAGGCTTATGAAGACTCTATTGCCAACGTAATTAAAAAGGAAGATGTTGGTGGCTTGGTGTTTTTTCAGGGAGGACCTGGCCGACAAGCTATTTTAACAAATCAATATCAGTCATTATCAAGGGTACCCTTATTGATTACTTCTGATGGAGAGTGGGGTCTGGGGATGCGTTTAGATAGCACTATCTCTTATCCTTACCAAATGGCCTTAGGAGCAATTCAGGATAAAGAGCTGTTATATAAAATGGGCCTGGAAGTGGCTAAAGATTATAAACGCATTGGTATGCACATGAATCTTGCACCTGATGTTGATGTAAATAATAACCCTAAAAATCCGGTTATAAACTATCGTTCTTTCGGAGAAAATAAATACAACGTAGCTACAAAGGCTGGCGAATATATGAGGGGAATGCAGGATGGGGGTCTATTGGTTAGTATTAAACATTTTCCCGGACATGGAGATACCGATGTAGATTCTCATTACGACCTTCCTCAGCTTAAGTTTTCTAAAGCACGTTTGGATAGTTTGGAGATTTATCCATTTAGAGAATTAATTCGTCAGGGTGCTGCAGGTGTTATGATTGCACACATGAATATTCCGGCACTAGACAACACACCGAATATGCCTTCAACATTATCAAAACCCATTGTTACTGGTATTTTAAAACAGGAATTGGGTTTTAAGGGACTGATTATTTCTGACGCTATGGGCATGAAAGGGGTGGTTAAATATTTTAAGGACGGAGAAGCTGATGTAATGGGTGTAATTGCAGGTAACGATATTCTGGAGCTTTCAGAAAATAGCGATAGAGCAATAAAACTAGTTCGTAAAGCGGTTAGACAAGACCGGATTAGCATGGATAGAATTAACGAAAGTGTTAAAAAGATCCTTACGGCTAAATACTGGGCGGGCTTAAATGCCCGCGATTCTATTAATGAAAGAAATGTGGTTGCTGATGTAAACAGACCGGAAAGTAAAGTGCTTTTGCAAAAGCTGGCTGATGCTTCTATGACGCTGTTAAGGGGCAAGGCAAATATTAGTCAATTGTCTAAGGATAGAAGAACGGTAATCATCAGTTTAGGTACACCTGGAGTTACAGATTTTCAACGTGATCTAGGGGCTTACTATAAAAATTCTGTATTCTATACACTGGATAGGAACGCCAATGCTACAGCTATTGCAAAGGTTTTGAGATACATTAATGTTTTTGATCAGGTAATTGTTGGCATTCATGATACTCGTATCAGGCCTGGAAACGGGATGATTTTAAGTAACGACTTGAAGATGTTTATTAAGGATATGTCGTTAAGTAATGCAATTTTTGCTTTGTTTGCCAATCCGTATAACCTATCGGCATTGCCTGGTCTTGAGAACAGCAAAGGGCTTATAGTAGCCTATCAAAAAGAGGATTTCATGCAAAAGGCGGCCGCATCTGTAATTAAGAATCAACTGATTCCTACAGGGAGACTGCCCGTTACTGTGAATGCTTTTTTTAAGTATGGAGACAAAGAGTAATTGTTAAATTACTTTGCTTTTTGTTGTTTGTAAGTTTCCGGATCAACTGCTTTTGGCGTCCAGTTTTTCAAGAAGTCGGTAACAGCTTTTACGCTATGTCCCGTTTTCTTTTTGCCATTTGCATCTTTCTCATCCGTTTCCAGGTAAGCAGAGTTTTGGGTATGCAATAATTTTCCGTTACCATCAAGTATTACAAAAACAGGAAATCCGAAACGTTGCGGGTAATTAAGGCTGGCAAGCACAGCCTCGTTTTTGTTTTCAGGACTGTAGTTTACCAAAACAACTTCGTAGTTGTCGTTAATGAATTGTTTTAATTCAGGCGTATTGTCAACCATTTTATGAAAAGCAATACACCAGCTGCACCAGTTACCACCAATTTGCAAAAACACATGTTTTCCTTCTTTTTTAGCTTTAGCTACAGCGCCATCAATATCTGCACGGGCATTGGCCTGTGGATTATAAATATGTACCGCTTCTTTTTTCTCTTGTGCAGAGCTTGCGCCTACAGTTGCTATGGCAATAAGTAGTATTAAGGCTATCCTTTTCATTGTTCAGTAATTTAATTGCAAAATTAATAGAATAGCTAACATCAATTGTAATACCAGTTTAATATTCTCTAGTTAAATAGTAGATTTTATTTGTAGCCATATTTTTCTAAATAAGTTATAGCTTTACGTAATGCCTCAACAACCTTTAAAATTGCTTAGAGCATCTGCCGGATCGGGTAAGACTTTTAGCCTAACCCTGCATTACCTTACACTTTTATTTAGCGGCCCGGGTAAATACAGGGAAATTCTTGCAGTTACCTTTACAAATAAGGCAACAGCCGAAATGAAGGAGCGGATATTGGGGGCCTTACAAGCGATAGCAAAAGGCGATCCCTCAGATTTTAAGCCGCTCTTAAAGGCTAGTTATCCTGAGCTTTCTGATGAGGATATTAAAGCAAAAGCACAGATAATTTACAGCAACATACTTCATGATTTTGGTAGGTTCTCTGTAAGCACAATTGATGGCTTTGTGCAAAAGGTAATTCGAAGCTTTGCTTTTGAACTAAATCTGGATAGTGGATATAAGCTGGAAATGAATCATGACAAAGTAAAGGAGGAGCTGGTTAAAGCACTGAACTTACAGATGGAAGCTGATCCTGAATTGCTGGAATGGGTAACGGCGCTTGCCATAGACAGGATAAGCGATGGTAAGGACTGGAATTATCAGCGTGCGTTAAAGGATCTGGCCAATGAGATTTTTAAAGAACGATACTATCCTTTTCAGGAAGCGATGTTGCTTATGGGAGAAGATAGATCGGCAGAATTTAATACTTTAAAACAAACTGTAACCTCTGGCATAAAAGCATTTAATAAAACCCTGTTTGACCAAGCTACGGACCTGAAATACATATTTGATCTTTCTGGTGTTTTGCCCGAAGAACTGGCACGTAAATCTCTTAATCCTTTGTTAAAGCTGGATAAGATATTGAATGAAGATTATAGTATTTTTCCTGCCCTGGCCAATATGGTTGATGATTTTGAGCAGTGGCCGCATACCTCATTAAAGGATACATCAGGAGTAAGGCAGTTGTATGATGACCTTAATCCAGGGTTAAAGAAAATGGTCGACTTTTATCAGGAAGGTGCCGAACAATACTCAACATGGCTGGCCATTCATAAAAACAGTTCTTACTTACGGTTGATGCAGGAAATGGCACAGCAATTAAAAAATTATAGGGCCGAAAATAAAGCACTCCTTATCAGTGATGCCCAACAGTTATTGGTTGGCATAACTGGAGCGGATGCGGAAAATCCTTCTTTTATCTGGGAAAAAACGGGAAATAGGTATAAGCATTTTTTATTCGATGAATTCCAGGATACCAGCACCATGCAGTGGCTTAATTTTTTGCCACTTATTAGAAATGCGCTATCAGAATTTGAAGGGAATACTACCGAGCACCTCATTGTAGGTGATGTAAAGCAGTCAATATATAGATGGCGTAGTGGCGACTGGCGCATTTTGCATAGTAATGTAAGACATGATGTGCAGGCGCATAATGTTGTAGAGGAAAACCTGGAGTTTAACAGGAGAAGTACAGCTAATGTGATTGCATTTAACAATTTTCTGTACAGCCATTTGCCATCTATTTTGCAAAGACAACTCAATGGAATCCTGGCAGAGACGCAGAGAGAAGATCTTTTAAGTTATTGGAATCAGGAGTATAACCAAATTATTGATAGCGCTTATGAAGGAAGCTTTCAAAACGTTACTCCTCAAACGCTAACGGGGGGTAAAATCGAGATGCAATTTCTGAACAAGGAAGATGATTCAGAGTCAGAGGATGAAAGTCCCGTTGCGGCTATTCATTCCGTTAACAAAATCATTGAACTGCTATCGGTTCATGGGTTTTTTATGAAAGATATTTGTGTGTTGGTAAAGACTAATAGAGAGGCAGAAATAATGATTTCAGCCTTATTGGATAGACAAGACGATTTATCGGCCGCTGCGGGCAAAACGTTTCAGGTTATTTCCGGAGATGCTTTAAAGATATCGTCTAACCTTGCCGTCCAGTTGCTGATCAATATATTTAGAATGTTGGTGGCAAGAGAGGATGAACAGGCTATTTATCGGGCTACATGCGCAAGGTTGTATAGCCAGATTAACAACCCGGAAGGGATGGATGAGAAAGTAGCGCTAACTGCTCAGGATTGGATGGATATTGCTAGTCAGCCTATTCAAAATCTTACCTCTTATTTTCCTGAGGACTTCTGCAACGGTTTTGAGAATTTCAGGCAGTTGCCTATGACCAGCTTAATGGAAAGAATGGTGCAGTTTTTTGGATTGGGGACGGGCCGGAATGAAAATCATATTCCTTTTATTATGGCGCTTAGAGATCAGATAGGTGTTTTTGCCGGAGGAGGTGATCAGGGTCTGGGTAGGTTCCTGGAATGGTGGGATGAAGAAGGCTTAAATAAAGCTTTGCCTAACGCTGATGATCAGGATGCGGTGCAAATCATGACCATTCATAAATCGAAAGGATTAGAGTTTAAGGCGGTAATTATTCCATTTTTAAACTGGAAATTAAATATCCCAAGTGGATTTATTAAGAAAATACTATGGGTAAATGCCGGACAGGCAGGGTTTGAAAACTTTAGTACTTTACCAGTGGATTATAGCAGTAAACTTGCGTCTACAGCGTTTGCACGTGAGTACTTTGAAGAAATGCTGCTAAACTATATGGATGCCCTAAATACATTATATGTAGCAACCACCAGGGCAAGAGAATATTTATATCTGGTATGCCCTAAAACAACAACTGTAGAGAAGAAAAAGGAAAGTACGGTTAAAAATGAGCTTCAGAATATATTACTGAACCTTTTTAAAAATGAAGAGGAATCAGGTTTTGTACTTGAAGAAAACCTGATGTCTTTTGGAGAATTACGGCCTGCAGTTAAAAAAGCATCTGAAATTAATGAAAGCGCCATAAAGGTTTCTAATTATTATGTGAATGAGCGCCTGACTTCTAAGTTTAATTACCAAAAGAATAATGATGATGGTTGGTTTAATGCCCGCCAACGAAAAGGAGTAGTGTTACATGGTATTCTGGAAACCATTACAGATTTAAAAGATCTTGATAAATTGATCTCGGTGAAAATGCAGGAAGGTCTGATCAGGCGCAGTGAGCGTGATGAAGTAAAGCAAGCAGTTATAGATGTGATCAATCAACAGGAAATAGCAGAGTGGTTTAAGAATTCTAAAAGCATAATTAGTGAAAGAGATATGATTTTGGAGGGGGGAGAAGTGAAACGTCCGGATAAGCTTTTTGTAATGGAGGATAAGGCTGTGTTGCTCGATTTTAAATTTGGTGCCCCTCATAATAAATACATAGACGATATCAATCATTACAGGGAAAACCTGTTGAAAATGGATGAGTTTAAACAAATAGACGCTTACATCTGGTATGCCGAAACAGGAAAATTATTAAAAGTATCGTAATGGAAAGTGTGAACGAAGGAAAGTTTTTGAACAGAGTTGCCGCCGATCTTTTAGAACGTTTTGGTAATGAACTACAGGATGTAGCCATTGTTTTTAACAATAAAAGACCTCAGCTATACTTAAAGAAATACCTTGCAGAAGTGAGCGGTAAGCCAATTTGGAGCCCACAGATGTATACTATTCAGGAATTTCTTTCACGAGGCACGGTACTTGTTCCTGCAGGTCAGCTTAAACAATTCTTTGTTTTATATACCTGTTATAATGAACTATTAAAAGGAGAGGGCAAAGAAGATGTTTCGCCGGATGAGTTTTATCCGCTGGCAGAAATTATTCTTGGCGATTTTAGTCAGGTAGATTATTATCTGGCCAATGCTAAAGAGATATTTGGGTTAATTGAAGATATAGCCGAACTGCAACTGCAATTCCCAAACTTTGATGAGGAGCAATTACAGTTTATGCGAACATTCTGGGGCTCTTTTTCTGCAAAAAAGCAGAACCAAATGCAAGAAAGGTTTATAGAGCTATGGCAAAGAATGCCCTTGCTTTATGTTAATTTTCACTCAAGATTAGCTAAGGAAAATCTGGTTACCAATGCCAGGATGTACCGTAACCTTGCAGAAGGTAAGAACTCAGATCCCGAATTTTTAAAAGCATTTAAACATACTGTATTTGTTGGTTTCAACGCTTTGTCAAAAGCGGAAGAGCAGTTTTTTAAGCAGTGGCAGGAAAAAGGATGGTGTTCTTTCTATTTTGATGTAGACGCGCATTATTTTTCAAATCCATTGCAGGAAGCCGGACATTTTATCAGAAGAAATATACATACTGTTGGACTGGTTAACCAGTTTAAAGTAGCGCTGGCAAGACTGAACGATGCGGCAAAGGAATTTGTTGTTGTGCAGGCACTGGGTAATGTTGCTCAGGGCAAGTTACTTTCGGAGCTTTTATCAGAAAATGGGGCTAAAAGTGCAGGTGGAAAAGCAATTATTCTTGCCGATGAAAAGTTGCTAATCCCGGCTTTGCAAACTATTGACGACGATAGTGTGAATGTTACTATGGGCTATCCTTTTGAGCAATCGGCCTTATATGGCTTATGTGATCTTTGGCTCAGTATCCAGGAAGCCCTGTTGTCTGATGCAGAGGTTAACTATAAGCATGTTTTATCTTTCCTTTTTAATCCGTTGATTCCTATTGACCCGGATCTACGCAATGAGTTGCATAATAAAGTTGTTGATGAGAAAAAGGCATCTTTTGATAGAGCAGAACTCTTGCGGATGGGCAAGATCGCAACCATCACCTTCAACACTTTTGTCGATTCCTTTACAACGATAAGGCATCTTGCAAGTGTATTATTATACGTTTCAGAAGAAAGCAAGCTGCAAAGAATGGACAGCTTATTGTGTACCGAAGCAGTAAAAGCACTTAATGCACTTACAGATAGTTTTGAAGAGCTAAAAGCAGAGGGAGTAAAGGATTTGAATCCGAGGTTTGTTTTTAAGCTTATCAGAAAAGCACTTCAAGGATTAACCGTGCCCTTTGAAGGAGAACCTTTGGCCGGTTTGCAGGTAATGGGACTTTTGGAAAGCAGGAACCTGGACTTTGATGAACTTATCGTTTTAGGTGTAAATGAAGGTATCCTTCCTAAAATCAATAATAACCCCTCATTTATTCCTGATAATATTAGAYGTGCTTTTGGTTTGCCTATACTTGAACATCAGAATGCAATTTCGGCTTACCTGTTTTATAKGTTACTGCATGTTGCCAAAAAAATTACACTGGTTTATAATGGTGTTACAGACGAGAAAAGTACAGGAGAGGAAAGCCGATTTGTAAAACAGCTGGAGTTCGAAACCAATTGTACGTTTTCGCATAGGGTGCAGCAGAACCAATCAATTGAGAATCCCAGAAACCTGAAAATTGTTGTAGAAAAAAAGGGAGATGTATTAAAAGGACTGGAGAAATATTTCAAAAGAAATTCTACCCCCAAATACGACAAGAAAATATCTGCTACTGCGTTTACAGATTATAATACCTGCTCTCTAAGGTTTTTCTATAAAAATATTGCCGGGTTAAAGGAGCCTAAAGATTTACCGGATAGAATAGAAGCCAATTTAATTGGAAGTGCACTACATACGGTAATGGAAGTTTTTTATGAGCCTAGTGTAGGAGCTGAGATAACCGCCGATTTTATTAAGGAAAGGGAAAAGAAGCTGTCAGATATTTGTGAATTTGCCCTGGCTAAAGAACTTAAGCTTAATGCGGCCAAAGCGGGAACGCAAACTCCGGCTTTGCAACAAATTGTGTTACAGGTATTAGAGCAGTATGCGCTTAAAATTTTAAGAAATGATGAAAAGCTTACGCCTTTTAAAATAGAGGAACTTGAAAATAAAAGCGATTATGTGATGCTTTATCCAATTGATACAGAAGGAAAGAATCGTAATATCTGGCTGTACGGTATCATTGACCGCGTTGATGTAAAAGATGGAAAGATCAGGATCGTTGATTATAAAACAGGCAAAGATCAGCTTAAGTACAAAGATTTTCCTTCTCTTTTCGAGGATCAGGCAAAAGATCATAACAAAGCTCTTATACAAACATTATTCTACACGTATGTGTATGAGCAGGTTAAAGGTAGGCAATATGTAGAGCCTCATCTTTATACCGTTAGAGATTTTAAAGAGGGTACTTTATTTAAAGAAAAGCAAAAAGGGGGATTGGTATTGCAGGATCAGAGCCTTGAAGCGTTTAAATCTATGTTTGCTGATAAATTAAATGAAAAGCTGAATGAACTGTTTGATGAAAACATTCCGTTTCTGCAAACTGAGAATAAAGAAAACTGCTCGTATTGCCCTTATAAAGACATTTGTCAGAGATAGTTAAGGAATTAAACCATTATGGATATATTTCAAGTGTAAAACTTTCTTTTCAAAGGCGGGCAGTGGTGCGAATAAATTGCATATAAAAACAATTTTATCTAAGTTTGCCGCAATTAACATTTGAATATACAATGAGAGAGATTCAATTTAGAGAAGCTTTACGTGAGGCCTTAAGCGAAGAAATGCGCAAAAATGAGAACATTTTTTTGATGGGCGAAGAAGTTGCACAATATAATGGTGCATATAAAGTTAGTCAGGGAATGTTGGATGAATTTGGAGACAAACGCATTATAGACACGCCTATAGCTGAGTTGGGCTTTACCGGTATAGKTATTGGCGCAGCAATGAACGGATTGGTTCCAATCATAGAATTCATGACTTTTAACTTCTCTCTGGTTGCTATAGATCAGATCATTAATGGTGCAGCAAAAATGCTATCTATGAGTGGCGGACAGTTTTCTGTGCCTATTGTATTTCGCGGACCAACTGGAAATGCAGGTCAGTTAGGTGCTCAGCACTCTCAAAACTTTGAGAACTGGTATGCAAACTGTCCGGGTTTAAAAGTTGTAGTTCCATCTACTCCTTACGAAGCTAAAGGCTTGCTTAAACAATCTATTATTGATCCTGATCCGGTTATCTTCATGGAATCTGAGGTTATGTACGGCGATAAAGGCGAAGTTCCTGAAGGCGAATTTTATATTCCTCTAGGTAAGGCTAACGTTGTAAAAGAAGGTACTGATGTAACCATCGTAACTTTTGGCAAGATGCTTACCCGTGTTGTAAACCCAGCTGTAGAAGAATTAACTAAAGAAGGCGTTAGTGTTGAAGTAATTGATTTACGTACTGTACGTCCTATTGATTATGCAACTATCATTGAATCTGTTAAGAAAACCAATCGTTTGGTAATTGTTGAAGAGGCTTGGCCATTGGCTTCTATCTCTTCTGAAATTGCATTTAATATCCAAAAAAATGCTTTCGATTATCTTGATGCTCCGGTATTGCGTATCACTTGTGCAGATGTACCGTTGCCTTATGCACCAACTCTTATTGCGGCTAGCTTACCTAATGCAGAAAAGGTAGTTAAAGCTGTAAAAGAAGTTATGTACGTAGCAAAATAAGACTAATTATTTAAAAGAAATATAATCCCGCTGGTTAAACCCTCTGCGGGATTTTTTTTATTTTTGACCCCACTGTACTTTACAACATCAAATAGAGATCAAAATGAGTAATCACTCTACAATAATCGCTGCTGAACTCGCAGTGGCGGAAAAGCAGGTTATCGCTACTATTGAATTATTGGATGAAGGAGCAACTGTTCCCTTTATTTCCCGTTACCGCAAGGAGATGACAGGGAGTTTGGATGAGGTACAGGTTGCCGCCATCCGCGACAGGTTTCAGCAGCTTCGTGAGCTCGATAAGCGTAGAGAAGCAATTTTAAAAGCACTTGCTGCACTTGAAAAACTTACACCAGAGCTTGAAGCAAAAATAAACGCGGCAACAAATATTGCCACCATTGAAGATATCTACCTTCCGTATAAACCAAAGCGTAAAACCAGAGCATCAGAAGCCCGTAAAAAAGGTTTGGAGCCTCTTGCTATTGCCATACTTGAGCAAAGCAAACAAGATCCGGAACTTGAAGCCGGTAAGTTTCTTAATGATGAGCTTGGCGTATCATCAACAGATGAAGCGCTTGCCGGGGCTAGAGATATCATTGCAGAAATTATAAATGAAAACATTGATGCAAGAACATCAATGAGAAAATATTTTCAAAACAATGCGATTTTTAAATCGACCCTGGTAAAGGGAAAAGAAGAAGAGGGGATTAAATACAAAGACTATTTTGACTGGAACGAGCCACTTAAAACAGCCCCTTCTCATAGAATCCTTGCAATGCGCAGAGGAGAAAATGAGGATATTCTAAAGCTTGAAACCATGCCTGAGGAAGAGGGAGCAATTCAAATTCTGGAGAAGCAGTTTGTGAAAAGCAACAATGGCAGTTCAGCACAGGTTAAATTAGCCATACAAGATAGCTATAAGCGTTTGCTGGGCCCAGCAATGGAAACAGAGGTTCGCGGTATTTCAAAAGAAAAGGCCGATGAAGAAGCGATCCGTGTATTTGCAGAGAATGCAAGGCAATTGCTGCTGGCTGCTCCAATGGGACAAAAGAATGTTTTGGCAATAGATCCTGGATTCCGTACCGGATGCAAGGTTGTTTGTTTGGATATGCAAGGTAAATTACTTGAAAATACTGCTATCTATCCGCATAACGGTCAAAGAGGTGTTCTTGAAGCTGCCGAAACCATCAAAAAATTATGTGCTAAGCACAATGTTGAGGCTATCGCTATTGGAAATGGAACTGCAGGCAGAGAGACCGAGGTGTTTATCCGTGGGTTGGCTATAGCCGACGTAATTGTGGTGATGGTTAATGAAAATGGTGCATCTATCTATTCAGCCTCTGAGGTTGCCAGAGAAGAATTTCCAACTCAGGACATCACCGTTCGTGGGGCAGTCTCAATTGGACGTCGTTTAATGGATCCGTTGGCAGAGCTTGTTAAAATAGATCCTAAGTCTATAGGTGTAGGGCAGTACCAGCATGACGTAGATCAGAATAAGCTGCAGGCTTCTTTAGATGACACTGTAATGAGTTGTGTGAACGCTGTAGGCGTAGAGTTAAACACGGCATCCAAACAGGTTCTGGCGTACGTATCAGGGCTTGGTCCGCAGCTTGCACAAAACATAGTAAGTTATCGTAATGAGCATGGTGCTTTTAAAAATAGAGAAAGCCTTAAAAAGGTACCTCGTTTAGGAGACAAGGCTTTTGAGCAGGCCGCTGGATTTTTGAGAATTAGAAATGCTGAGCATGTGCTTGATACTAGCGCTGTTCACCCAGAGCGCTATGCCCTGGTTAATAAAATGGCAAGAGACCTGAACTGCAGCGTAGCTCAGTTAATGAAGGATGCTGAATTAAGAAAACAGATCAAACTTCAGCAATATGTAAGTGAAGAAATTGGTTTGCCAACCTTAAATGATATTATGAGTGAGCTTGCAAAACCAGGAAGAGATCCTCGTGAGCAGTTCGAAATATTTAGCTTTACTGATGGCATAAATGCAATAGCTGATTTAAAGATCGGTATGAAATTGCCTGGCATTGTTACCAATATTACCAATTTCGGAGCCTTTGTAGATATAGGAGTTCATCAGGATGGATTAGTGCATACGAGTCAGCTTTCCAATAAATTTGTAACCAATGCCAATGATGTTGTTAAAGTTCATCAAAAAGTAGAAGTTACGGTAGTTGAAGTGGATGTGGCAAGAAAGCGTATTTCGCTTTCTATGAAAACAGCCACCGCTGCTCCAAAGCCTCAGGTTAAAAAGGCAGATCAAAAACCAAATAGCTTTAAAAAACCGGTAAGTGCAGGTAAACCGGATCAACATAGAAAGCCGTCAAAACCTCAAACTAATGGTGTTGGAGGGAAGAAAGATAAACCGCTACCAGATGGGGATTTACAATTGAAGCTTGAAGCATTGAAAAACATGTTTAAATAGTAAAAAGAGCATTGCAGTCCGTCATCTCTCCTATCGTGGAGATGACGGACGATTTAAAAAAACGTCATTGGTAATCTCATTTTGTTAACTACAGCTCAATCTGTCTTTTGATACTTTCTTCAAGAGAGATTAATGTTTCTGTACGTTGTATGCCAGATACAGCCTGGATTTCTTCGTTTAATACATGTCTAAGGTGGCTCGTATCGCGACAAATGATCTTGGCAAACATACTATAGGCACCGGTAGTGTAATGGAGTTCTACAACTTCTTTAATTTTGCTTAGTTGCTCTACAGCATCTTTATATTGAATTCCCTTTTCAAGATAGATACCAAGGAAGGCACAGATGTCGTAACCAGCCTTTTGCGGATCAATAATGAGATGTGACCCTTTGATGATACCCATTTCCTGAAGTTTTTTCATGCGGACATGTATTGTTCCACCAGAAACAATCAGATCTTTAGCAATTTCAGTGTAAGGCTTAGTTGCATCATGCATCAGCTGCTTCAAGATATCAATATCCAGGTTATCAATTTCTAAATTTTGGGTTTCTTTTTTAAGCATCGTTTTGATATTTGGTAACAATATTCTAAGTTAATTAGAAATATCGTAAAAATAAAATAAAATGTTTAAAATATTTGCAACGTATATAGGTTGTTGTTACATTTGTATCAAGCAAGTAACAAAAAATAGTTCTTTAAAACTTGTTTATACTCTGTAGGGTGGTGAAATTGGCAGACGCACCTCCTTGTCTCGGTGGTGGAGAATTTGGAAAACCCGTAAGGGCTAACCACTCCTTGAAGGTTCGACTCCTTCCCCTACAGCTATTAAGTAGTTAAATCAACCTAAACCTACTACTTAAGAATTAGTACTTTATATAATGTTGGGTGGTGAAATTGGCAGACACGCCTTCTTGTCTCGGTGGTGGGGATAAATGGATAAACGCAGTTTATGGGTTGACCACAAATTAATTTTTGAACTGTAGCTAACTACCCCTTGAAGGTTCGACTCCTTCCCCAACAGCCAGTTTTTTTATGAATAATAAGTTAGTTAAAAAACGAGTGACCCCGGATAGGGCCACTCTTTTTTTTGTTATGACCTATTTAATGCAAAACAAGAAGGGTGTGTTTCAGATTGTGAAACACACCCTTCTTGTTTTTGAGATCGAAAGCTTAGAAACCGTAGCGGATACCGATCTGCCCCTGATAAGGATTGCCTGATGGATTGGCAATACCAGAATTGTTTACGTTATAAACAAACTGGTTGGTTGTGTTGTTGAACGAATTAACTGAATATAGTGCCTGGTTTCCCATTGATTCGTTCACACCCCATTTCTTATTCAAGAGATTGGCTACGTTGAAAAGATCTCCTGAAATTTCAATGCTGTGGGTTTTATAAACTTTAAATTTCTTGCTGATTCTAAGATCAAAAATGCCATAGAACCCGTTGATACCGCCGTTCCGCTCAGCGATCTGACCGCTGTACCTGTTGATGTAGTCTTTAAGGCTCTGACTTGCATTAGGATTATCCATGATGGCCTTTAAACCAGTTTGAATGTTGGCTGGTACAGCAGTGTTGTTCCTGTCGAAAATAAAAGCAAGATCATTTGTTCCCGAAACAAAGTCGCCATTAGTATTACCGCCCGACAATAGAGAATAGCGTGTGCCACCGATACCTGAATAACGAATACCTACACTTACCCCATAGAAGGTAGGTAGTGTGCCATAGAATACAATTTTATGTCTGAAGTGGTTGTCTGAATAACTCATCTTACTCAGGTCTCTTGGATTATCTTTTACAGGTAAGGCTAGTGTCGCGGTATTCGCTACGTTTCCATTATAAGAAGTATTGTCTTTGGTATCGTTTAATGTATAGCTAAAGGTGATTGTTCCGTCTTTAAAGTATTGATAAGTAGCATCCAGAACTGCTGCGAACTGGTTTACACGCCCCTTGCTGTTCATTTCCAATACCCTACCGATCTTCTGACTAATACGCCCCTGTTGCCAGTCTGGTGCAGCGTTGGTAATACTTGCTGCCGGAACGTACACACCTCGGCCGCCTTCATTTTCCAATCTAAAGAATGGATTTACTGCCATATTGCGATCTACGTATACGTAATTGTTGCGTCCTAATGTGGCAAAACCTGTTATAGTGACTTTAAATTTCTCATTAATAAAATGTGAGTAAGAAGCATTTGCTTTATAAACTACTGGCACGCGGGCATCACTTGCGTTAGTGTTGATCGTGAGAAGTTTGTTAACACCCGGGATGTCAAACAATTCCAGTCCGGGCGCATTCTGAGGGTTATTGCGGTAATCTATGAAATTTGGTATTGGCACATTCGGTGCTCTCACATCAACTGAGGCAATGCGCGTTCCGTCAAATACCCTGTTGTTGATCGTCATGTAATTATTGATGTCCGATCCAAAGATACCAGCACCAAGCCTGATGAAATCCCTGTGCTCCTCATTCACATCCCATGTGAACTGCAGTCTTGGCTGAATCTGGAAAGTCGACAGCGAGTTGTCTGTGCGTAAACCAAGCTCATCCAGAACCAACTGATTCAGAGGCGCAGCAGGGTAGAAACTGTAATCGGCACGAATACCTGCCGTCATCTCCAGGCCCGTTGCAAGCTTCGTTTGCATTTGTCCATAAAGAGCGGTATTGAAGATTCCCTGAGTTACACTTGGGTCGGCCACTAAAGGCACTTCCCTTGTGTATCTGTATGGTTTAAGGTCATTGAAATTCTGCAAGGCAGTTCTATTGTTTGCCGGATTGGCCAGATCTGCGGTATTTCTAAACCAAAACCTGCCGTTCAGCTCACTTCCGTAAACAGAATGTGCACGGGTATACATTAGGTCTGCGCCAAAAGTATATTTAATCTTGTCTGTGTTGTAATACAGGTTATTTACAATCTGTAATACATTATTAGTAAAACCTTCCTGTGCAAAACGGTGACCACCTATCTGAATATTTGTTGCTGCATTGGCTCCATTAATACTTGAAATTACGTTTTCTACAACGGCTCTTGGAATGTTTGCGGCAGGCAACTGATCACCTGGACTGCTTAATTGGTAGGTGTACAAATGCTGTACCTTTAGCTCATTGGTTAGTTTGGAATTGATGGATGAACGTAAAGTAGCCAGTAAGCTGTTATCTACGTTTTGGTCATTTCCATAAGATTCGTACAAATTGATCGGGCTATTGTCTTCCAGGCCCTGCTTGTTGCGGTCATTGGTGTAGTTGTCTCTGATTGTCAACAGGTTTTTCTCATTGATTTGCCAGTCGATTCTTGCAAAACCTGCATCTGAACCGCGTAGCTTATCAAATTCTCCAGTCTGGCGTCCCTTTACCCCATATTTATCCTGGGCGATATCCACAAACTCTTTTAGTGTGGCAGGAGTAATCCTCAGTCGAGTAATATCGGCGTCGGTTTCCAGATTGGCAATCATCAAAGGCCTTGCATCACGCTGATGGTCCCATGCAGCAAAGAAATGCAGTTTATCTTTAATGATCGGACCGCCTAATGAAAATCCATATTGATAGGTAGAGAAATCAGATTGGCGTTTGTTGCCATTGATTGCATAAGGACTTGCCAGCCAGTCTGCCCGGCCATAAGTAAATGCTCCTCCACTAAAAGTATTCGTACCCGATTTGGTTACTGCACTAATGGTCCCACCGCCACTTCTGCCAAAGGTTACGTCATATTGGTTGGTGACTACCTGAAATTCCCGGACAGCTTCCATAGATAAAGAATAAGGTGCACCGCTTCGGCTGGTGGTAGAACCTGCTGAAGTTGGATTCTTAGCCGTCATACCATCAATAGTGTAATTAGTAGAAGAGCCCAGCTGGCCAGATATTGTGCCACCGCGGCTTAAAGGAGACAAGTCCATAAGATTGGTGAAATTCCTGCCGTTAACAGGAAGTTTCTCAATGTCTCTGGCCGTAATGGTGGTTGCAGCACCGAGGTTTTCAGTTTTGTTTTTAAGTCCTGATCCTACAATCTCTACTACTGCCAGGTTTTCTACTGCATCCTGCATGGTGATATTGATTTTCAGGGCATCACCCTGATTTAATGAGTAGCCGGTTATTTTTTGGTCGCCAAAACCTACATAAGTTGCAGTAATAGTGTAGGGTTTCCCAAGGGGAAGTTCTTTAAAGGTATACACACCATTGCTGTTGGTAGTGGTGGAGGTGTTAAATCCTGTAGATTCATTACGAACCCTGACAGATACGCCCGGAACAGGTTTTTTTTGAGTATCAGTAACGGTTCCTGATATTGAAGTTTGTGTTGTTTGTGCCAGGAGTTTATTTTGGGCAAAGCAACAGAATAGAAGCAGGAGAGCTGTACATAGTAAATTTTTCATCATCTGAGTTAGTAGGTTGATTTTTGATGACGAAATTAGGGTTGGAATATTAGCTCAGAAATAGATTTATATTAAGAAATTCTGCAACGATTTGGATATTAATGATGCTACGAAATAGATTACCAATCACAGGAGTTTAAAGCTTTCGTCATCTCGACGTAGGAGAGATCTCTTGATTATGCCAGAGTTCAAGAGATCTCTCCTACGTCCTTTAGATTTGTTTTGATTATTTTTAGAATGAGAAGGAAGCAGAAGTAAACTATCCTTTCGTCAGAGTTTGGACTCATGTCTCGATTTAGACTTCTGCCTCCCTTTCATCAGGAACTCAAATAGAAATTAGGGCTAATGACCCATTATTAAGGACTTGAGCCGAACTGATGAATTCTCATTTCAATTCTTAAAACAAATTTATGAAAAAGATTTTTATTGGAATCGACATCAGCAGCAAAACATTAGATATCTGTTTAAAGACTGATGGAAAGGTTGAGTATTTCAACATTCAGAACCAGCTAAAACCCATTAGATTGTTCTTTAAAAAGCACACAACAGTAGGAACCGTAGTTGCTATGGAGAATACCGGGCGCTACAACTGGAACCTGTTTGAGGTTCTAGCCGAGCTAGAACTATTCGTTTATGTGCTCTCACCATTGCACTTGAAGAAGAGCCTTGGTCTCTCACGAGGAAAGAACGATAAGATTGATTCGCTTCGGATCTGTAGCTACATCGAAAAGAACCAGCAAGGAACTAAACAATGGAGCCAGTTATCGTTATCGATAAGAAGGCTTAAAGTTCTGCTAACCGAGCGGGCAACTAGGGTAGCAATGAAAAGCAGTTTTGTCAGACAGCAACATGATTATAAGATGATGAAGTCAATCGCGTTGGACAAAGAACTGCTAAAACTGAATAAAAAGCTCATTGAATCGATCGATGTGCAGATAAAGAAGATTGAATCCGATATTGAAATGAACATTATGCTGGATAGCGAACTCAAGTGCAAAGCGGAACTTATACGGTCTGTTCCAGGAGTTGGAAAGGTGGTCTCATGGATGATGATTGCAAAGACCGAGGGCTTTACATCGATCAGCGACCCACGCAAAATGGCATGTTACTGTGGAGTGGTGCCATTTGACCATCAATCGGGAACCTCAATAAGATATAGGCCCAGGGTGTCGGTATTTGCAGATAAAGGGATGAAAAGCCTGCTCCACCTTGCGGCAATGAGTTCGATAAGGCTAAATAATGATCTGGGGACATATTATAAACGAAAAGTTCAGGAGGGAAAGAACAAGATGAGCGTTTTAAATGCGGTAAGAAACAAAATCATCCATAGGATATTCGCTGTAATAAAAAACCAAACCATCTATAAAAATGATTTGGTTTTGTCATAGAAATCGAGA
>NZ_JBFTKO010000006.1:0-280632 GCF_056395985.1 Pedobacter sp. 05T44
GCTAAGAGTTAAAATAACCCGCTTTCCGGATTATTGTAAATTGGTGAATATTGTTCCCGAGAAGATTGATTTTATAATTGAGAAATAATGTTAAAAGTAGGGATTACAGGAGGAATTGGTAGCGGGAAGACTACTATTTGCAAAATTTTTGAAACGTTGGGTGTCTCCGTATTCTATGCCGATACCATAGCTAAAGAAATTATGGTAAATGATGCCATTCTAATCCAGGGTGTTAAAGATACCTTTGGCAAAGAAAGCTATCTGCCTGGAGATATATTAAATAATAAGCATATCGCTGGTATCGTATTTAACGACGCCGGGGAGCTGGCCAAGTTAAACGCATTAGTTCACCCTGCAGTTTTTAGAGCATTCGATAACTGGGTTAATCAATTGCCCGAAAAGGTTCCTTATATACTTAAAGAAGCTGCTTTATTGTTTGAAAGTGGTTCTTACAGAATGTGTGATAAGAACATTCTCGTTACTGCACCATTGGAACTCAAATTAGATCGCGTAATGAAACGCGATAGAGTAACTGCCGATCAGGTAAAAGCCAGAATGGACAAGCAGTTTACCGACGAAAAGAAAATACAGATGGCTGATTACCTGATCAACAACAACGAAACAGATTCCCTTATTAATCAGGTAATGGGTCTCCATCAGTTGTTTCTCAATACCAAACCTTAATGATATTAGAAGATTTTATAGAGATCGATAAGACCGGTCTGTTTTGCAGGTACGGTAATTTTTATCTGGATCCAAAAGAAGCAGTTAAAAATGCAGTCATTTCGCATGCCCATGGCGATCATGCAGTTGGAGGTAACCACAATGTGTACTGTACAATGGCAACCTCTTTATTTATKCATCATAGATACAAGAAATTTGCAGGTGGAGAATTCTACATCATGGAGTATCATCAAACTTTTGATGTGAATGGGGTTAAAGTAAGTTTTATTCCGGCAGGACATATTTTAGGCTCTGCTATGGTGCTAATGGAGTATGAAGGAGTAAAGTATCTTTATACTGGCGATTATAAGCTCCAACCAGATAAAACCTGCGAACCGGTAGAATTTGTAGAAGCAGATGTCTTGATAACTGAAACCACATTTGCTGATCCGGAAACACAACACCCGATTGCCGAGGAAGAAATAATTAAGCTGAGCTCAACTACCAGTAATATTATGCTTGGTGCATATGCCTTAGGTAAATGCCAGCGTTTGATCAGCTTGATGAATGATTACTGTACAGAAAAAAGGATACTTGTTCACTATAGTATGTTACCTTTTGTGAAAATATATGAGCAAATGGGAGTAAATTTAGGGAAGTATGAGATCTATGACCGTAAAGTAATGAAGAACAATCATACAAACATGGTTTATATGGTTCCGCCAATGGTTTTTAAGAGCTATTTTAAGGCAATTAATGTGATCAGGATATTTGCAACAGGCTGGAAACACCTTCAAAGTAGCCATGAAATTCAATTGTACATATCAGATCATGCCGATTGGAATGATATAATTTTAACGATAGAAAAGGTAAAACCTAAACAAGTTTGGACTAATCATGGTAATGGATACCATTTAAAGAAACATTACGAAAAAAGTTTGGTAGTGAAATTGCTTAACTGATGAAAGAAGGTGTAGATTATTACTTCAATGAAAATGGCTTTATGGTTTTTACAGAAGCTTATCACTTAAAACGTGGTTATTGCTGTAAAAATAAGTGTAAACATTGTCCATGGGGATTTGGGAAGCAAAAAATAAAAGCTACACCACCAAACAAATAAAGAACGAAAAGATGCAGTTGCAGAAAGAAACGCTTACCACAAAATTTGAGAGCATCCATCACCAGGCCATTGTAAATGTGTGGCATACCAGTAATTGGTGTACCGAGAAACTAAAGCAAACGATCCTGCCTTTTGAGGTTACTACTCAGCAATTTAATATTTTAAGAATTTTGCGCGGACAAAATCCTAGTCCGGCTACCATAAATCTTCTGAAATCAAGAATGCTCGATAAAATGAGTGATACTTCAAGAATAGTGGATAGACTGGTGCAAAAAGGACTTGTTATAAAAGAGTCAAATGCTGTAGATAAACGAGCTGTTGATATTAGAATAAGCGACAAAGGCCTGGAATTGCTTGAACTGATGGATCAGGAGGTTAGTCTTTCAGTACTGATCTCATCAAATTTAACCGAACAGGAAGCCACTACACTAAATGATTTACTTGATAAAATGAGAGGCTAATATATGCTTAATGCGAATGGCTAGAGCTGAAATACCCAATTAGTGCAATCGCTATGCCGCACAGTACGGCAATCATTTTACGTTTTGATACCTTGTGATCTACGCTCGACTCGAATAATATGGTAGTAGAAATATGCAAGAATATACCGATTACAATTCCCATAATTCTGTTGAAATAATTCTCAATACCACCAATAGTTCCATTGCTAAGCCCATAGCTTACGTAAAACCCAAAGGGGGCCATTATGGCAAAAATCCCAATGTAAATGAGTATGTTACTCTTTTTAAATTGATTTTGCATTAAAATACTGGCTAATGCAAAGGCAGCGGGGATGTGATGAAGTGAAATTCCAAATATCAAAGCATTATGCTGATCTTTTGCTAAAGGCATTCCCTCAAGAAAAGCATGAAGACAAAGACTAATCATAATTCCGTATGGAAATACTTGTGTCTCATGGTGTTTGTGGATGTGACCATGCTCTACGCCTTCAGAAAATTGCTCTAAAAATATCTGTAATAAGAAACCTATAAGAATAAATATTCCAATTTCCTGCGGGTCAGAACCACTGTATGCATCTGGAATTAAATGTAAAACAGTTATCGCAAATAAATAGGCACCACTAAAAGAGAGAATCAGTTTTAAAAGCTGGGACTTGTCGCTTTTAACTAAAAAAATAGCAGAACCTCCCAAAAATGCACTAAGAAATAGAATTAATACCTTCCAGATTTCCATTATAACTGTGGTTGTAATTTTTTATAAATTTTCGATGTCAATAAGCCTATAAGCGTACCAAGTATTGCGCCCACCATGGTGTCAATAGGGTAGTGAACACCTACATAAATCTGAGAGAACGAAATAATAAATGCCCAGAAAAGTCCAATTGGTAGCACTGGTTTCCATCTGTCGTAAAATACAAAGATAAGAAATACAGCTATTGCAAAATGATTTGTAGCATGCGCAGAAGGGAAGCTATAGCCACTTCCGCAAGGCACACGGTGAATGATATCATCAGCCAGTGTTATTTCATTACAAGGTCTTATTCTTGCTACTGCAGGTTTAATAAGCCTTGATGCAACCATATCACCAATAGCAAATGTAACAAGTAACATCCCAATGATGTACCAGCCTTTCTTTTTGTACTCAATAAATGAGAAAATAATGATGAACAAATATAATGGCGCCCAAAAATAACGATTGCGCATTAAAGGGAGCAGCCAATCAAAAAATGGATTAGCAAGGCCTCTATGGATCTTAAGAAAAAGTTCTACATCAAATTGTTGTAAACTTTCTATCATGCTTTTTTGCAAATTAGTATCAATCTGTCCGATTTGCTTTCATCAAAAGGATCTAATCCATAACTTCCAAAAGTAGCTGCTATCTTTAGTCCGCTTTTCTCAAACATACGTTCAAAATCTTGAAGAGTAAAAGCCTGCACACGTTCTTCGAAGGCATAAGGTTTATCTCTATGCTCGAAATTTATATGTTTAATAATTTTCCCCTCGGCTACAAATTTATGCAGGTGAAATTCAATACCTTCTACGGTTTTTATCTCTTGCTGGGTGAGATTTTTAAGGATTTTTTGCGTGTTAAAATAATCTATCACCAACGTCCCGTCTTCTTTTAAGCTTTTTCTGAACGCCTTCATTGCATTCACATGCTCCTTTTCCGTTTCAAAATAACCGAAACTGGTAAATAGGTTCATTGCAATGTCAAAATAGTTGATAAAAGAAAGCTTGCGCATATCATGAACAAAGAAATGAAGGTTCTTTTGTTCAAATTGCTGGGCATATTTAATACTTTGCTCTGATAAGTCAATTCCGGTTACATCATAACCTTTTTTATTAAGATAAATTGAATGTCGACCTCTTCCGCAGGCGATGTCTAAAATTCTGGAATTTGCGGCTGGTTTCAGGTAAGCAGAAAGGTTATCAATTAAAAACTCTGCTTCGGCATCATTACGCTGACTATATAGTATGTGATAGAAAGGAGAGTTAAACCAATATTGGAACCATTTTCGCTGCATAGAGCCTGTATTTTGATGTTTTAGAAAAAAAACAAACTTAGATAAAATTGTTATCATAAAACAATTTTATCGCTACCTCCTCTACGAAAAATTTTAAATAGACAGCAAAGGAAATATAGCATAATTTTACGAATGCATGGTGCTGAGTTAACCTGCTTTGCCTATTTTTTGTTATTTTTGGAAAAAAAATAATCAACAAATTGACACTAATAAAATCTATTTCTGGAATAAGGGGGACAATCGGTGGTATTGCCGGTAATGGTTTAACCCCAATCGATATTGTAAAATTCACTGCAGCCTATGGTTCATGGGTAATCAGCAAAACAAATAACAAAAGAATTGTTCTGGGCCGTGATGCCAGGATATCTGGCGAAATGGTAAATAACCTGGTTATCGGTACCCTGCAAGGTTTGGGTATTGAAGTAATCGACCTTGGTTTATCTACCACTCCAACTGTTGAAATTGCTGTTCCGATGGAAAATGCCGGTGGTGGTATAATTTTAACAGCGAGCCATAATCCAAAACAGTGGAATGCATTGAAACTCCTTAACGAGAAAGGTGAATTTATTAGTGATGCAGATGGAAAGGATGTTCTGGAAATTGCGGAGAAATCTGAGTTTGCATTTGCTGATGTTGATGATTTAGGTAAAGTGATAAGTAATGATACATATTTGCAAAAGCATATTGATGTTATTCTTGCGTTGCCATTAGTGGATGTTGAAGCAATAAAAGCTGCTAATTTTAAAATTGCAATTGATTGTGTTAACTCAACAGGAGGTATATTTGTACCAGCTTTGCTAAAAGCTTTAGGAGTTGAAACTGTTTATGAGTTGTATTGTGAACCTGACGGCCATTTTCCCCATAATCCGGAACCGCTTCCTGAAAACTTAACGGAGATTGCTAAAGTTGTACAGAGCAAAAATGCTGATCTTGGTATTGTTGTTGACCCTGACGTAGATCGTTTATGCTTTGTTTGCGAAGATGGATCTATGTTTGGCGAAGAATACACATTAGTAGCTGTAGCAGATTACATCCTTAAAAACACACCAGGTAATTCAGTATCTAACTTATCTTCTACAAGAGCGCTTAGAGATGTAACTGAAAATTCTGGCGGAACATATAATGCATCGGCAGTAGGTGAAGTTAACGTGGTTAACAAAATGAAAGCTACAAATGCTGTGATTGGCGGAGAAGGGAACGGAGGAATTATCTACCCTGAACTTCACTATGGTCGCGATGCTTTAGTTGGAATAGCTTTGTTCTTAACTCATCTGGCTAAATTTGGTAAGTCTATCTCTCTTTTACGCAAAAGCTACCCTGAGTATTACATCTCTAAAAATAAAATCACATTAACTCCTGAAATGGATATTGATGCCTTGTTGGTAAAGGTTCAGGAGAAATATAAAAATCAGCCAAACAGTACAATAGACGGATTAAAAATTGAGTTTGATAAGGAATGGGTACACCTTCGCAGATCAAACACAGAACCAATTATTCGTATCTATAGTGAAGCCGGATCTGAAACTGTAGCCGAAGGTTTAGCTACAAAAATAATCTCCGACATCAAAGAAATATTAAAATTGAGTTAGTAAAAAAAATGGAAAGAATTTATTTAGATAATGCTGCAACTACACCCCTGGATGCAGTAGTGATAGAGGAAATGGTTAAGGTGATGAATTCTTATTATGGTAATCCATCATCCATACACGCCCAGGGACGTGAGGTACGTACATTAATTGAAAAGGCCAGAAAAACTGTTTCCGGACTTTTAAATGCAACACCTRCAGAAATTTTCTTTACATCAGGAGGTACAGAGGCTGATAATACAGCCATTCGTTGCGGTATTGCTGCCTTTAATATAAAACATGCCATTACCTCTAAAATTGAGCACCATGCAGTAGAACACACGCTTAATATGCTTTTAGAGCAAGGTGTAATTGATAAGCTGAGTTTTGTTAATGTGGATGCAAAAGGCAATATCGACTATGACCATCTTGAAGAGCTGCTTAAAAACAATGAGCGTTCTTTTGTATCCCTAATGCATGCAAATAATGAATTGGGAACTTTAACAGATCTGGAAAGGGTAGGTGATATCTGCGAACAATATAATGCCATTTATCATTGTGATACAGTACAAACCATGGGGCATTATGTGCACGATGTAAGAAAGCTTAAAGCTCATTTTATTGTTTGTGCTGCCCATAAATTACATGGTCCAAAAGGTGTTGGCTTTCTATACGTTAACCATTCTATAAAAATCAGTCCGATGATTTTTGGAGGTGCACAGGAACGCAATATGCGTGGTGGAACAGAAAATGTTTATGGTATTGTAGGCCTGGCAAAGGCCTTGCAAATAGCATATGGAGAAATGGCGGAACATCAACAGCATATACAAGAATTGAAGACATATTTGAAGGATAGGTTAAGTAATGAAGTACCTGATCTCTTTTTTAACGGAGAGACTGAACCTGAAAAAAGCTTGTATACCGTTTTAAATGTTTCTTTCCCGGCAATGGACATGGCTGATATGCTTTTGTTTAACCTTGATATTAACGGTATTTCTGCATCAGGTGGAAGTGCGTGTTCATCAGGGTCCAATATCGGGTCTCACGTGCTTACCGGTATAGCTGCTGATCCTAACCGCCCATCGGTAAGGTTCTCGTTTAGCAAATACAATACAAAGGAAGAACTAGATTTTGTAGTTGAGAAAGTGAAACAGATTGTGAGTCAAAATGTGACCGTATAGTTAACATTTTTAGTATAAATTATTAAAAGCCATCTTCAAAAGATGGCTTTTTTTCGTAACTCTGATCTTTTATTATTACTTTGTTACCATTATCAACTAGGGAATCTTCATTTTATTATGTTTATTTGTGTGCTAAATCGTTTAATTTTTTTAGAATTTAATATGAAACGAACCACAACAGTATTACTTTCCATGGCTTTAACGATGATCTTCAGTCATCATCTAAAAGCCCAGGAGACCGAAACAATTAAAAAAGATGGTCTTACCCTTAATTTTACCAGCCAGGATCCAACATTTGATCCTGCCCTAAAAAAAAGAATGATTGAAACTTTCTTTAAAGTTTATCCGTTGCTTAGTCAGGAGTATAATCCAAACACTAACAAAGAAGTCTATTTTGTGATTGATACGGCTTACGATGGAGTTGCGGCTACCGGAGCAGGAAAAGTAACTTATAGCGCAGCTTATTTCAAGAAATTCCCGGGAGATGTAGATGTGGTAACCCATGAGGTAATGCATATCGTTCAAAATTACGGACGTAGTAACGGGCCGGGATGGCTGACTGAGGGCATTGCCGACTATGTACGTTATAAGTTTGGAGTTGATAATCCTGGGGCAGGTTGGACGCTCCCTGAACTTAAAAGCACGCACAGTTATAAAAACAGTTACAGAATTACTGCAAGATTCCTGGCATGGTTAGAAAATCACGACAACAAAGGGATTGTTAAAAAACTAGATTCAAGCTTACGCGATCATACCTATACAAACGAGATATGGCAAAAAGAAACAGGTAAATCTTTAGATGACCTGTGGAAAGCATATTCAGAAAAACCAGCATTATAACCACATTTGATATTTTTTAACCATGATTAAACAATTTTTAACCGCCTCATTAGTTCTGGCATCCTCTGCGCTGTTTGCACAGACAGTGGGCAAAGTAACGGATCCAGTTGAATGGATTAATCCGCTAATGGGTACTGCAAGTAAGCCAGATTTGTCTAATGGAAATACCTATCCAACGATAGCTTTGCCATGGGGAATGAACTTTTGGACACCACAAACTGGTAAAATGGGCGACGGATGGGCTTATACCTACGACGCTGATAAAATAAGAGGATTTAAACAAACTCATCAGCCGTCTCCATGGATGAATGATTACGGTCAGTTCTCAGTAATGCCTGTAACGGGTAAAATGAGATTTAATCAGGATGACAGAGCAAGCTGGTATTCTCATAAATCTGAAACCGTTAAGCCTTATTACTATAGCGTTTATTTGGCTGATGCCGATGTGACAACAGAAATCACTCCTACAGAACGAGCTGCCCAGTTCCGTTTTACCTTCCCAAAAACAAATGATTCTTATGTAGTTATCGACGCCTTTGATAAAGGGTCATACATCAAAATAATACCTGGCGAACGCAAAGTAATTGGTTACAGTACCAGATACAGCCGCGGTAAGCTTGAAAACTTTAAAAACTACTTTGTTATTTACTTTGATAAGCCTTTTACATCTGCAAATGCATGGAGAGGTAAAAACCTTGCAAAAGATACATTGGAGTTGCAAAGTGATCATTCAGGTGCTATCATAGGGTTTAAAACCGAAAAAGGGGAGCAGGTTAATATGAAAGTTGCTTCTTCATTTATCAGCTTTGAGCAGGCAGATATCAATCTGACAAGAGAATTATCAAACGATAGTTTCGAAACAACCAAACAAAAAGGAAAAGCAGTGTGGAACAAAACACTTAGCAAAATCTCTGTTGAAGGTGGAACTATAGATCAGGTTCGTACTTTTTACTCGAGTTTATACCGCACTTTGTTTTTCCCTCACAAAATGTATGAGGTTGATAAGAGCAATAAGATAGTACACTATAGCCCCTACACTGGTAAAACAGCGCCAGGTTACAGATTTGCTGGTACAGGTTTCTGGGATACATTCAGAGCATTATATCCATTCCTTAACCTTGTTTATCCATCTGTTAATAAAGAAATGCAGGAAGGTTTGGTGAACGATTATAAAGAGGGTGGCTGGCTGCCTGAGTGGTCGAGCCCTAGCTATTCTGATTGTATGATCGGAAATAACTCTGCTTCTGTTGTTGCTGATGCCTACATTAAAGGTATGCGTGGCTACGACATCAATACATTATGGGATGCTGTAAAACATGGCGCTAATAATGAAGGCCCTGAAGCTACAGGTCGTCGCGGCGTTAAATACTACAATGAATTAGGTTATGTGCCTTACGATGTAAAAATCAATGAAAATGCGGCCAGAACATTGGAGTATTCTTATGATGATTTTGCGATCTATCAACTAGGTAAAGCATTAGGCAAACCTGCGTCTGAAATAGATATTTATAAAAAACGCAGTATGAACTATAAAAATCTGTTTGATCCATCAACAGGTTTAATGCGTGGTAAAAATCAGGATGGTAAATTCCAATCTCCTTTTAATCCATTCAAATGGGGCGATGCATTTACAGAAGGAAATAGCTGGCATTATTCATGGTCGGTATTCCAGGATATTGATGGATTATCTAAGTTAATGGGCGGTAAAGATAAATTTGTTCAGAAACTGGATTCCGTATTTACACTTCCTCCAGTGTTTGACGATAGTTATTATGGTGGTGTGATCCACGAGATTCGTGAAATGCAAATTGCAAACATGGGCCAATACGCTCATGGTAATCAGCCAATCCAGCATATGATTTATTTATATAATTATGCAGGCGCGCCATGGAAAACTCAATATTGGGTACGCGAAACGATGGATAGAATGTATAAAGCTACACCTGATGGATATTGCGGAGATGAGGATAACGGACAAACATCTGCTTGGTATGTGTTCTCTGCTCTTGGGTTTTATCCTGTAACTCCGGCTGTAGATCAGTATGTTATCGGTGCTCCTTTGTTTAAAAAGGTTACGCTTAATTTAGAGAACGGTAAAACGATTACCATCAATGCACCAAAAAACAGTGCTGATAACAAGTACGTACAGACCTTAAAGTATAACGGTAAACCATATTCTAAAAACTGGTTAAGCCACTCTACTTTATTACAAGGTGCTACTTTAGATTTTGATATGTCTGAGACACCGAATAAAGAAAGAGGCGCTAATGAGTCAGATTTCCCTTATTCGCTTTCAACAGATACTAGCAAATAGTACTTGTTAAATACAAAAAAAGCCCGGTAAAATATTTTACCGGGCTTTTTTAATTATAATATATTTTTTTAGTTCTTCATCATTTTAAGGAAAGCAGCAAGCTTAGCTTTCATCATTCTGCGATCTACAATGAAATCAAGGAAACCATGTTCCAAAACGAATTCTGCGGTTTGGAAACCCTTAGGCAGATCTTTCTTTATTGTTTCTTTAATAACCCTTGGACCGGCAAAACCGATCAAAGCACCAGGCTCAGCAATGTTAATATCACCAAGCATCGCATAAGAAGCAGTTACACCACCAGTAGTTGGGTCTGTAAGCAAAGATATATAAGGAACTTTGGCCTGACTTAACAGTGCAAGTTTAGCCGAAGTTTTGGCCATTTGCATTAACGAGAATGCAGCTTCCATCATCCGGGCACCTCCAGATTTAGAGATCATTAAAAATGGAACTTTATGTTTTATTGCATAATCAATAGAACGGGCAATTTTTTCACCTACTACCGAACCCATAGATCCGCCAATAAAATTGAAATCCATACAAGCTATAATGATGTCTTCACCTTCTATTTTACCGTGAGCAGCTCTAATGGCGTCTTTTAAGCCTGTTTTAGTCATGCTCTCTACCAACCTTTCAGTGTAGGGCTTGCTATCTGTAAAATTCAAGGGATCTCCTGATGTTAAATTTGAGAAAAGCTCGGTGAACTTATTATCGTCAAATAATACCTGAAAGTATTCCTTAGACCCTATTCTTAAATGATAGTCACAATATTGGCAAACATATTTATTCTCTATTTGATCGGCAGTATGTAATGCTTTTTTACAATTCGGACACTTGTTCCATAAACCGTCTGGCGCTTCTTTTTTTTCTTCAGTAAGCGTACTAATACCTTTTTTCTCTCTTTTAAACCAAGCCATGTTATTTCTTGAAAAATGCGATTACAAAGAAACAAAAAAAAATTAGAACAGTTTAAGGATACTTTAGTTAAACGATTATGAATGCCCAAATCATATAAAAAATATAAAATAATTCATGATCGGTTCATTACCAAGCCTAAACAATACGTTTTAATTGAAAATAATCCCCTTATTGGTTTGCCCAAAGTGATATTTTTCCTAACTTCGGCAGATATAAAATTATAAAAAATGAGTTTAAAAGGCTACAAGGGCGTAATTTACGGAGATGCCGTTCAGGAATTGTTTGAACAGGCTAAAAAACATCAATTTGCTTTGCCAGCAGTAAATGTTACCGGTACAAATACCATTAATGCAGTAATGGAAACTGCCAAAGCAGTTAATTCACCTGTTATCATTCAACTTTCTAACGGTGGAGCACAATTCTACGCAGGTAAAACATTAAATAATGATAATCTGAATGCTTGCGTATTAGGTGCAGTATCTGCAGCTAAACACGTTCATTTATTGGCTGAACATTATGGTGTTGCTGTAATATTACACACTGACCATGCTGCTAAAAAATTATTACCATGGATCGACGGATTGTTAGATCATGGCGAAAAATTCTTTGCAGAAACTGGAAAACCATTGTTTTCTTCACACATGCTTGACTTATCTGAAGAGTCTATCGAAGAGAATATGGAAATCTCTGCTAAATATTTAGCACGTATGGCTAAATTAGGCATGACCATTGAAATCGAGCTTGGTGTTACAGGTGGTGAAGAAGATGGCGTTGACAACAGTGATGTAGATAGTTCTAAATTATATACTCAGCCTTCTGAAGTAGCTTATGCCTACGAAGAATTAAGCAAAGTAAGTGATAAATTCACTGTTGCAGCTGCGTTTGGTAACGTTCACGGTGTTTATAAACCTGGTAACGTTAAATTACAACCAGTAATTCTTAAAAATTCTCAGGATTTCATCAAAGAAAAATTCAATATTTCTGCTGATAAACCTATTAACTTTGTATTCCACGGTGGTTCTGGTTCTTCTCAGGAAGAGATCAGAGAAGCTATTTCTTACGGAGCTATTAAAATGAATATCGATACAGATATGCAATGGGCAATGTGGGAAGGTATTTTGGATTACTATAAAGCAAACGAAGCTTATCTTCAAGCTCAAATCGGAAATCCTGATGGCGAAGATAAACCTAATAAAAAATACTACGATCCTCGTGTTTGGTTACGTAAGGGTGAAGAAGCCTTTGTTAAACGTTTAACACAAGCATTTGAAGATTTAAATTGTAAAGACGCAAGCGACAAATTATAATCCTTGGGTAAAAGTTACGAAGCGCMACAGGAATTATACTTGTGGCGCTTTTTTTGTTGCATTTAAAAGCTAAAAATAAATAGAAATCATGGACGCACTTCAGGTAATTAAGGTAAACAATCCGCAAGATTTGGATAAGGTATTTGCAATTAGAAAAACCGTTTTTGTTGAAGAGCAGAACTGCCCTCCAGAGCTGGAATGGGAAAATGAAGATGTTTCTAAACATTTTCTGGCATTGTTAAACAACGAACCTTGTGGCGCATGTCGTTGGCGCAAAACAGAAAATGGATATAAATTAGAACGATTTGCTGTACTAAAAAAGTTCAGAGGAAAAAGAATAGGACAGGCCCTGGTAGCTGCAGCCTTGTCTGACTTACCTTCTGATGCAGATTACATTTATTTAAATGCGCAGCTGGACGCAATGAGATTATATTCAAGATTTGGCTTTATAGCAGAGGGTGAACAATTTGAAGAAGCAGGTATACAGCATTACAAAATGGTTAAAAAGCACCATCACGCTTAGCGGGGTTGCTTGGGTAACACTATCATCATCCTGAAATAAATTCAGGATGATGATGGAATCAAAAATAAATTTAATACAAAGGGAAAACCTTTTGTGAAAACAGAACGGCTTCCTGCCACTTGTCCATATTCAGGTTTAAGGCCTCATTCCTGCTTTCTAAGTAGGTAATGAGTTCTTCTGTGGCCAGATTACCTGTCAGGTCGTCCGTAGCCATGGGGCAGCCTCCAAATCCTTTCAGTGCACTATCAAACCGGCGGCAACCACTTTCATAAGCAGTGTCAATTTTCTCAAAGCGCGTATCGGGTGTGCTGTGTAAATGCAAGCCGATCTCTGTGTTTTCAAATCTCTTCACCAGAGACGGTAAGATCTCTCTGATTTTTTCAGGAGAAGAAACACCTGTGGTGTCCGACAATGAAAGTATCTTCACACCATTGGCAATCAGTTCATCTGCCCACCTTTCAACTATTTCTACATTCCATTCATCCCCATATGGGTTTCCAAAACCCATAGATAAATAAACAACGGCTGTTTTACCGTATTTATCGCACAGTTCAAGCATCTGTTTTACCGTATCCATTGATTGTGCGATACTTGAATTGGTATTTCTTTGTTGAAACGTTTCTGAGATGGAAAATGGAAAACCCAGATAGGTTATCTCGTTGTGCGCAACAGCTTCTTCAACACCACGCAAATTAGCTACAATAGCCAGGAGTTTGGAACTTGTAGCGCTCAAATCCAGCTTAGCTAAAACTTCACGTGTATCCCGCAACTGAGGAATTGCTTTGGGAGATACGAAACTACCGAAATCTATGGTGTCGAACCCGACTTGTAAGAGCAGGTTAATATATGCTGCTTTAACGTCAGTATCTATAAAATCATGAATACCCTGCATGGCATCACGTGGGCACTCAATAAGCTTAATTGACTTTTGCTTCATCCTTAACAGGTTTGGGGTCCACTACTTCAGGTTCCGGGTTTCCTCTTAGAAACGGACGGATAATTAACCTTGTTCCGCGGTCGTAACTAAAATAGCTCCATACCCAGTTCACAAATACCACCAGTTTATTCCTAAAGCCAACAAGTGTCATTAAGTGAACAAACATCCAGGTAAACCAGGCAAATATGCCCTGAAACCTAACCTTATGGATATCTACAACCGCTCTGTTTCTGCCTACCGTTGCCATTGCCCCTTTGTCGAAGTACTTAAAAGGTTCTGTGGGTTTGTTGCCAATAATATTGATCAGATTTTCGGCAAGTTGCTTTCCCTGTTGTATCGCTGCCGGTGCAACACCTGGATAGCCATTAGGGAACTCTTCTGTAATCATTGCGGCTACATCTCCAATAGCATAAATATTATCATGACCATCAACTCTGCTGATTTCATTAACTTTTACTCGATTTCCCCTGACTACACATTGCGGATTTAATCCGTCAATTACTACTCCTTTTACTCCGGCCGACCAAATTACAGTTGAAGTAGGAATAATCCTGCCATCAACAAGAATTAGCTGCTTCCCGTCGTAAGATTGAACACGTGAATTGGTCATAACCGTTACACCAAGCTCGCTAAGAAATTCTTCAGATTTCTTTTGTGCCTGAACAGACATTGCTCCTAATAATTCAGGAGAACCTTCTATCAAAAATATATTTACTTTTTTAAGGTCTAATTCAGGATAGTCATTTTTTAAAACGTGCTTTTTAAGTTCTGCAATTGCACCTGAGGTTTCAACACCGGTGGGGCCACCGCCAACAACCACAAAATTCAACAATTCAGCTTCGGTAAGCTTATCTGTAGCGATTTGTGCTGATTCCAGATTTTGAAGTAATAAACTCCTAAGGTTTAATGCCTCTGGAATGGATTTCATGGGCATGGCATTGTGCTCAATCTCATCTTGCCCAAAAAAGTTACTGGTTGATCCTGTAGCAATTACAAGATGATCGTATTCAAAAATACCGATGGTAGTTTCTATTGCATTTTCAAGAGGCAAAACCTTTTTCACTTCAGTAACCCTAAAGGTTAGGTTTTTTTGGCCTTTAAAGATTTTTCTTAGTGGGAAAGCAATAGAGTCGGCCTCTAAACCTCCCGTAGCAACCTGATATAATAGCGGCTGAAATGTATGGTAATTATGTTTGTCGAGCATAATTACTTCTATGTCCTTATTTCGCAGTTTCTTTGCCAGCTCAATGCCACCAAAGCCACCGCCTACAATTACAATTCTGGGTTTGTTGCCTTTAGGAAAACGTTGTTCCATAAAAATCAATTTTGGTAAATATACATAACAAACAAAAAGGCACCCAAAAAGGGTGCCTTTAATTATCATTTGTAAGTAATTACTTATTTGTTTTTACCAAGATCGATAACGATAGGAGTAGAGATACATAATGATGAATATGTACCAATGATACGACCAATCAATAAGGCAAAGATAAATCCGCGGATACTAGCTCCACCAAAGATGAAGATTACAAGTAATACGAAGAATACAGTTAGTGAAGTCAAAATAGTACGACTCAAAGTACTGTTCAATGCAAAGTTGATTAATTTATTACGTTCCTCGCCATGAAGATCTTCTTTCCCGCTTTCTGCAAGCTTCTCACGGATACGGTCAAACACAACAACTGTCTCAGTCATGGTGTAACCCATTACTGTTAAGATCGCTGCAATGAAATCCTGACCAATCTCTAGAGAGAATGGTAATACACCATCTAAAATTGTGTAGAACGAAAGTACAAGAAGCACATCATGGAACAATGCGATAACAGCACCTAAACCATAGTTTAGTTTCTTAAACCTTACTACGATATAGAAGAACATCACTAAACAAGAGAATAGAATTGCTCCATACGCTCCGTAAACAATATCGCTCGCAATAATAGGACCTACCTTTTCATTACTTTCAATAGTATATTTAACACCGGTTTTTGCTAAACCTTCGTGTAATGCTTTTTCAACTAATTTATCAGCACCCTGATCCTGATCAGTAATGTGGTAAGTAGTTGTAATTTTTAATTCATTATCAGCACCTGCAGTTTTAAMGATAGTTTCTGACTCAGGGAAAGATGCATTCAAACTAGCTTTAACATCTTCAGTTTGCATTCCCTTATCGAAGTGAACGATATAAGTTCTACCACCTTTAAAGTCGATACCCAGATTTAAACCACCATTTTTGAAGTAGAAAATAAAACCTAAAACAATGATTGCCGAAGAAATAGTATAGTAAAGTTTTCTATGGCCAACAAAGTTGAAAGCAATATTTTTAAATGCGTGAATAGTGTGTTTGTTGCCAAAAGTAATGTTAGATTTTTTATCTAAAAGGTATTCAAAAACTAAACGTGAGATCAATACTGCACAGAATAGTGATGATAAGATACCGATACATAACGTAGTAGCAAAACCTTGAACCGGACCACTACCAAAGATGTAAAGGATAGCGCCTAATACAAATACAGTAACGTTCGAGTCAATGATAGATGACATTGCGTGTTTGAAACCTTCTTTGATAGCTACCGGAGTTGGTTTGCCCAAAGTAAGCTCTTCCCTTACACGCTCAAATATAAGGATGTTCGCATCTACCGATAGACCGATTACCAACACGATACCTGCAATACCAGGCAATGTTAATACCGCACCTAGTGATACCAAAATACCCATGATAAAGAACAAGTTGATCACCAATGCAAGGTTAGCAACCCATCCGGCTTTATTGTAATATAAAGCCATAAACACAAGGATTACAACAAACGCAAGTACGAATGACAATAAACCATTGTGGATGGCAACCTCACCAAGTGAAGGACCAACAACGAATTCACCAACAATTCTTGCAGGAGCAGGAAGTTTACCCGCTTTTAAGATGTTTGCTAAATCCTGAGTATCGTTTACAGTGAAACTACCAGTGATAGAAGAAATACCGTTAGGGATCTCATTTTGTACCGTAGGAGCAGAGTAAACTGTATTATCCAATACGATAGCAATAGATTTTTTATTGTTTGGATCAGCAGAAGCTTCAGCAGTAATTTTTTTCCATTTTGCAGCACCCTCACCAGTCATATACATGGTTACTTCAGGACGACCTTTTTGATCGTAATCATGACGGGCATCACTAATAGCTTCACCACCTAAATCAGGCTTGCCATCAGAAGACAAAGATTTGATTGCGTACAATTCGAAAATCTTAGCACCACCAGATTGAGCAATGTCCATCGGTTTAACACTCCACATGAATTTGTAACTCTGAGGAATGATAGAAGCAATTTCAGGTCTTTTAAAGTAAGCGTTTACTTTAGCAGTATCTTTTTGAGCAACCCAACCAACAACTGGTCCCGGACGTAATGAAGGCTGTCCGTTCTGACCTTGGTAAGTAGGTACGTTTAATACAGAAAACAAAGGATTAGATTTTGCCAGTTCAGAGTTTTTAACTCCGGCCGAATCTTTAGTGTCTTTATTTTTTGCTAAGCCGGCTAATTTACTTTCCGATTTAGCAGCAGTAGTATCTGTTGAAGTTTTTGCAGCAGCACTTGTATCTGCAACTTTTAAAGTCGATGCAAGTGTTTTGTTGATGTTCTCCATAACCGGATACACCTCTTCGTTGTTATATACTTGCCAGAATTGTAATTCTGCAGAACCTTGTAATAATTTGTGAACCCTTTCTTTGTCCTGAACACCTGGCATCTCAATTAGGATACGGTTAGTACCTTCTTGTTTCTGCATGTTTGGACTTACTACTCCGAAACCATCGATACGACTTCTGATGATCACGAATGAACGGTCAATAGCACTAGTAGCTTCTTTAGATAAGAAGTTTTTTACTTCCGAATTGCTGGCATCAGGTTTAAGAAGTTTAGAGTTGTCTTGATTAGAAAAGAAGTCAGCTAATTTTACGTTAGGAGAAAGTTTTTCAAATTCGTTAACAAATAAGTTAATGAAATCTTTTCCGCCAGCGTTCAATTGAGTTTGAGCAGTAACCAACGCTTTGTTGAAATTAGCATCATCAGTATTTCCGGCTAAAGATTTAACCAGTTCTGATAACGATATTTCCATCGTTACGTTCATACCACCTTTTAAGTCTAAACCAAGGTTGATTTCTTTTTCTTTACAGAACTGGTAATTAAATCCAAAAAGAGGATATACCGGTACTGTTGCCATCGAATCTAAATAAGCTTTTTCCTTATCCAGGTCTCCTTTAGCATAAGCTTTTGCGTCTTTTTCAACTTTRGAAGTAACAAAGTTGAATGAGAGAGAATACACACAGACGATACCTAAAAGTATCGCCATAAATTTTATAAAACCTTTACCCTGCATTTGTTTGTAATTATTAGTCTATATGCTATATATTTTTTTAACAAGTCGGCAAATCTAATTATTTTTTTAATTAATAGGCCACGTTATGAAAGTTTTTATTATAGGCCTCCAACTATTTGCTTTTAAGATTGTTTAATACCGCTCAAGTGTMGAAAATGTGTAAGCTACCACATTTTTTTCATCAGGCTCATGATCTTCAGAATTTATTACTTTCCAGGTCTGCTTATCGATTTTCGGAAAGAAGGTATCGGCATCATAAGTCTGGTGTACGGTGGTAAGATAGATACGATCCGTTTTGCCAAGCGCATGTTCATATATCTGCGCACCGCCAACAATAAACACTTCTTCGTCCTTGGTACAAAGGGCTAAAGCATCATCAAGAGTTGTTACAACCTCAACGCCTTCAATGGCCAGGTCAGTATTTCTTGTAATCACGATGTTACGTCTGTTGGGTAGTGGTCTGCCAATAGAATCATAGGTTTTTCGGCCCATAATAATGGTATGTCCGCTGGTTATTTGTTTAAAATGCTTTAGATCTGCTGGCAAATGCCACAATAACTTATTGTTTTTACCGATGGCATTATTTTGGTCTATAGCTACTACAATTGATACGATCATACTGCAACTACTCCTTTAATATGCGGATGAGCTTCGTAATCTTTCAACGTAAAGTCTTCAAATTTAAAATCAAAGATGTTTTTAACGTCACGGTTTATTTCCATTACAGGCAGTTTTTTAGGATCTCTGCTCAATTGCAATTTTGCCTGCTCAATATGATTGTTGTATAAATGAGCATCGCCAAGGGTATGAATAAAGTCGCCATACTTCAAACCGCATACCTGGGCAACCATCATGGTTAGCAGGGCATAAGAAGCAATATTAAAAGGAACTCCTAAAAATATATCGGCACTGCGCTGATACAGCTGGCAGCTTAATTTTCCATCTGCAACATAGAACTGAAAAAATGCATGGCAGGGAGGAAGCGCCATATGTTCTACCTCGGCAACGTTCCATGCCGATACAATGATACGTCTGGAATCCGGGTTGTTTTTAATGGTATTGATGATCTGCGCTATCTGATCGATATGTCCGCCATCGGGTTTAGGCCACGAGCGCCATTGCGATCCGTATACAGGGCCCAAATTGCCGTCGGCATCAGCCCATTCATCCCATATCCTTACACCATTATCTTTTAAATACTTAATATTGGTATCGCCGGTTAAAAACCAGATCAATTCATGGATGATTGATTTTAAATGCAGTTTTTTTGTGGTAACCATAGGGAAGCCTTCCTGCAAGTTAAATCGCATCTGATATCCAAATACACTGATGGTGCCGGTTCCGGTGCGGTCATGTTTTTGTGTGCCATGATCAAGCACGTGCTGCATCAAATCTAAATACTGTTTCATCTGATTAATTTAAAAAGGCTATTTATTACAAAAGTACATATTATATGGAATCTTTAAAGCTATACTTCTATACTATGTTTTTGATTTTTGTAAGTTTGCAGGCTTAACAATAAACGCAAAAATTGATGCTTGCATTTGCTAATGCCAAGATAAACCTTGGTCTGTATGTAACTGAGAAAAGACCTGATGGATACCATAATCTTGAAACTGTATTTTATCCGGTAAAAATAAATGATGTTATAGAAATTACAGATGCCGGAGAAACAACTTGTCAGATAAAAGGTATTGATATTCCCGGAAGTACTACTGATAACATCTGCCTAAAAGCATTTGATTTACTTAAAAATGATTTCGATTTGCCAGCGCAACAAATTACGCTGCTTAAAAATATTCCTGTTGGGGCTGGTTTAGGTGGTGGCTCATCTGATGCTGCATTTCTGATCAAGTTATTGAACGATAAATTTCAATTGGGCTTAAATACCCATCAGATGGAAGATTATGCAAGGCAGTTGGGTGCCGATTGTGCATTTTTCATTAACAATAGACCGGTTTTTGCAGAGGGAAAGGGCGATGAGTTTAGCGAGGTCGATGTTGATCTTTCTGGCTACAAGATTATATTGGTTAAACCCCCGGTGCATGTGTCTACTGCCGATGCTTATAGTGGAATTGTGCCTCATAGATCCTCCAAATCACTAAAGGACTTAATTCAATTGCCGTTAAAAGATTGGAAATCGAACCTGAAGAATGATTTTGAAGACACTGTGTTTTTGAAATATCCGGAAATAGCAACGGTAAAACAAGCGCTTTATCATGAGGGAGCAATATTTGCAGCCATGAGTGGGAGTGGTTCATCAGTTTTTGCAATATTTGAAGACCAGGTGAAATTACCCGAACTGGAAAAGGATAATAAAGTGTTTTATAACATTTAGTACCAAAGAACATATTACAAGCATAAAGATATTTACAAATGGAAATTAACCTGATACGTAAAAACAATAAATTTAATTTTGAAGCTCAGAACCCAAGCGGTCAAACTGTAGAACTGGATGCTAAGCCTGAAATTGGTGGAGAAGGTAAAGGTTTCAGACCAATGGAAATGCTGTTGGTGGGCCTTGGAGGTTGCAGTGGAATTGATGTGGTGAATGTGCTAACCAAGCAAAAAGAGCCATTAAATGATGTTAAAATCAATATTAAGGCCACTCGTAAGGATGAAGAGATGCCGCCAATATTTGATGTGATAAACATACATTTCGATCTTTATGGCGCATTAAATGTTCAAAAAGTAGAAAGAGCACTTGCTTTAACTTTCGAAAAATATTGCTCAGTATCTAATATTTTGGAGCGTTCAGCTACGCTGAATTTTACATACGAAATTCATCAGTAACGGAGTAGTTAAGGCTGCCGTCATCTCGACTTTAGGAGAGATCTATATTGCGTTAGCATAACCAAGAGATCTCTCCTAAAGTCGAGATGACGGCCATATCTCTTAACTGATATAATCGCGATCCTCATCGCTCAACGCTTTCTTACGATCTTCGGGTTTTATCGGCGTATCAACCCTGTCATAGGTGCTTAAAGTAGTTCTGGGTCTGCCGGCCCAATAGCCCAGTATAAATCCAACAAAAGTACATACACCCACTACCAGCAGTTTAGAAATTTCTTTCTTTACAAAAATGAAGTTAAACTCTACGGCGTCTGTATTTATCATTAAAAAAATAGTAATGATTGCTGTAAATGCGATGATGAAAATGGTTTTGGTCTTCATGACTTAAAAGCTATAGTTTAAAATTAATTCTAATATAGGATTTTGGTTATACACTTTGTTTACAAAAACACACCTGGCGCCCACATCCACAATCGGCTGATAACGCAGCAGGTTCATACTACTACGTAATTCGAAACCAAAAGTTTTAGGTTCTGCTAAATTTGTTTCTGTACCGATGTTTTCATAATGGCAGAACATGCCTGCTCTCAGATTTCTGATATAGGCCAGCGGACCGATTTCTTCATCGGGGAAAACGATAGGGAAGCGGTAGTTGAAAAGCAGGGTGTTTCTGAGAACGCTTTTTGCCCTGATGTTACTATAGCCATAAACAGTGTTTATTTCCTGGTCGTACAATCTTATGCCTGATGTATTCTGATAATTGAAATTGGCCAGGAAAGAGTGGTTTTTTAGCAGACCAGGGAAATACAGGAATCCTTCAACAGCGAACAATCGGCCGGCAAGATTATCATCAAATGGTTGGTGCATGTAAGAAATCCTTAATATCTGTGCCCATTTTGGTGCAATGTCTCTTGCGGCCTGTGCCGTGCTATGGTTAAAGGTGAAGTTGTATTCCATCGGGAAAATTAATTTGCTGATGAAATTTTTGGGCAGGTTTTCGGGCTGGTATCTTTGGGTGTAACTGGTTAGTGCATTAAAAGAGAAATTGTAAGTCTCATTTAGCGCGTTCAAGCTTATTGGAACGGATGCCTGAAGTTGGATATTGTTTTCTCTCCAATCGCCCTGCAGAACGCCTGATTTTGTGTTATAGAAAGTTCTTCGCGGCCGGTTCCTGTAGGTGGCTCTTATGATCGGATAAAAACTTTTTAAAGTGAAGCCTGCATTGTACTCGAATTTTTTCAGGTCACGGTAATAATCCACTCCTGCAAAAAAACCGAAAGTGTTAAGCAGGTTGTCGGAATTTAGTTGTAGTCCGCCGCGGTACTCGTTTTCGATAACCGGAATTATGCTGTGTACATTGAACAGGTTTGTTAGTGCACGGTATGGTTTTGAGGAGTAACTGCTATCTGGAATATTGTCGAAAACATTCGTTGTATTCTCTTGTTTTTGGACGGCGCTGCCAAAATAAACGAAATTGTTATCGCCCGGTTGTTTTGGTTGTAGCGGCATTTCTGAAATTCCATAGCCGCTTAGTGTGTAGTTGTTGAAAATAACGGAAGCAGTGCTATCGGCTTGCGTTGGATTAAAAGCGCCGTATTTAGAGGCGCTCAGAGCGCTTATCTTTTTTGAAATGGTATCTATGCTGTAAATGTTGTCGATTCCATCGTAATGCGCGTTAAAAGCTATTCCTCGGTTAATGTATATCGGTCTGCTTATCTGCTGTTGCGTTTCCTTTATCAACTGTTCTGTTTTTTCTCCCTTGTCTGTTACCCACAAGGCTTTTCCTTTTTCGCTAACGCTAATGTAGGTGATCAGGTTTCCATTGGCGTTGTAGGCCGGAGTTTGCAGTATCAGGTTTTCGGGATTAGGAATAGTGTTTAGGATCGCACCGGTTTCTGCGTCAAGTTCTACCAGGTTGCATTTGTTGCTCAGGTCAAATTTTACTGCGATTATTTTTTTTCCGTCGGCAGAGAGTGTTGGCGAGAAGATGCGGCTTCTGGTGGTTAATTTTTTTTGCCGACCTGTCTTTAGGTTGTAGCTGCAAATTACGCTGTAGCTGCGCTGGCGATATCTTGGGTCATAACGGATCTCATCCCAAACCACAATGTTGTTCGCGTAACTAAACCATGGTTGCTCCTGGTAGCCGATGCTTAGCAGTTTTGTTTCTTTTTTTGCGCTGTCGATTATTGTGAAATGTGCTGTCTCTGCCTTGCTTTGTTTCAGGGTCAGAATTCTGCCATCCTTAATTTTTACAGGGAGGAAGTAGTTGGTTGCAAATTTTGAATCCTGGTTTAGTATCGGGTAGTTTTCCGTTTTGGTTTTTTCAGATTGCGCGGTCCATTCTTTTTTTAACGTTTCGGTGGTTTGGTTAAACCATTTTTTAGTTCCGCTCTTGGTGAACTTTTTCAGGCTGTTCGAAAAGGGGTACGGTCTTACTGGTCTTTTGCGGATGTCGGTAAGCAGGCTGTCGAAAATATTTTTTCCAAATTCTTTTCTAATGTTCGATGCCATCAGGTAGCCGAGTTGGTAGTAGCCGGGGGTGATGTCTTTTTCAGATCCGAAGCTGACTTTGCTGTATGAGAATTTTTTGCCTTCGAGCAAGCTGGTTCGGTAAGGCATGATCCACGAAGGCTGTCTTCCGCGACCGGCATTTGTGAGAGCGGTTTCGATGGTTACGGCATCGCCTTCAAAAAACCAAAGTGGTATGCTAACTCCGAACCAGGCGAAGTAAACATACTCGGGAAAAGGGTAGGCTTTTCCGCCGGTTAATTTGTCGTATTGAGCCACGTGTCTGAGCTCATGAACAGCAAGGTTATTTAGCCAATCCTGACTATCGAATTGCTGAGGAGGGGTGGTGTAAAATTCTGACTTTTTTGGAGCGAGTTGAACGAAGCCATTTGCGATCACTCCACGGTTTTGAAGGACCAGTGGGAGGGTGGTTTTTTGCCTCCTAAGACTACCGCCAACATGGGGGTAAATATAGCCCAGGGTATTGGCCATTCTTTGGGCTTCTTTTTCGAGCTCGTCCGGAAAGATGATCCTGAAGCCAGATGCATTTATTTGTCGCCATTTTACACTAAGTGGGTTTTGTTCTCCGCTAAAAAGCTGGGCAAAAGCAGTATGTGAAATTATACTTAATGTTAATGTTATTATAAATTTGATTATCAGTTGTTTGAGCTCTTTATTTGATGTCATTTTTCTGATTTACTAAAATAATTAGTATTTGTAAATTTTTGTTGGTTAATTTTGATGATTTTTTAATTTATGTATATGTATTTAATTTTCTGATTTTCAAATAAATATACTAATAAAGTAAAGAACTGATAATTCTGATTTTTGTGAATTTTTAGCGTAGAAATGGAGGTTTTGGTGTTTCTGGAGCTAATTAATTTCAGGTTGTCGGAATCTGCTGTTAAGGTACACTAATTAAGCTTAAAATCCAACAAAATTTCTTTGTTAAAATTTGGCTTTGTATACAGAAATGAAAAATATGAGCGGGTAAAATGCTTGTCGGATGTGTCGTATTTTGAGTGAAAACTGGCTTAAGTCTGAGGGGTAAAACGACCTCCCTATCTCCTGTTTCAACAGATGATTTACTACTGTAAATTCTTTCTTTTTTTGTAGATGGGATAAAGGAAAACTGAGCCTAAAATGAGTGCGGCTCCGAAGTAAAATCCGGTGGACATTGCCTCTTTTGTTCCAAAGAAAATGAAGGCTAGAAGGATGCCGTAAACAGGTTCGAGATTGGTGATGAGCGCTACCCTAAAAGCCGACAAAGTGCGCATCACAGACACACCGGCAACGTAGGCAAGTGCGGTGCAAATGGTACCCAAAATGGTAAGGTAAATCCAGTCGGTAACACTTAAATTGAATGCCTCGGTAAGCAAGCTTTGATCGGCAAAACGATACACTGTGATCCAGAAAAAGGCACCTGAAATCTCATAAAATCCAATGATCTTATGGTCGCTTTTTTGGACTAAAGTAGAATTTATGGTGGCAAATAAGCTCGATGCAAGGGCCGAAGTAAGGCCGAAAATGATGCCTAAAGTATACTTTGATTCGAATTTAAAGATCAGATATATGCCTGCAATGATGATTAAACCGACGATGACATCAGGTATAAGGATGCGTTGTTTCTTTATTAGAGGCTCTAAAATAGCTGTAAAAAGAGTAAAAGAAGAGAGGCACACGAGGGTTACAGATACCGTTGAAACCTTAATGGCATGGAAGAATAATATCCAATGTATGGCCACTATACTTCCAGTAAAAAAGAACTGCAGAAACTGTTTTTTGGTTACCCTGATGCGGGTTTTTGTAGCCATGAAGTAGATGAACAGCGTGATGCTGGCTATCATTACCCTGTACCATACCATTTGTACCGCATCTATTGAGATTAATGCCCCCAGGATGCCTGTAAAGCCCCATATAAACACCGTAAAATGTAGGATTAATAAGTTTCTGGTTACAGACGTTTCTGATGTAACCGGGGTCATTATTTAGGTGCTTTTCTCAGTAGATAATAGCCCAGCAGACCAAAGAATATTGTTGGTGCCAGCACTGCAAATAGTGGTGAAGTGCCTCCTTTTAGGGAGAACATTTTAGCAAATTGGTTCATTACAATATAGCCAAAGCTTAATAATATACCTATTCCAAGGGGTAAACCAACACCTCCACGAACCTTTCTGGAGGATAGTGCAACACCTATGAGGGTTAAAACGAACGCAGAAAGAGGGTGTAGGTAGCGCTTATATTGCTCAAATAGCAAATCATTCCAAATACCTGTGCCTCTTATCTTTTCTTTTCTGATTTTGTCTGATAACTCTTTGTTACTCAGGTTCTCAAATATATTGTCGTAGGCTGAGAAATCATCTGGTCGCATGTCCAGTACAGTATCTTTAGGTTTTACCAATTCCCTTACAAAAGTCTCTTTAAGGCCATTAATATACCTTACAGAATAGTTGGTTAGTCGCCATGATCTCTTTAAAGAATCGTACGATATTTCTTCTGCAACAAGCTTTTTTGTCAATACATCGCCTTTGAAATTATCTAATGAGAACCTGCTTCCTTTCTTTGTTTTATTGTCGAAACTATCCATGTAGATGTATGTATTTGCATCTAATTTCATGTGGATATTGTTCTTGCTTGGCGATGCATTCTTCTTTACGTAGGTGTTCTCAAAGCTGTTTTTAAGCTGATTCGTATAAGGCAGAATGAACAGATTGGAAGCCAGATTTAGTGAAAATATGACGAATGCTGATATAAAATAGGGTAAAAGGAAGCGATTAAAGCTTACTCCGCCACTTAGGATAGGCACAATTTCGGTTTGATCAGCCATCTTTGCCGTAAAGAAGATTACCGCAATAAAATTGATCAATGGCGAGAGCATGTTAACGTAGAAAGGGATTGAACCAGCATAATACAGGGTTACAACCTGCCAAAAGGTAAGGTTTGCGCTTAGAAAATCATCTAGCTTTTCCGACAAGTCAAAAATAACGATAATCACTACAAATAAGGTCAGGGTGTATAGAAACGTGCCCAGATACTTACTGATAATGTACCAGTCGATGATTTTAACCCTGTCTTTTAAGAAACTCATTTATAATTTATTCCCTAAGATAGTTACCATTTTGTTTTTCCATGCATAAAACTCACCTGCAATGATTTTTTCGCGGGCCTGTTTAACCAGCCAAAGATAGAAATGTAGGTTGTGCAAGGTAGCTATCTGTGCACCCAGGATCTCTTTTGAGTGCATTAGGTGCCTTAAATAGGCCTTAGAATATATCTGGTCTGCATGCAAGTTACTGTCGGCTTCAATTGGTGAGAAATCATTTGCCCACTTCTTGTTGCCGATATTAATGATACCATTTTTAGTGAAAAGCATACCATTTCTGGCATTTCTTGTAGGCATTACACAATCAAACATATCTACACCTAACGCAATATTCTCTAAAATATTGATAGGAGTACCTACGCCCATTAAATAACGAGGCTTTTCGTATGGTAAAATATCACATACTATTTCAGTCATCCCGTACATCTCTTCGGCAGGCTCACCAACAGATAAACCACCTATTGCATTGCCCTCACGGTCCATAGAAGCAATAAATTCAGCAGATTTTTTCCTTAGATCTTTATAGACTGAACCCTGTACAATAGGGAAAAGGGTTTGGTTAAAGCCGTATTTTGGCTCTGTTGAGTCAAATCTTGCACAGCAGCGCTTTAACCAGCGATGGGTCATGTTAATAGAAGATGCTGCATATTTATAATCGCATGGATACGGTGTACATTCATCAAACGCCATGATAATGTCGGCCCCAATGGTACGTTGTATATCCATTGCATATTCAGGTGTAAATAGATGCTTTGAACCGTCAATATGTGAATTAAAGGTAACTCCTTCTTCTTTGATTTTTCTTACTTTGCTCAAAGAATACACCTGATAGCCGCCACTGTCGGTTAAAATAGGACGGTCCCAGCCAATAAATTTGTGTAATCCGCCGGCTTGTTCCAGAACATCTAATCCTGGTCTAAGATACAAGTGGTAGGTGTTTCCAAGAATTATTTTGGCATCGATATCATTTTTAAGCTCTCTTTGATGTACTGCTTTAACTGTTCCTGCAGTGCCTACAGGCATGAAAATAGGAGTTTGTATCTCTCCGTGATCCGTTGTAATTGTTCCTGCTCTTGCTTTTGAATGTATATCTTTTGCCTCTAAACTAAACTTCATCTGTGTATGTTTATTGTTTTTTGATTAGAGTAAGTTAGTGTGTAATCTTCCTCTTCAAAAAATCAGGGCAAAAGTAGCAAAAAACCAGCTATTTACGGGCTAAAATTTTTATCAACATAAATGTGCATTACTGATTAAAAATGAGAAATTTGCCAGTTACAAAAATACATCGTGGAATTAACCTTAATTGAGAGCTGCCTGCTCGGCGCTTTAATCTTTTGCTTCTTAATACAGCTATATTTTAGCCTCTTTGTTCACTTAAAACTTGCTCTGGTAAAAGTCGATCCTATTCCCGAAACAGGTAGAAAACCTTTAAGTGTTGTGATTTGCGCACGCAATGAAGTTAATAACCTTACAGAATACTTGCCTTCCGTTTTGGAGCAGAATTATCCTGATTATGAGGTTATTGTTGTTAACGACAGATCCTGGGATGGTACACGTGAATTATTGGAAACCTTTGAAAAACAATATAAGCACCTTAAAGTTGTTCACGTAAATGAAGGAGAAAAGTTTATAGCAGGTAAGAAATTTGCAGTTACCATGGGTATTAAAGCAGCCACAAATGAGTGGCTTGTTTTTACAGATGCCGATTGTTTGCCTGCCTCGCAAGATTGGTTACTGAGCATGCAGCAACCCGAAAATGAGCATGTGGATATCCTTTTAGGTTATTCACCTTATATAAAAAAGAGAGGGATATTGAATGCTTTAATTCGTTTCGAGACATTTTTTACAGCAGTAAATTACCTTTCATTTGCTTTAAAAGGTATGCCTTATATGGGGGTTGGCCGCAATATGGCGTATAAGAAATCATTATTTTTTAAGAAAAAAGGGTTTGCGGCACACATGCATATACCTTCGGGCGATGATGATCTTTTTGTAAATGCTCATGCAACCAGAAGTAATACCGCAATTTCTATTAATAAGGATGCTCATGTTTGGAGCGAGCCAAATACAAGTTTTGGTGCTTATCTGAGACAGAAGAAAAGACATTTTGGAGCAGGTAAAATGTATAAAGGAAAACATAAGTTCATCCTCTCGTCGCAGATTATTATTCAATTCCTGTTTTATGCTTTCTTTGTCGCTTTGTTGTTCTTTAAAGCTACCTTATATATATCACTTGGTGTTTTTGTATTGAGTATTATAATAAGGTGTTTTGTTTACCCACGCCTTTTAAAGCGGTTAAGTTATGGTAATTTGAGTATTTGGTTTCCTGTTTTGGATATTCTATTATTCATTTTTCTAGTGTTTAACGGCATTCTGTCTATATTTGTTAAAAAAGTACAGTGGAAATAAAGTCTACTCTAATACAGAAATATTTTAAAGAGCTAACTGATCAGCAGATAGCTCAGTTTGATCAATTGTACGAATTGTACAGTTTCTGGAATTCCCAGATCAATGTAATTTCAAGAAAAGATATTGATGAGTTATATGAACGCCATATTCTTCATTCGTTGGGAATTGCCAAATTCTGCACTTTCAAAGCAGGAGAACGTGTGTTGGATGTGGGTACCGGAGGTGGATTCCCTGGCATACCGCTAGCTATTCTTTTTCCAGAAACTCAGTTCCATCTGGTTGATTCTATTGGTAAAAAGATTAAAGTGGTTACTGAAGTAGCTGCGGCATTAGGTTTAAAGAATGTTAAAGCGAGTCATTTAAGAGCTGAACAGATTGCAGACAAGTACGATTTTGTAGTTTCCAGAGCAGTTACCAGGCTTATTGATTTTTATCCATGGGTAAAAGGGAAGTTTAATAAAGAATCTAAAAATGCCATTCCTAATGGTATACTATATTTAAAAGGTGGTGATTTAAAAGAAGAGATTTCTGAATCAAAACTAAAAGCGGAATTATATCCGCTTTCAGCTTACTTTGAAGAAGAGTTTTTTGAAACCAAATACGTGGTTTATATACCGCAGTAAGGTTTAATTGGTAAGCTTCAAATCTTAAAGGGCAGCTTCCTTTTTTAGTTCTTTAAATAGCCACCAGATGCTACTTTTTCTTAAAGCCGATCTTTAGTGATCGGCTTTAAAGTTTGATCATATGCAATGAAATCTTCTGATAATCTTAAGTAACCTCGATCATAATATAGCCAATGCATTACATCATCAAGGATTTTAGAAGGTTCAATAACTGGCTTTCCAATTTTTACTTGTTGCGTTTCGACATTAATAAATAATATTAGAAGTGCGCAAATACTCGCTAATATTAACTTTATTTTGGCTACTTTATTGGTCATAAAGTTTTTTAATAAAATCTATTTAGGAATTAATTACCTGATTTTTCTTTCACATTCACGGTGCCTTCTAGCGTTGTCTTAGTCCCTTCTTTTGTTTCTAATTTATCCTTGGTAAGAAGTCTATATGTTGTAGATAGGGATTTTGCTTGTTCTTCATTTTTAGTAGGTGATGTTGCTGGTTTCCCTTCGGCAACGTGAATTTTATATGCCAAAATTATTGATTTGGCTGGTTCTCCATTTTTGGTAGAGGAAGTAATCCCGTCGTTTTCTTTAATAGTTATTGATTTTCCTTCCTCTTTCACTGGCTCAACAGGAGGTGGAGGAGGAGGCACTGGTTTATCAGGCACTACAATTGGCGGTGGGAACTTTATCTTTTTAACGGATCCTGCTTTTTTAGGAGCTCTGACTTCATCAGGTTTTACTATTGGTGGTGGGAATTTGACCTGTTTAACCACGGGAGGCGGTGGTGGCGCAATTCTAACTTTTGTAATTTGGCTCTCTTTAGTTGTTTTAGATTTTGCACCTGGTTTAGTCTTAACCTCTATTATTTCAGCTGCTTTTTTCTTAGGTGTTTCCTGTTTTACAGATTGATCGGACTCGTATTTCTCCGGATACAAGTCTATCACTGCATAGTCTTTAGTAAACGCCATGGTGGATGCGCAGAGCATCCCTCCGGCAATTGGCAATGCAAACAGGAGTTTGAGCCTCGCTCTTCCCGTTGATTTTTTTTTGTTTAACATGTTAATTCTCCTTTTTAATATTGATTGATTGAATATTTGATTGGTAAGCTGATTAGGCGCAATACCAAAGGAATTTTGAATCAGAAACATCGCGTATTGATGTTTCTGAATGTCCTTATGTGTTGTGATGTCGTCGGCGATGTATTCGTGCAGAAGCTTAATTTCTTTTTTGATGAAATAGGTGATGGGATTAAACCATGATACGATTTGAATGATCTCAAAGAAAATTATATCTAAACTGTGTTTCTGCTTTATATGCACCATCTCATGCTTAAGAATGGTGTTTTTCTCCTGCACAGATGGATTTAAGAACAATAGGTTAAAGAAAGAGAAGGCAGCATGTGATTCGCCTAGTTCAACATACGTAATTTTTCCAGATTTCTGTTTTTTAGCATTAATGGAAAGTAAAATGATCTTATATATGCTCATTGCCATTTTTATTGCAAAAAATAAGGCTATAAAGAGGTAGCAATAAATCAACAGATTGCTTATCGTAAATGCATTAGATTTTTCGATTACTGGCGTTAATTGAACCGATAAGATCGTGACTTCCTTTTGATTGTTTAATAGATTATTGAGGTAGCCTACCTGCAAAAGTGGAATAATGAAAGCTATAATACTCGTTATAATAAGATAATACCTATTTAAGGAATAGAAAGTTTCCTTATGTAAAAGCAAACGGTAGAAGCCGTAAAACGCAGCTAAATATAGATTAGCCTCTAGCAGATAGTACAACCAGTTCATCATTTCTTGTTTTTAAGTTTTTCAGCAAGTTGGATCAATTCGTCGAGCTCATCCATGTCCATGTTTTTCTCTTTTACAAGGAAAGATACCAGGCTCTGATAAGAATTTTCGAAGTAATTGTTCATTACTTTATCAAATGCAAAGTGTTTGTACTCGTCTTCAGTTATTATAGGAAAGTAGATATGGGTGTTGCCAACGGCCTTATGATCTATAAACCCTTTGCCTTCTAATACTCTGATTACCGTTGACACCGTATTGTATGCTGGTTTTGGTGGGGTCATTTTGTCTATAACATCCTTTACCAACCCCTCTTTTATTTCCCATAAAATTAGCATTACCTGCTCTTCCGCCTTTGTAAGTTCTCTCATCATTTATTAAATATTGTTGTTAATTAAAGTTACTACTATTTTTATAGTTTACAAACTATTTTTGTAGTTTGTTTTTAATTATCTGATTTACAGTTATATATTTTAGTTTGTTGGTTGGTAGATAAATAAATATATAATTTAGCCCATGAGTTTAATCCACAAAATAGGCCTCACCTTAATTAAGAGTGTGGGGCATGTAACTGCCAAAAGTTTGCTGGAACATTTTGGTAATGCAGAGGTTGTATTTAAAGCAAGTAGAAAAGAATTATTGCAAATTCCAGGGATTGGGCCTGCAACCGCAGATCAAATCCTGACTAATGATGCCCTAAAAATTGCTGAAGAGCAACTAAAATTTATTAAAAAGCATAGGGTTGAGGTTTTGGTTTATACCGATGATAACTATCCTAAGCGGTTAARAAACTGCTTTGATGCACCCGTTTTACTATACTATAAAGGCACTGCTAACCTTAACCATAATAGAATTATAAGTGTTGTTGGCACCAGAAAGGCGACAGAATACGGTAGGCAACTGTGCAAACAACTGGCGGTAACTTTGGCTGATTATGATGTTGTTATAGTTAGCGGCCTGGCATATGGCATTGATATAGCTGCTCATAAAGAAAGCTTGTATCAGGACATACCTACCATTGGGCTTCTTGCGCATGGGCTCGATCGGGTTTACCCTCCATTACATCAGCCAATAGCCCAAAAAATGATGCTAAACGGTGGTTTGCTTACCGAATTCCCGTTGCATACCAATCCAGATAAAGAGAATTTTCCGAAGCGAAACCGGATCATTGCAGGGCTTGCAGATGCCATAATAGTTGTAGAAGCCACTGCTAAAGGAGGTGCGTTAATTACAGCTGATATCGCAAATTCCTATCATCGCGATGTCTATGCTTTCCCCGGCAGAACAACTGATGTGAGTTCTGAGGGATGTAATTTCCTGATTAAAACGAATAGGGCAGCGCTGATTAATCATGCAAAAGACCTCGCTTATTACCTGGGGTGGGATGAAATAAAGACAAAAAAGACTGAGCAAACTCAATTGTTAATTGGGCTCTCCAAAGAAGAACAGAAAGTTGTTGACCTTTTACAGGTATCGGATTTAAGGATCGATGAACTGTCCATACGGTCGGAAATTCCTCAAAGCAAACTCGCCATGCATTTGTTAAACCTTGAAATGCAAGGGATTCTGATTTCTTTACCGGGTAAAACGTATAAATTGAGTGGATAAACGCATTAGCTTCTGTAATGAAATTTTTTATTTACCTACATATTGCATTGTTTGTAAGTCTATTGGAGTACTAGATTAAAATAATATTCTATATTTTGTATTATTTCAATATTAAATTACGAATATTCATTTATAAATAAAATTCCAATCTTCAATCTGTATTTTTGTGTCATGTGGTACAACAATATTTTAGAAACCATTGGTAATACACCATTGGTAAAATTGAATAACATTACAAAGGATATTCCGGCTACGATATTGGCTAAAATTGAGACAACCAACCCTGGTAACTCAATAAAAGATCGTATGGCGGTTAAGATGATAGAAGACGCTGAAAAAAGTGGTAAACTGAAACCTGGTGGCACCATCATAGAGGGAACATCCGGAAATACCGGTATGGGATTAGCTATGGCGGCCATTATAAAAGGTTACAAGTGTATTTTTACTACTACCGACAAGCAATCAAAAGAAAAGGTAGATGCTTTGCGTGCGTTTGGTGCTGAGGTAATCGTATGTCCAACTAACGTTGAACCTGAAGATCCAAGGTCTTATTATTCAGTATCTACGCGTTTAGAGCGTGAGGTTCCAAACTCATGGAAGCCCAATCAGTATGATAATTTATCTAACTCGCAGGCCCATTATGAGCAAACTGGTCCCGAAATATGGGCACAAACTGAAGGAAAGATAACTCATCTTGTAGTTGGTGTTGGTACAGGAGGCACAATTTCTGGTACTGGTAAATACCTTAAAGAACAGAACCCTAATATTAAGGTTTGGGGAATTGATACTTACGGATCGGTTTTTAAGAAATATAAAGAGACCGGGATATTTGATAAAAATGAGGTCTATCCTTACATAACTGAGGGTATTGGAGAAGACTTTCTTCCTAAAAACGTAGATTTTGATATCATTGACCTTTTTGAAAAGGTAACAGATAAAGATGCGGCTTTGATGACCCGTGATATAGCACGCAAAGAGGGGATTTTTGTTGGTAATTCAGCAGGTTCTGCCGTTGCCGGACTGCTGCAATTAAAAGATAAACTGAAGCCTGAGGATGTTGTGGTGATCATATTTCATGACCATGGCAGCAGATATATGGGTAAAATGTATAACGAGGATTGGTTAAGGGAGCGTGGCTTTTTAAAAGACGAAAAGCTTACTGCTGCTACTATTATCGATAAAAAAGACAAAACAGAAATTGTAACTATTGATTGTGAAAAGACTATTCTTGAAGCAATTAATACTATGCATATGCTAAATATCTCGCAGATTCCGGTTACCCAAAAAGAAATGGTTGTTGGTAAGCTGGCCGAAGGAGATATTTTAAAGGCTTTAATGGAAAATCCTTCACTTAAATCGGCTAAGGTTCAGGAGATTATGTCATCCGGGTTTCCTTTTGTTGACCTMAACACATCAATTGACAGAATTTCTGCGTTAATAAACATAGAAAACAGTGCGGTACTGGTTGAGACTGAGGGAGGTAAGATCGAAATTATCACGCAGTACGATATTATTAATGCTATTTCTGCTTAAATAAGCAACCGAGACAAAAACCACTATACAGTAAAAAAGCCCCAATTGGGGCTTTTTTATTTATCGTCATAATGTTTTTAATGTGATGGAGCAGAAGCCTCAATGCGCTTAATTTGTGCACCTAATGCACGTAAACGAATGTCAATGTCTTGATAACCACGCTCGATCTGCTCAATATTAAAGATTGTAGATTTTCCTTCGGCAGATAGGGCCGCAATTAATAAAGAAACCCCGGCACGTATATCAGGAGAAGTCATGCTGATACCCCTAAGTTTATATTTCTTGTCAATGCCGTTAACTGCTGCTCTATGCGGGTCGCAAAGAATGATCTGCGCACCCATATCAATCAATTTATCAACAAAAAACAATCTGCTTTCGAACATTTTCTGGTGAATAAGCACGTTTCCTCTTGCTTGTGTAGCAATAACCAACACAATGCTTAAAAGATCCGGAGTAAAGCCCGGCCATGGAGAATCGGCAATAGTAAGCATTGAACCATCTATAAATGACTCAATTACATAATGTTTTTGAGAAGGAATATAGATGTCGTCACCTCGCAATTCAAATTTGATACCCAGCTTTCTGAATACATCAGGAATTACACCAAGTTCTGAATAGCATACATTTTTAATGGTGATTTCAGACTCGGTCATTGCGGCTAAACCTATGAATGAACCAATTTCAATCATATCAGGAAGCATTCTGTGTTCAGTGCCGCCTAGTTTTTCAACTCCTTCAATAGTAAGCAGGTTGGAACCAACTCCGGTGATTTTGGCACCCATGCGGTTCAGCATTTTACAAAGCTGTTGCAGGTAAGGTTCACATGCTGCATTATATATGGTAGTAGTACCTTTGGCAAGTACAGCCGCCATAACAATATTGGCCGTTCCTGTTACAGAAGCCTCATCTAATAATATATATGCGCCTTTAAGATTTGTAGCATCTACATTAAAAAACTCTTTTTTAGAGTCGTACACAAACTTAGCCCCTAATTTTTCAAAGCCTAAAAAGTGAGTATCTAATCTTCTTCTGCCTATTTTATCGCCTCCCGGCTTAGGAATTGCAGCGGTACCAAAACGACCTAAAAGTGGACCGACTATCATGATTGAACCCCTTAAACCACCGCCTTTAGCTTTAAAGGCATCAGATAAGAAGAATTTAAGGTCAATGTTTTTAGCTTCAAAGGTGTAAGTGTCTTTAGATAAGCGCTCTACGGTTACCCCCATATCGCCCAGCAATTCAATAAGCTTGTTTACATCTTTGATATCTGGAATATTACTGATGGTAATTTTCTGATCTGTTAATAAAACAGCAGCAATGATCTGTAAGGCCTCATTCTTTGCTCCCTGAGGATGAATTTCACCCTTTAACTTCTTTCCACCAATTATTTCAAATGCGTTCATACTACTGTTAAGGATCTAAATATTAAAATTGGTAAGAATTAATGTCTCTGCTTAGGGTTATTGTTACGTTGCTGACGGTTGTTATTATTTTGTCTGCCTTTATTGTTATTTCTACCGCGGTTGTTGTTATTTGCAGGTCTGCTTACAACGGGCTTAAATTCAACTTTGTTTAGATTAACATTGTCATCCAGTTCAAGCTGACCACCAGATAGTTCACGTAAATTTTTGAAGATTGTTTCATCAGCTACGCTATCTTTATTCCACGTAACATAAGCCATTTTCATGAAGTTTGCTATGCCTTGTACCATTGCAGCTCTGCGTTCTGGTTCATCAACAGCTTTAGCTTTTTCAATCATTACTTCAACTGTTTTGCCGTAATGCTTGTATTTGATTTTTTGCTGAGGATATCCAATATGGTCAGGTTTTATTAAGGCTGCTTCAGGAGTAGGCTTAGGATAAGGACTATCCACATCTATCTGATAACCGGATATGATGTGTAAATGGTCCCAAAGTTTATGTTTAAAATCGGCAACATCGCGCAAATGAGGATTTAAGAATCCCATTAAGTCGATTACTGCCTGTGCATATTTATTGCGTTCTTCACGATCGGGTAATTCAATAATGTACTTAACCATGTTTTGTACATTACGGCCATATTCGGCCAGAATTAATTCGTTTCTAGTGGTATTATAGTCGAAATTCATTTAATTTATTTCTATGAAGTAGCTGTTCAGGAATAACGGCTAAATTTCAATTTTTATATAATTCTCTTTGTAGATTATTTATAAGCCTTACGATTCTCTGTCTAAGTTAATACAGATTTAGCAAATATATATCTTATTTAACAATTCGCAATTTAGCAAATTTTAATAATAACTGCTTATTACCTAGTCCCTGAAAAAATACAGTAGCTTTTACATCAGGTAATGTACCTTCTAAGGCAACTATTTTACCGAAACCGAACTTTTCATGCTCTACATCCATGCCATTTTGGAATAGATTGGCGGCATCAGGAGCGAAACCAGGAGTAGGTACGTGTGCCTTTGGAAGCAATGAAGTAGTTTTTGGACGAGGAGCAGGGGAGCTGGTTCCTGTAGCTGTACCCKAACCAGAGCTAGACATTGCAGGTTTTGGTTTGCTAAAGCTATCCCTTTGTTGTGTCCAGCTTCTGCGTTCGCCATCAAAACTGTCTTGTCCTAAACTGCTTTTAGCTGGTTTTACCACCTCAATTTCTAAATAGCGGGCATTAATTTCATTTATGAACCTACTTGGTTCGCAATTGGTTAACGTTCCCCAGCGATATCTGGAAGTAGCATATGTTAAAGTCAGCTTTTTCTCTGCCCTTGTTATGGCAACATAAAATAATCGTCGTTCTTCCTCCAGGTCGGTACGTGAGTTTAAACTCATTTGCGAAGGGAACAGGTTTTCTTCTAATCCTACTACAAATACGTTTTTAAACTCCAATCCTTTTGCAGAGTGTATAGTCATTAACGAAACAGTCTCTTTATCTTTTTCATCCTGTCTATCATCATTGGTTAACAATGCGATATCCTGCATAAAAATAGCGAGACTTCTGTCTTCAATATCCTCACGCTCAGCAAATTCTTTGATACCATTTAGTAACTCCTGAATGTTTTCGTATCTGCTGCGTCCTTCAATACTATCGTCAGTATGTAATTCTTTTAATATGCCGGAGTGCTGTGCAATATAGAGTGCGGTTTCGTAAGCATCCAATTTTTTAGATTCTGCAGCAAAGCTTTGTATCAGCATGGCAAAATCATTTAATTGGTTTGCTATTCTTCCTTCTATATACTGTTGCGGACTGCATATTACCTGCCACATGGTGATGTCATGCTTATCGGCGGCAACTATGATCTTCTCAACCGTAGTATCACCAAGTCCGCGACGAGGGTAATTGATTACTCTTTTTATAGCCTCTTCATCACTGGGATTAAAGGTTAAACGGAAATAGGCAATTAAATCCTTTATCTCTTTACGTTGATAGAAGGAGAGACCTCCGTATATTTTATAAGGAACATTGAGTTTCCTTAAAGCCTCCTCCATAGCCCTTGATTGGGCATTTGTTCTATATAGAATGGCAAAATCGTTAAATTTAAGTCCTTTTGAACTGCGATCCTGAACAATAGCTTCGGCAACCAGTTTACCTTCTTCGTTATCTGTAAATGCGCGCTGAACTTTAATTCTATCGCCGGCCTCATTGTCAGAAAATACATTCTTCTCCAGCTGGTTTTTGTTATTTGCGATGATACTGTTGGCAACTTCAACAATGTTTTGTGTAGAGCGATAGTTCTGCTCTAATTTATATACCTGCAACTCAGGATAATCACGTTCAAAGTTTAATATATTCTGAATGTTTGCACCCCTAAAGGCATAGATACTTTGGGCATCATCACCTACAACACATATATTTTGGTATGCAGCAGCCAGTTTTTTTACAATTGTGTATTGCGAAAAGTTAGTATCCTGGTACTCATCAACCATCAGGTATTTAAATTTCTGCTGGTATTTATTTAATACATCCGGATGGTTCTTAAGCAAAACATTGGTTTTGAAAAGTAAATCATCAAAATCCATTGCTCCGGCTTTAAAACACCGTTTGGTATATGTTTCATAAATAGAACCCATTAAAGGGCGTTTATTGCTAACATCTTCAGCCTGAATTTCAGCGCTTTGAAGATACTCTGAATAAGAAACCAGGTTGTTTTTAGCAGATGAGATTCTATTGTAAACAAAGTTGGCATTATACAATTTATCGTCAAGCTGCATCTCTTTTAATATAGATCTGATCAGACTTTTACTGTCGTCCGTATCGTATATTGTAAAGTTAGATGGATACCCGATTTTTTCAGCTTCAACCCTTAATATCTTGGAAAATACGGAGTGAAAAGTACCCATCCAGATGTTTTTTGCTTCTGGGCCAACTACTTTCATAATCCTATCGCGCATGTCTTTAGACGCCTTATTGGTAAAGGTAAGTACAAGGATATTAAAAGGATCCACACCCTTTTGAATCAGGTGGGCTACTCTATATGTAATTACACGTGTTTTACCGGAACCAGCACCTGCAACTATCATTGCCGGGCCTTGTGTGTTTTCTACTGCTGCGCGTTGTTGGGGGTTTAAACCTGCTAAATAATCCAAAATCCGTTCCTGTTTCTGCTTTTAGGGTATAATACTTAAGATATAATCTTTTTAGGTTACAAAGCTACATTTTTTAGGAGTTGTTTCAAAAAGTATCTGGTACTGTTTCCAATTCGAATTTTACTTAGACAGTGTTTTCAACAGCTCCTTGGCGGGAACAGATTTAACATTTCCATCTTTATCGCCAACTATCAAGTTTTCGTTGTTGGCCGCTGAAGATTCAGCAAGTTTACGAAGCGCCTTGTTAACACCATTAATTATGTTGGCGGCTAATTCATTAAGATCTGTCTTATTATCCTTAATTATCATTGCTTTGAGTTATAATGGTTTGCCAAATATCGTTATTTTTTATTTCTGCTCCCAATTTACTTGAACCTTGAGCAATAATTTCGGWAGCTAAATCCATATTGTCAATTACAAACCAATTATTACAAATTGGCATATACAATTTTAATAGGTTTTTAATTCCCCGGTAATATCTTCGTTTAATTACATCTTCGGGTATATCATGTCCTCCATTACTTACGCGTTTTGCTACCCGTTGTATTGCCATCTGAGGGGAGCTTAACCAAAAATAAAGCAAACTTACTTCATAGCCCTTTTCTTGTGCTTTCTTAACCATTGTAACGTAACTTCTTGTTGATAATGTGGTTTCAAACGCAAAATCAGCACCTTCATTCATTAATTCCTGGATTCGGCTTAACATTATTCTACCTGCTTCAAAAGCAACACCTTCCGGATTAAAGGGTGAAATTCCTGCTGCTATGTTATCAGCATTAACGAACTCTTTGCAGTTCAGTATTTCTGGTAATATAGTGTAACTAGCAGTGGTTTTACCTGCACCATTACATCCTGCTATAATATATAGATTAGACATGACTACGAAGTTACCAAATATTGAAGAGTTGAGGTATGTTTTGTTGCTTCGTCATCTCGACGATAGGAGAGATCTCTTGCTTATGCTACTTGCTACGCAGCTACTTCGTTGTCAAGAGATCTCTCCTATCGTCGAGATGACGATCGCCTTAGAGCGACCGCCTTAAAACGACTGCTTTAAGTCGACTGCTTTAAGACAACCGCCTTGAAAATATGCTAAATACTTCCCAGGTATCGGCTGTTTCCTATTTTTTTCCTGTTTAATGAGCTGATGCTTACATAAACTTCAAGCCTTTTGCCGGCCATTTTTGGATTAAATTTAAAAGTACACTGCTTATCACGACGTTTTATGCCACCAGAAAAACCATCTGTTACATGTAGTTCAGGACAATAAATCACCAGCATAACCTGATCATCAAAAGATGTATTTTTAATCCCATTGTCTAACCAGCTCAGTTTTAAAACATTAGGAGCTTGCAGTTCCATAGCTACTTCTTCAATCATAGGTAAATTGCCTTTACTGATCACAAATTCATGGTAAACTACTGTGTAATTGGGGTGTGTGCCTACAACAACTTTATGATAATTTTCAGAAAAAGCTGCACTAATCTCTGTTCTTTGCTCTGGTGATGCATAAAACCTATTGACACATAGGGATGGAAAGGTACCAGCAGTTCATTCATGAACCTTAGTTTTTGCCTGCTTTCTATTTGAGCAGGCGTATTTGATTTCTTGTTTTTTTTCTTTGGAACCTGACGTAAATAGGGAATGCCTTTCCATATTCCTCCGATTACTGGGCCTATCTTACCAGATACTGCGTCTAAGATTCCTTTCTTAATTTTTGCCATTGTTTTAATTTTAATAGTGAAACATTTATTTAATTATCTTATTGTACTTTAATACATCTCCGTTTTTCTATCGATTTTTATATCACTCTAAAAAGCGTTTTAAATGATAAAGGTCGTTCAGAGTCGTTTTAAAGTCGTTAAATAGTCGTCTGAAAGTCGTTTATTTAAGCTAGTTGAACCAGACCAAATCAGGCGTCAGTACAACGCTTATAACAATCCAAATCATTTCAGATTCAAAGTAAAACATAAAAAAAATATTATGGCAGTCCCAGGGGGTCCCGGACCCCCCTGCTAAAAAGGCTCAAAAATGCAGTCAGTTGGCTGGAAACAAAGAAAAATTTTTATTATTTTTTTACTAAAACGAGTAAAATTTAAGCATTTACCAATGTGTTGTGGTTAATTACATCCAATCTTTTTTGGAAACCTCAATCTTATACGTCCAATAGTTTACCAAACTTTTAATGTAGCTGTAGTTCCCATATTTGAAGTGTATTACACCGGCTGCAGTATGGATGATTAAATGCCCCACATCTGCACCTTTATGCCAAAAATATTGTTTGGCAGTTATTGCCTGGATTTTATGTGGCTCAATGATCTCGTGTTCTACGTCCCATATGCCACTTTTTTTAATGATGAAATGCTCATCAACATATAATCTGTGGCGCTTAAATTCGAAATACAGCATTGTGCCAACCACTATTATATAAGGTAAAGCCATAAATAAATAGTTTCTTAGAAGGGGGAGGGCATAGCTGCTTAACAATGCAAATACTGATATTGGAAATACAATCCAGATCATGGTTTGCAGAAAGATGAAACGGTAGTTTGGTTTTAGTTCTGCACCTTTTGTTGGTGCCCTGCTGAGAATCATCTTTAAAACTTCATTACGCTCTGTTTCGCTGCAACCGGGTATTTCTATATCCGATTTTTTACTGTCTTCCTTATCAGCAGAATCAAATGAAGCCTGCTTAATTTTCATGTTCAGCAGATCGAATTTTTTCTGGAAATAATTCTGACTGTATGCACTTAATTGAACTTTATTAGGAGTTAGCAATACATTTTTGCGCGTAAATAAGCCGGAACTGACTGCGAGTGCTCCTTTTTGCTTAATGATTTTAAAGTTGAAATACTTTACAAATGTTCTGACGATGTTTGTTGCCAGGATCATAATTAAAGCAAATGCCACCACAAAACACAAAGAGAAAAGAGTGATACCTTTGCTGAGCATCTTAGTAAATTGTTCCCTTTCTATTTCCAGCGCATCTGTATAGTCTTTAAATAATTGGAAAGCTCCAAAAATAAAACCTGTTAATAATAACAAACTGGCTCCATAGTTAGTGGTTATGCCTATTTTAAGTAGGGTATTGGTGCTTAGTTTAAGGAGAGGAGGAGCTGACTCTACAACCTGATTGTCTGCTTGAGTATTAACGGTTTCGCTTTCTGAAAGGTCACGACTCAATAGCTTTTGCTTAAGAATAGTCGCTGTAGCATGATCTATAGCTTTAATGCTTGCTTCTTTCTTTTCGCTTCCGGCGGTATCAATTTCCAGGCTATAGACCCCAACAACCTGCTGTAACAGGTTCTGATTTATATTTACCTGCTGTATTTTATTGAGTTGAATAGTGAGGGAGGTTTTGCTGAAAATGCCACTATTGATAATGAATTCTTGCCGCTTCTCATCCAGAAAAAAAGTGAACTTTTGGTAGCTGAAATAAGCAAATAGTGCCAGAACTATTGTTAACAAGCATAAAAACGCAATGAGTATCAATGCCAGGTTGCCCGAATCTTTTGACTTAACTATAATCAGGATAAGAGGAAGTGCCAAAGCTCTAACTACCTTTTGAAAACTATTGGCAAACATGATAATAATGCCTGATGCTGATTGTTTTCGGGGCGCTGAAAAATCGTATGTTATATTAGGTTCTTCAGACATCTTTAATCAGCCTCATTTATTTGCTTCATGAGCAATTCTTTAATGCTTTTTGCATTGTCGATTTCAATTCCGGGAATATGTAAGCTACCCGAACTGCCTCCGGCAGTAAAAATTCTTAATTCGCCTAAGCCGTATATTCTTGAAAATAAGCCTTCGTCTAAAGCAATATGTTGTATTCTGGAAAAAGGAACTATAGTGGTTGATAAGGCGATAATTCCGCTGGTGTATAAAATGTCCTTTTCTCGAACAGCAAATCCGCGTTTTTTAAAGCTGGCTTTGTATAAAATGAATAACAGGACTGCGAACACGATATAAATGCCAATTAATGTATATAAGTAGGCTCTTGCATTGGCATTAAGTATTAGTAGTGTAACCAAACCAGCAGCTAAGACTAATAAGAATATAAAGATATTGATGAGCATTACATTCCAGTACTTGCTGTTTAGTGGGTTTAGATGTACTTCTTCATATTTGGGTAATGAATCTGTATCTATGGTTTCATTAGTGAATTCCGTCATTCCTGCTTTTTTGATGATGTACTGAACGAAGTTAGGGAATTATTTTTCTTGTGAACAATAGCTATCATGTAAAACAATCAAGTATTTTAAACTAAATAAATTTGAAATAATAGTTGCGAATGTGTAACAGGATAGTTACCTTTATCGTGAGAGCGTTAATTTAAGGGGGTAAGCAGAAATGTTTATCCCTTTTCTTTTTAATATCATTCTAAAAAAGTATTTCAACCAAGTATAAATTAGCGTCTGCAAATACTACCAACTGGTATAATTTAATTAGTTTTGCTACCACTAACTAAGGACTTTTTTCTGTAGAAAATTGTAAAAAATCCTAACATAAAGGTGCCTTTAAACTAACTTAAAATAAATTCGTAAAAACTAATTTGTTATGCAAGAAATCAAAAAATATGTTGAAGAAAATAAGCAACGCTTTTTAGATGAGTTGTTTGAATTGTTACGCTTCCCATCGGTTAGTGCCGACCCAAAATATAAGGGAGATGTGCTGAAAACTGCTGATTATGTTGCCCAAAAACTTAAAGACGCAGGTGCCGATAAAGTAGAGATCTGTGAAACTGCTGGCTATCCAATTGTTTACGGAGAGAAAATTGTTGACGAAAGTCTTCCTACAGTATTAATTTACGGTCATTATGATGTGCAACCTGCAGATCCATTGGAATTATGGAAAACGCCTCCCTTTGAGCCTACCGTGCGCGATGGAAAGATTTATGCCCGTGGTGCCTGCGATGATAAAGGCCAGTTTTACATGCATGTAAAGGCTTTTGAGTTGATGATGAAAACCAACACGCTGGCATGTAATGTGAAATTTATGATTGAGGGTGAGGAAGAAGTAGGTTCTGCAAATCTTGGCATCTTTGTAAATGCGAATAAAGAGCGTTTGAAAGCTGATGTGGTATTGATTTCTGATACTTCAATGATCAGTATGGAGAATCCTTCAATTGAAACAGGCTTGCGTGGTTTAGCTTATATGGAAGTTGAAGTTGTTGGTCCGAACCGCGATTTGCACTCTGGTGTATATGGTGGTGCGGTAGCAAACCCAATTACCATATTATGTAAAATGATTGCTTCCTTACATGATGAAAACAATCACATCACTATACCTGCTTTTTATGATAAAGTAATTGAACTTACGGATGCAGAGAAAACTGCTTTAAATGCGGCGCCATTTGATTTGAAAGAGTATAAAGAGGATCTTGAAATTGCTGCTGAATGGGGTGAGAAAGGCTATTCGACACTTGAACGCACCGGAACCAGGCCTACTTTAGAAGTGAATGGAATTTGGGGTGGTTATATAGGAGAGGGTGCTAAAACTGTACTTCCTTCAAAAGCGAATGCTAAAATTTCTATGCGTTTGGTGCCTCACCAAAGTTCAGATGAAATTGCAGAGATCTTTACCAAGCATTTTGAGAGTATTGCGCCAGACTACGTTAAAGTAAAAGTTACTGCACATCATGGTGGTGAGCCGGTAGTAACACCTACGGATAGTATAGCATACCGCGCTGCAGAGCAAGCCATTGTTGATTCTTTTGGTAAAAAACCTATTCCTACACGTGGTGGTGGTAGTATTCCTATTGTCGCTTTGTTTGAAAGTGCTTTAGGTATCAAATCTGTGCTTTTTGGCTTTGGTTTGGATAGCGATGCGCTGCACTCGCCAAATGAAAAGTATGATATTTATAATTACTACAAAGGAATTGAGACGTTGCCTTTGTTTCATAAATATTTTGCGGAATTGAGCAAAGGGTAACTGGCTTTTTACTTCGGTTTGGTTATTTAATAAAAACACCAATATTCCTTCTCTCCTCGGATTTAGAAATAAAATCCGCATGTCGATCAGGAACATTGGTGTTTTTATTTGAGCATAACATAGAACTCATCATGTTATTATATTAGAGATAATTTAATGTTGAGCCTTTAAATACTTTTGTATTTTTGTCGCATCATGCCGCCAGCACAAAGAAAAACACCCGTTTCGCAAAAGACTTCTATTCCGCGAAAAACTACCGTACCACGTAAAAAGGCCGTTCCCCGAAAAAAGCAAACAAAGAAAAAGCCCTGGTCATTGCAAGTTAAGTTCATGCTTGTTGCGGTGTTGCTGGTTCTTTTATCTCCTTTTTATTACGCATACATTATTAAGGGATTTACTTCAACATGGAGATGGCTAAAGGATTTGGGTGAGGATCCTGCATATCGTACCTATCGCAGCTTTAATATCCGGATACCAAAGGATTACAATATACATGGTATAGATGTTTCCTATTATCAGGGTAAGATAGATTGGAAAAGGGTTAAGGCGATGGAAGAAGATGATGTGCGCGTGCATTTTGCATTTATAAAGGCAACAGAGGGGATGCTTAGTGTTGATCCTTATTTCCAACGAAACTGGCGGGAGGCTGCCAAAGTAGGTATTGTGTGTGGAGCATATCATTTTTTCAGACCTCAGAAATCGGGGAGCTGGCAAGCTAAGTTCTTCCTTCAAACTGTAAAATTCGAGGCTGGGGATCTTCCTCCTGTTGTAGATATAGAACAATTAAATGGTACTTCGCCTGCAAATATGCGAGCGCAACTGAAAGAGTTTGTTTCTTATATAGAGAAAAGAGAGCAGGTAAAACCGATTATTTATACCGGGCTGTCGTTCTATAATGACTATTTGAAAGGATACTTTGATAATTATCCTTTGTGGATTGCCCATTATCATCAACCAAAGCTTAAAGTTAATGAAGCTACCAAATGGTTCTTTTGGCAACACTCTGATAAGGCAAGAATCTCAGGTATTAATCACGCAGTAGATTTTAATGTTTTTAAAGGTGATAGTACAACCTTTTCACAAATGTTGATTAAATAAAATCCTTTCTGTTAATGGTTAGCTTAAGTTATTTAAAAGAAAAATAACTACAGTTATAAATATATAATGAATCATTATTTCTAATATTACTAAAAATTATTTTTAAATATTGGGGGTATGCAGGAGCTGGTCATTCGCATTCGGGAAAATGAGGACGAATCTGCATTTAATGAGCTTTACGAGGGATATGCAAATAAGTTTTTCCGGTTCGCACAATCATTTGTGGGAGAGCGTGAGATTGCAGAAGAAATTGTAAATGATGTGTTGGTAAGGCTCTGGATTGAGCGTAAGGAAAACTTGCGCATCAACAATATGCAGGTCTACCTTTATACATCGATAAAGAATGCATGCTTAAATCATTTGCGTAGCATTACCTCTAAAAAGAATAATGAAATAAAGGTAACTGAAGCGTATTATTTTCATTTGTCGGTTGATCCATCCCAGATTCTGATCAGTAAAGAGTTGTCAGATAATATGCTGAAGGCTATTAACGACTTACCTGCCCGATGCAAACTGATCTTTAAAATGGTAAAGGAAGATGATTTGTCTTGTAAAGAAGTAGCGAGTATTCTTGGGCTTTCTGATAAGACTGTATTTGCACAGCTATCCATTGCACTTAAAAAGCTCGATTCGGCAATTCATAGTAAGTAGGATTGAGATTGCGCACGGTTTAGGTTGAGATAAAGACTTGCGTGGAGATGATKGCTTAAGGATGGTAAAAGCCATTTACAAGAATTTCAAAAATATTTTTATTTCTTTTAGGAATATCGATACCCTCGCGTGTCTTTACCTTAGACACTATTTATATATATGATAAAATCCAGGTTTATTGAATTAATGGCCAAAAGCATATCTAAGTCTTCAACACCAGAAGAATTAGCTGAGCTGGAGGAGTTTTTTATTCATTTTCCGGAATATAGAAAAATGCAGGCTTTTACAGATGCATTGACCACAGAGGAAAAGCAACCAGACACTTTAGTAAAACAAAAAGATATTAATCAAAAAATTGATGGGCTTTGGGATAAAATCAGAACAGAGGAAAACACGATTACACCTGTTAAAGAGGCTAAGATAAGTTCATTAATATATTGGAAGTGGATAGCCGCAGCGTTGGTTGTGGGCGTTTTAACTGTGTTTTTTTTCTATGGAAGAAAACCAGCTGTTCCGGATCAGTTTGCAGGTTCAGAAATGCACCGGATCTATGTTCCTTTTGGAAAAACCAGAGACTTGAAATTGTCTGATGGCACAAAAGTTAAATTGAATGCAGGGAGTACATTTACTTATCCGGAAGTGTTTTCTGCTACAAGCAGAGAAGTGAGCCTGAAGGGTGAAGGTTTTTTTCAAGTCGAAAAAAATCCTAAAAGGCCTTTTCTGGTTCATACCGACAAGTTCATTGTAAAGGTATTGGGAACTGTATTTAATGTTAAGGCATATGCAACAGATAAAAAGGTTGAAACTACATTGCTTAGCGGAAAAATCCTGGTTGAATTAAATGATAAGCCAGAAAAGAAGATTGTGATGCTGCCTAATGAAAAGCTCACTGTTGCAAATGACCTGGAGCAGGGCAGAAATGCTGATAAAAAAGCAGCCGTACTGGAGTATCAGCTAGAGAGACTATCTGAAGCCAATACACAGGACGTTAAAGAGATTGCCTGGTTGAGCAATAAAATGATTTTTACAAATGAAAGTTTTGAAGAAGTAGGTAAACAGATTGAGAGACGATTTGATGTGAAAATGGTATTTGATAATGAAACCTTGAAAAAAGAAGAAATTAGTGGGGTGTTTGAAGAAGAATCTTTGGAACAAGCACTCTCCTTAATAAAAATGACTACTCCATTTAAGTTCAGAAGGGATAAAGGAGTAGTTCACCTCTCTGCACCTTAAGCAAATAATTAACCAATAATAAAAACCAAATTAAACTAAAAAAATGAAGAAATTTTATCTAACCGATTCCTGAAAATCCACAAATAAATAAGGGAAGAATTGCAGTTCTTCCCCTTAAAAATCCGGATTTAATTCACAAGAGTAAGCGTTGTAATGGACTTACTCTATTCCTTAATTTTCAAAAACAAATGTAATGAAAAAGATTACAAAAGCTTTTGCGTGGCTTTATATGCAACCACCTTTTAAAATAATTTTGCTAATGAAAGGAGCATTATTACTAATTATGTTCACCTGTTTACAGGTTTCGGCGAATGTTTACTCTCAGGAAAAGTTCTCACTTGATTTAAAGCAGACGGAAGTAAGCAACATTCTCACAAAGATTCAAAAACAAAGTAACTACCGCTTTTTTTACAATTATGCCAGCTTAAAGAAGCTGGGTAAAGTAGATTTGCAGGTAAAAGATGCGGGTATCCACGCCATTATGGATGCATTAATGGGCAGTAAATTGCCATATAAAATAGCTGATGATCATGTGGTAATCATTGGTGCGCCAGAAGCCCAAATTGCCATAAAAGGTAAAGTTGTTGATTCAAAAGGAGAGACACTTATAGGGGTTAGTGTTAAATTGCAAGGAACCAATATTGGGGCTACAACTAATGTTAACGGCGAGTTTGTAATTAATGCTCCTGAAAACGGGGTTTTAGAGTTTAGTTATGTTGGCTATGAAAAACAGATTGTTAATATAGCCGGACAAACTAACCTGACCATTACTATGGTTGAAACGAATTCCAATTTGGATGAGATTGTAGTTGTAGGTTATGGTACCTCTAAAAAAATAGATGTTACAGGATCAATAGCCAGTATTAAAGGTAGCGATATTCAGAATTTACCTGTAAGTACAGTTGCCCAGGCATTGGAAGGCAGAGCAACGGGTGTTAATATAGTTCGTAATGATGGAACTCCAGGTGCTGCGCCAAGTATCCGTATCCGTGGTACCGGTACTATAAATGATGCTAATCCTTTGGTAGTAATTGATGGAGTGCCTTCAGGTAATCCTGACGCCTTAAGTGATGTTAACCCTAACGATATCGCTTCAATAGAGATATTAAAGGATGCATCGTCAAGCGCTATTTATGGTACAAGAGCTGCGAATGGAGTAGTTTTGGTAACAACTAAAAGAGGTAGTTACAGTCAGAAATTAGCTACTTCCATCAATGCATATACAGGTGTTTCTAAATCTACCAAGTACATCGACTTGCTTACGGCTCCTGATCTTTATGCACTTAAAAGGGAAAGATTTACTAACGATGGGGCTGCTATTGAAGCACCATGGAATGATGCGTATTACTCGACCCAGCGCACAGACTGGCAGAAGGCCATCCTGGGAAGCGGAAAAGTAAATAATATCGATCTTAATCTGCAGGGAGGTAATGAGGTTTCTACCTATTATTTTTCTACTTCTTTTTATGATGAAAAAGGGATTATCGACAAGTCTTACTTTAAACGCTTTAGTACCCGCATCAATTCGGAGCATAAGATTAAACCCTGGTTAAAATTAGGGCAAAACTTGCAGGTAACTTATGGGGAAACCAATGGTTTTAATAATAATGATTCTCAGACAGGCCTTCTCTTTTCTGCGTTAAGGTTTAATCCTGCAATTCCAACAATGAATGATGATGGAACATATGGAACCTCAAAAGCTTTTGCCAACCAGTTAGGTGATATCAATAACCCTTATTCAACCATTCAACAGGCTGATGCTTATAACCGTAAATACAGGGCTATTGCCAATGTGTTTGCAGAGGTGCCTATTTATAAAGATTTAAAATTCCGCGCTAACTATGGTTTCGATGGTACAATTGGCCGCAGTTATTCTTTTAACATAGAAGACAGAATCCAAACAAGAGAAACAACAAGTTCAACATTAACGCAGGCAGAAGCGGAGAATTATTCACACTTGTTAGATCTTGTTCTTACTTACGATAAAGTAATCAGCAAAAGTCATATCACTTTCACTGGTGGATATTCTTCGCAAAGTTTTAGAGGAAGCTATTTCTCTGCTGGCAGAGTGGGGTATGACGATACTTCTAAAGACCAAAGGACTTTAAGAAAAGGAAATGCCTTTTTAACTGCCGATGGTAGTTATGATGATCCGTCGGGCCTGGAATCAGTTTTTGCAAGAGGATTTTATGATTACGATGGCAGATTTTTAGCAACCCTGACTTTTAGAGCAGATGGTTCATCAAAATTTGCTGCCGGAAACCGTTGGGGTTACTTCCCTGCATTCTCTTTAGGGTGGAGAGTATCTAATGAGAAATTCATGAAAGATGTGAGCTGGATAAGCAATTTAAAGATCACCGGAGGATGGGGAGAGCTGGGTAACCAGAATATACGTGGTTTCCAGTACGCGAGTTCGATAGTTGTGGGGAATACTTATGGTACAAATGGCTATACTTTTGGAGGTTTTGGTGTTAATGGTTCGGCAGTAACAATAACTGCAAATCCGGATATCACCTGGGAGCGTGCAGCCATGACCAATGTGAGTTTGGAGGCAGGCTTTTTAAACAATAAGTTAAGCACTACAATTACCTATTTTGATAAAAACACCAATAAAATGCTTGTGCCTGCCTTATTGATAGGAACAGCAGGAAGAGTAACTGCTCCTGACATTAATATTGGTAACATGAATAATCGTGGTATAGAGGCAGAGGTGAACTACCAATCGGGTGATACCTTTAAATACTCTTTTGGGCTTAACGGCTCATTCATCAAAAATGAAGTAACTAAGCTTTATGGCTTAAATGCCTTTATTCCTTCTACAGTGTATGGCCGTTCTAGTCAGGAAATTTCAAGAACCTATGAAGGCCAGTCTATAGCTTCTTTTTATGGGTGGAAAACAGCAGGACTGTACCAAACTCAGGCTGAGGTTGACAATGATCCTTATTTGAAGAATGATTCAAGAAAAGGTGCTATAAAGCCAGGAGATGTTCGTTTTGTTGACATTAACGGAGATGGTATGATTGATGGAGCAGATAGAACCTATCTGGGAAACCCTAATCCAAAAGCAACTTTGGGCTTTCAAACCACGCTGTCTTACAAAGGATTCGACTTGTCGGCAAACGTAACAGGCGTATTTGGAGTGAGCTTGTATAATGCAGACAGGATGCAAGGCACTGATCCAACCTATTCTTTTAATCTTTATGCAGAAACATTAAATAGATGGACAGGGCCGGGAACGAGTAATTCAATACCAAGGATGTCACTTGATCGTGCAAATGAGAACTATCGTACTTCAGATCTGTTTGTTGAAAATGGTAACTATGTTAGCTTAAAGAATTTAACAATAGGCTATACACTGCCTGATTTTATTGTAAAAAAGGCCACTTTTAATAGCTTAAGGCTATATGTGACTGGTCAGAATTTATTCATGATTACCAATTATTCGGGTTATACTCCTGAACTGGGATATACAAATGGCAATAGACAAAGAGGCGTTGATGTTGCTCAATATCCATCTGTACGCTCGTTCACATTTGGTTTAACCCTTAAAATCTAATCACCATGAAAACAAAATATATCATATATACATGTCTATTTGTAGTGGCTTTTTCCACTGCATGTAAGAAAAATCTGGACCTCACTCAGAAAGGGGTTTACAATACAGATAACTATTTCAGAAATGAAACCGATGCTGTAAATACAATTTCTGGTATTTATAACTTATTAGCCCAAGAAGATTACATTTCTCATGCTGAAACTACATTTGATGTAGCATCAGATGATTACTGGCGTTCAGGAGATCATGCTGAGGATGAAGCAATAGAGAATTTGACTTACAATGCATCAAATGCACAGATAAATTTTAGCTGGACCTATAAATATGAGACGGTGAACCGCTCAACAAATGCGATTATCAACATCCCAAAAATCACTGATATTACTCCTGCTATAAAAGACCGTAGCATGGGAGAAGCTTATTTCTTCAGGGCGTTTGGCTATTGGAGATTAATGGTAATCTATGGCGACGTACCTATTGTTAACGAGGAAGATTACGCTAAGAGTAACTTCAACATACCTAAATCTTCAATTGAGGAGGTTCGTAAACAAATTGAAGCAGATCTTTTGAAAGCTGTAGACCTTTTACCGGAAAACTATGGCGCTGCGGATTTTGGAAGGGTGAGTAAGGGAACGGCTCTAGGGTTGTTAACTAAATTGTATATGTATTGGGAAAAGTTGCCGGAAGCAATTACAACCGGTGAAAAATTAATAAACAATAGTAAATATGCATTGGCAGCTACTTATGCAGAGAACTTTACGAGGGCTAATAAAAACAGTACTGAGCTCCTGATGTCTGTACAAGGATTACAGAATGTGATGTCTAATGATTATACAGTTTATTATATTCCAAGAGCCTGGGGAGGATACGGATTTAGTCAGCCATTAAAAGGACTCGCAGATGAATTTGAATTAAACGACCCACGTAAATCTGCTACATTATTAAGCGTAGGAGATAAGATAGATTTAGGGGATGGCAAAGGTGATACTGAGTTTACATCAGATTTGTCATCAACCGGATTTAGCTTTCGTAAATACGCGGTGTTTTTTCCGGCCGGTTCTTCGGAAGGAAATGGTGTAGACCATAATTATGCAGTTCCGTTAATGCGGTCGTCTGATATTTATCTTTTAGTTGCCGAAGCAAAGATCCGTACTCAGGGCGCTGGAGCTGGTGATGCATTGATTAACCAGGTAAGACGCAGGGCATCAGTATTATTACCCCCTGTTGTAAATGCAGGAATGAAAGAATTGATTCATGAAAGACGTGTTGAATTGGCAGGAGAAGGCGAAAGACATCAGGATTTGATGAGATGGGATAAAAAGAACTTAGTTGATATAGCGGCAATATATAATCTGGCAAAATCAAAAGCTCCGGTAGATCAGGGCAAAACAGTGACTTTTGTGCGACCTAAGCATTATTATTATCCAATTCCTCAGGTTGAGATAGATAAAAGTAACGGTGTGTTAAAACAAAATCCGAATTACTAAACTCATTTATGCAAGAAAGATTTGCCACCCTGGATATTTTTAGAGGAATGACCATTTGTTTTATGATCATTGTAAATTCTCCAGGTTCAGGAGCCCCACAGTGGGCTCCTTTAGATCATGCCGCATGGTTTGGCTTTACGCCAACTGATCTGGTTTTTCCATCATTTCTTTTTGCAGTTGGTAATGCATTGAGCTTTTCAAAAAAGAAATTTGAAAGTGATAGCAGTTTTTTGATGAAGATATTTAAAAGATCTGCTATCATMTTTTTACTGGGTTATTTAATGTACTGGTTCCCATTTATGCATAGAGACGATGGTAACTGGGTGTTTAACGAGATTAGTAATACCAGAATAATGGGAGTATTACAGCGTATCGCACTTTGTTATTTGTTTGGGGCGCTAATTGTTCATTATTGCTCAAAAAAATCTGCCCTGATCATTTCAATAGCCCTGCTTTTAGGTTACTGGGTATTTTTATTGCTGTTTGGAGAACAAGGTCAGGAATATACCATGCTCGGTAATGCGGGTACTCGTTTGGATATTTTTATTTTGGGTGACGCTCATTTATATCATGATAAAGGAGGGCCGATTGCATTTGACCCTGAGGGGCTGCTTAGCACGTTAACAGGTATTGTTAATGTGATCGGTGGATATTTGGCAGGAGCCTATATTCAGGAAAAAGGAAGAAATTATGAGTCTGTGGTTAAGCTACTGCTTGTTGGTGCCTTACTTATTTTTCTTTCATTGTTTTGGGGACAATTTTTTCCAATAGCAAAAAAGCTTTGGACCAGCTCATTTGTGTTGCTCACAGTGGGGTTGGATCTGGTGATCATARGGGTTCTTATTTACTTTATAGAGATAAAGAAGATCAACTTTGGGAATAATTTTTTTCTGGTATTTGGGAGGAACTCTCTGGCTATTTATCTTTTGTCGGAACTCTTGCTGGTCGTTTTTCAGTTAATATGGGTAAAACCGGGGCTGAGCTTTTACAACTGGATCAACAACGTTTTTTATCAAGCTTTATTTCCAGGAGCGTTTGGGACGCTGGTTTTTGCGCTGAGCTTTATGATGGTTTGCTGGCTGGTTGGGTATATAATGGACAAAAAGAAGATCTATGTTAAAATCTAAGTATGACCTAAAAGTTATAGATTAGACTTTTATTTCTAATAAGGTTATGAACATCAGGAAAGCAGAACATAAGGACGCCAGCGCTATTCGGATTTTAATGGAACAACTTGGTTATCCTACTGAAGAAGGGTTTATTGCGAAAAAACTCATTGATCTCTCTAAATCTTCTGATCATTGCGACCTTGTCTGTGAATTAGAAGGAAAGGTATTAGGTTTTTTATCCCTTCATTTCATTCCTCAAATAGCTTTTGAAGCTGACTATGCGGTAATTAGCTACTTTGTGGTTGATGATAATTCCAGAAGACTGGGAATTGGTAAAGCTTTGGAAGAGCGCTGCACTGCATTAGCTATTGAAAGGAAATGTAAAAGAATTATGGTTCACAGCAATGCAAGACGTACTGATGCACACCGGTTTTATTTAAGACAGGGCTTTGTTGAATATCCGAAAGATTTTGTAAAGTTCTTATAGGAGGTGTCCAAAACGCGTTTTGGACACCTCTTTAATTATAGATCAAGAGCAGCATGGCATAAAGATTGCAGTTCTATTATTTTGACTTATAAATTTAATAGGATTATGAAATTTTCCAGTTTAATACCGGTAGTACTGATAGCAGCTGTGGTAACCCAGGGTTGTGTTAGTAACAAAAAGTATAACGATCTCCAATCTAGTTACGATCAATTAAAAGAAAAGACTAAGGATTTGAATCAGAAGTATCAGTCCGGTCAACAGGAACTCTCTGGAACAACATCACGAGTAAAAAGCTTGGAAGAACAAATTGCCTCAGAAAAAGCAAACTCAGCTTCTTTGCAGGCCGCGCTTGATAAATGTTTGAGCTCTACCAGCCAGGGTAATGTAAATATTTCTAAATTGGTTGATGAGATTAATGCCTCAAATAAATACATCCAACACCTCGTAAATACTAAAAACAAAAGTGATTCACTTAATTTGGTGTTAACCAATAATCTTACACGTTCATTAAGTAGAGAAGAAATGAGAGATGTGGACGTGAAAGTGCTAAAAGGAGTAGTTTATATCTCTTTGTCGGATAACATGCTTTATAAATCTGGAAGCTACGAAATCTCAGATAAAGCGGGTGAAACACTAAGCAAAATTGCTAAAATCATTAAAGATTACCAGGGGTATGATGTATTGATTGAAGGTAATACGGATAACGTACCTATTTCGCAAACAAATATTCGAAACAACTGGGATTTAAGTGCTTTAAGAGCGTCATCAGTAGTTCAGTCGTTGCAGAATAATTATGGTGTAGAACCGAAACGCTTAACCGCCGGAGGTAGAGGTGAATATAATCCGATTGCAGGAAACGATACGCCAGATGGCAAAGCAAGAAACAGACGTACACAGATTATTATAACACCTAAATTAGATCAGTTTATGGAGTTAATTGGTAAAGCTCCAGAACAAGCTAAAGAACCTGTAAAAGAATAGGCAGGAATAGTGTTATCTGATTCGCAAGAGATCGCAAATCAGAATAAAGAAGCATGACTTTACGAGGATAAATATTTTTATTTTTATCTTACGTTATTGTTCATGCTTTTTTTATGCCAAATGATAAACCAAATCAAGTCCTGCAGTGCCGTATCCTGTTTTTTAATCATCTTTTTGAACATATCTGTTTTGTTTGCACAGCCAACAAAAAAAGAACCCGATGGGAAAATAGAAAAATTAAGTAAAGAATTGGATGTCATCATAAATCATGATGCTAAGGTTGAAGTGATTGCCGATGGTTTCGGTTGGGTTGAAGGACCACTATGGATAGAAAGCAAAAGGATGTTGTTGGTTTCAGATGTCTTAAACAATACTGTTTACAAATGGACACCCGAAAAAGGTAAGGAGGTTTATCTTGAACACTCAGGCTACACCGGAACTCAGCCCAGAACAGAAGAACTGGGATCGAACGGGTTAACGCTTAATCACAAAGGACAACTGCTGTTATGCCAACATGGCGATAGGAGAGTAGCGCTCATGAATGCTTCACTGGATGATCCTAAGGCAGAGTATATTACACTTGCAAATGAATATAAAGGAAAAAAATTCGATAGCCCGAACGATCTGATTGTTAAAAGCAATGGCGATATTTATTTTACAGACCCACCTTATGGGCTAGAAAAGGGCGTCAATAATCCATCAAAAGCAGCTCCGTATCAGGGAGTATATAAGATTTMTAAAAATGGAGAAGTAACCTTATTAGTAGACTCGATTTCAAGGCCAAATGGAATCGCTTTCTTCCCGGGCGAAAAAAGCTTATTAATAGCAAATTCAGATGGTGAAAAGCCCTATTTGTACCTTTATGATCTGAATAAAGACGGATTATTGATAAATGGAAGGATTTTTCAAAATGACAGGGGTACTGACGGCATCAAGATTGATAAGCAAGGCAATGTTTTTACAACCGGCCAGGGCGGAGTTTGGATATACAATAAGAAGGGTACGCTGCTTGGAAAAATAAAGATTGAAGGCAGTACGTCCAATTGTGCCTTTGCAGATAATTATAAAACACTTTTCATTACTGCCGATAACTATTTATTAAAAGTTGACCTGGCAAAAAAAGCAGGTCACTAATTATATTCCTATGTCTACATTATCTCAGATCTTAGAACATAAAATTATTGCCATTATTCGCGGTGCGAATCCTGCCGACGTGATAAAAATAGCTGATGCATTATATGCAGGAGGGATTCGTATACTCGAAATTACAATGAACTCGGCGCAGCCACTTACTGTTATAAAAGAGCTTAACGATAAATTCGGTAGCAAGATGATCATTGGTGCAGGTACTGTTCTTGATGTTGACTCGGCAAAAAAGGCTGTTGCTGCAGGAGCAAGCTTTATCCTTTCGCCAATAGTGGATATAGAGGTGATTAAAATAGCAAAAAGCCTTGGTGTAGTGAATATTCCGGGTGCATATACGGCTACTGAAATCTACTATGCTTATAAAAATGGAGCCGACATTGTGAAAGTATTTCCGGCAACTTCTCCTTCCTATCTAAAAGATATTGCCGGGCCATTGCCTCAAATCCCGCTATTGCCTACAGGAGGTGTTACGCTCGAAAACATTAAAGACTTTAAAAATGCTGGTGCTGTTGGATTTGGAATTGGCAGTGCACTGGTTAATACCAAACAAGAAGTTGCACCAGAATATCTTTCCAAACTTACTGCTAAAGCTCAAGCCTTTGTTCAGGCAGTTAACTTATAAAAATATCCCAACATGAAAATTAGAAGCTACGAATTGTTCCAGGTGCCACCAAGATGGCTGTTTTTAAAGATTGAAACTGATGAGGGGATTGTTGGATGGGGTGAACCTGTTATTGAGGGGAAAGCGGCAACAGTAAAAGCTGCGGTTGAAGAATTAATGGAATATCTTATAGGTAAGGATCCTATGAATATTGAAGATCACTGGAATGTGATGTACAGGGCAGGTTTTTATCGTGGTGGCCCAATTCTGATGAGCGCGATAGCGGGTATAGATCAGGCATTATGGGATATTAAAGGAAAGTTTTTTAATGCTCCGGTTCATCAGTTATTAGGTGGAAAAGCCAGGGATAAGATGAAGGTATATTCATGGATTGGCGGAGATCGTCCGGCTGATGTGGGACTGGCCGCAAAGAAAATGGCTGAGCAAGGTTTTTTAGCAGTAAAAATGAATGCTACTGAGGAACTTCAGTATGTAGACAGTTATGATAAAATTGATGAGGCCATAAAACGTATAGCTGCGGTAAGAGAGGCAGTTGGACCTGCATTCGGAATTGGAATAGATTTTCATGGCCGTGTGCATAAGCCTATGGCTAAAATTCTGGCTAAGGAGTTAGAACAATACCGTCCAATGTTTATTGAAGAACCGGTATTGCCCGAAAATAATGAAGACCTTAGGGAGATAGCCAATCATGTTTCTATTCCTATTGCTACAGGTGAAAGGATGTTTTCGAAGTGGCAGTTTAAAACGCTGCTGAAGGAAGGATATGTTGATATTATTCAACCTGATGTTTCCCATGCCGGGGGAATAACGGAGTGTAAAAAGATAATCTCTATGGCAGAGGCTTTTGATGTTGCAGCTGCACCACATTGTCCGTTAGGGCCGATTGCTCTGGCGGCATGTCTACAGGTGGATGCAACTTGTCATAATGCCTTTATTCAGGAGCAAAGTTTGGGGATACATTATAATCAGGGAAGTGACCTGCTGGATTATTTAACCGATAAAACTGTTTTTGAGTATGAAAATGGATATGTGAAAATTCCGGATAAGCCTGGGTTAGGAATTGAAATTAATGAAGAGCATGTAAGAAAAATGGCCGCGATTGGGCATAACTGGAGGAATCCTGTTTGGAGACATGAGGATGGCAGTGTTGCTGAATGGTAAATTATAGAATATGAAGCCAACGAAAATTCGCTATCAGATTCTTTTTTTGATTTTTGTTAATGTAGTTATCAATTACATGGACAGGAGCAATCTGGCAGTTGCAGCCTCTGATATTGGTAAAGAGTTTAAATTCTCGTCTGTGCAGATGGGACTGATCTTTTCTGCTTTCAGCTGGACATATCTGTTGTTTCAGATTCCAGGTGGGATATTGGTGAACCGCTTTAGTCCACGTATTCTATATGCGGTTAGTCTCATCACCTGGTCATTTGCCACCATTGTACAAGGTTTTGCCAAAGGGTTTATTACGCTATTTGGCCTTAGAATGGCAACCGGAGCATTTGAGGCCCCTGCATTTCCAATTAATAACAGGGTGGTGAGTAATTGGTTTCCTGATAATGAAAGGGCGTCGGCAATTGCAGTTTATACTTCGGGCCAGTTTCTGGGGTTGGCTTTTTTAATGCCGGTACTTTCGAAAATTCAATTTTATGTGGGTTGGAAGGGTTTATTTGTGGTAACCGGTTTAATAGGTGTGTTATGGGGAGTTGTATGGTATGTTTTTTACCGTGATCCTTTAAAACATTCGAAAGTAAATGAAGCAGAGCTTAAACTCATAGAGAGCGGAGGAGGGTTAATGGATGGAAAATCTATTGCCGACGCAGATTCAAAAAAGAAGTTTAAGTGGGCTGATTTGAAAGAAGTATTGTCGCACCGAAAATTATGGGGGATATATATAGGTCAGTTTGCGGTCAATTCCACTTTGTGGTTTTTCCTTACCTGGTTTCCAAAGTATCTGGTTGATTACAGGGGGTTGGATTTTATCAAATCTGGATACTGGGCATCCATACCTTACCTTGCAGCATTTGCTGGTGTGCTTTGCTCTGGGTTTTTATCTGATTATTTAATAAAAAAAGGAGTATCTGCCGCAAAAGCACGTAAGAGACCAATCATTATTGGGCTTTTAATTTCCGTATTTATTCTGGGAGCTAATTTTGTTGATACACCTGGGCTAATCATTTTCTTTATGGCTTTATCCTTTTTTGGAGTGGGCTTTGCATCGATTACCTGGATCTTTGTTTCCAGCCTTGCGCCAAAGCACCTTATTAACATAACGGGTGGGGTATTCAATTTTATAGGGCAGCTTTCGGGGATAGTCGTACCAATTGTTATCGGGTTTCTGGCCAGCGGCGGGAATTTTGCCCCGGCATTGATCTTTATCGCAGTTTTAGGGTTTATGGGGGCATGCTCATACATCTTTCTGGTTGGGAACGTGGAACGTATTAAAACGAAGAATTAATGGATCATTTTTTTAGCTGTGATTGGGGGACAAGTTCCTTCAGACTTCGTTTGATTCAGGCAAAAAATCTTGCCGTTGTTGCTGAAACAAAGAGTAGCCGTGGAATTTCGGATACTTATAAACTTTGGCAGCAAAAGGGAGGGACTGTTCTGTCGCGGGCAGATTTTTATGCATCTATCGTAAAAGATGAAATCAGATCATTGCAGCAGAATTTAAATATGGTAACTGATGGTATCCCTGTCCTGTTTTCGGGGATGGCCTCGTCTACCATTGGAATGGTGGACTTGCCTTATAAGAAATTGCCATTTAATCTTGACGGTTCAGATCTGAAAACAGAGTTTATGGCTGATAGTACGGGAGCTAACCCGTTTGTAATTATATCTGGAGCCATGACTGATTGTGATGTAATGCGTGGCGAGGAAACTAAAATTGTGGGCAGCGATACGCTTTTGGATAATAAAGATCAGGAGCAATTGTTAATTCTGCCGGGTACACACCCTAAGCATATTGTGATAAAAAATAGCCAGGCGGTAAGCTTTAAGACCTATATGACGGGTGAATTTTTTAATCTTCTATCTGTGAATAGCATATTATCGGCTTCGGTAGAGGAAGGAGGAGATTTTGGTGATCCTCAAAATCAGGAGCGCTTTAAGGAAGGGGTTAAGGCAAGTAGGCACTCAAATCTCTTACATGCCAGTTTTATGGTGAGAACCAATGAGGTGCTTAAAAACATTCCTTCTCAGCAAAACTTACACTATTTAAGCGGCTTACTGATTGGTACGGAGCTGGGTGGATTAAAACCAGAAATACCAATTTATTTGGTAGGTGGGGCAGTACATGCTTCGTTTTATAAATTGGCTTGTGATGAACTTGGTTTAAGGATTAATAAGGAAATTGATGCAGATCTGGCCCTTATTAAGGGACAGCTGGTCATCTTTTCGAGATTTATTAATTTATATTAAAAAATGCCTGATGAAAGTCTTCATCAGGCATTTTTTCTAACTACCGCATTAAGATCTCTTTATTTTTGGCCTTGTTCAAAATTCACCAGCCATTGGACTCCGAATTTGTCTTTAAAACTTCCAAAATAAGCACCCCAGAAAGTATCTTCAAGGGGCATTTCAACGGTTCCACCTGCTGATAGTCCGTTAAAAAGATGTTCTGTCTCTTCTCTGCTTACAGGATGAAGTGATATTTGCACATTGTTTCCTGCATTTAAAATATGTCCGCATGAAGGCAGGATATCTGATGCCATTAGTGTAGTATGCTCGTTAATTGGTAATGCAATGTGCATTATTCCATTTTTTTCATTTTCAGGAAGCTGTGAAGATTCTGGTGCTTCCGTCATTCTGTGGACAGCACTAAATTCACCACCAAAAACAGATTTGTAAAAATTAAAAGCTTCTTCGGCTTTGCCGTCGAAGTTTAAGTAAGGATTCATTTTTGCCATGTTTTTCTGAGTTATGTAAGTTTAAAAATTGTTGTTAAACAAATTTATAGAATACTCATGGGTGCAGAGAGGTGCGAAAAGGTCAATTTTAGGGGCTGTTTGCGACAAGTTTTTCTCTATATATTGATTAGCCTTAAAATAACATTTTAGAACTACCTTTGGTTCTTAATTTCGCATTGCTGTCATGATTAGATTAAATAACGAAACACCATCGAGTGTATTACAAGATGTAAAAATTGGTAATCTGGTTACCGATACATTTAGTAAAACCGGCTTGGTTGAGAAAATAGAAATTACTGATGATGGCCTATACCGGATTTACAAGTTTATTCTTGTAACAGGAAGAAGCATTACCGTAAAGAAGTAAATTCTATTTGTCAATTAGCCGACTTATGGTATCATAAGACAGGTTCTTATAGTCGTCGATATATAAGTTGCAAGGAGGAAGTTCTTCTTTGGTATGAGAGGTAAGTACACCAACTACTTTCATGCCTGCATTTAATCCGGCCGAGACACCAGAAAAAGAATCCTCAAACACGATACATTGATCAGGTGACACGCCAAGATTTTTGGCCGAAGTAAGGTAAACCTCAGGATCAGGTTTATGTTTTTTCACATCTTCGCTGGCCATTACAGACCCTAATATTTCTCTAATGGGCACTTTGTTGAGTATCAGTTCCAAATTGGCATATGGAGCCGAAGTAGCTACACCTAATTTTGCACCATTGTTTTTTAGGTTATTTATAAACTCAACTAAACCTGAAATGGGTTCTACATTGGGTTCATATATTTTTCTGAAAAGACCTTCTTTTTCCTGTTCTAATTGCAGAAGTTCTTCGCCTTCAATTTTTCTTTTTAAGAAGTGGCTGAGGATATAGCTATTCGATTTGCCAAACATGTGTTGCGCGAACTCTTCATCTGTAGGAGCTAGGTTTCTTGTCGAAAAAAACTCACGGAAGGCGAGGGAATGGTAAGGATTGGTATGGCAGATCACACCGTCCATGTCAAAAATGACAGCAATTTCTTTATTCATGAAACAAAGTTAAGAATTTTAAAAGAGCATACCGTTCTTAAAGCTACCGTCATCTCAACGACAGGAGAGATGACGGCGGGTATTATAACATGAAGTCAGCAAGTGGTGTAGTTATTATTCAGCTTTTTTTGGAGCATCTTTTTTGTTTGCTTTCTTCTCGCTTTTCTTTTCTGCTTTAAACTCTTTGTAAGCTTTGCGTTGAGTGTCGTTCAAGACTGCGTTTATTTTGTTATCTCTTTCATCTTTAGCGGCTTTAATAGCAGCTTTGTCTTTCTTTTCGCCTTTAGGATTGCTATCCTTTACTTTTTTAAAGCTTTCAAGGTTTATTGCCTCAATTTTCGACTTTTGATCGGCTGTTAGTGATAGCTTTTTAGTCAACTCCTCTGTTGCATGCTGAGCCTTTTGTTCAGGAGTTTTTTTTACCTTTTTATCACTTTGTGCAAATGCCATAGTACCCATACTAATGAATAATATCGCTGTGAAGATTAATCTTTTCATATACAATTTTTGTTATTCTAGAGTTATAGAGGGATAAAGATAGGAATGGTTTAATCAATAAAAGTAATTTGGTGTGTTTATTGCTATGAAGGAGTTTTAAAAGATTTTATATATTAAATACATGCTTAAAAAGATATCAATTGTTGTAATCGGTTTATTTGTTGTTTTATTCGCCGCTGCGGCTGCAATTCCTTTGTTCTTTAAAAAGGAGATTGATGCAAAGATTAAATCGTCTATAAATGAGAGTGTAAATGCTAAAGTAGATTTTAAAGATCTGGATTTAACTTTAATCCGTTCGTTCCCTAACCTGGGGATAAAGATCAACAACTTAACGGTTTTGGGTATCGATAGCTTTGCTAAAGACACTTTAGCGAACATTAAGCAACTTCAATTGAATGTGAACTTAATGAGTGTGATTAAGGGTGAAAAGTATGAGATAAAATCAATTAATCTTGAAGAACCAAAGATTCTGGCTAAAGTATTGAAAAGTGGTCAGGCCAACTGGGATATTGCAAAGAAAGATAGTACCGGCACTGATGGAGCAGATACTGCTAAAACTGCTTTCAAAGTAGCCTTGCAAAAGTATGCAATTGAAAAAGGTAAAGTTGTTTATGATGATGCCTCTTTAGGTTTTTTCATGGAGATGGATAATTTGAACCATACAGGTACTGGTGATTTTACTCAAGATTTATTTACCCTTAAAACCCAGTCTGATATAGAAAAACTAACAGTTAAGTATGGTGGTATTCCTTATTTGAACAAGGTAAAGCTTGATGCTGATCTTCCTATTGATATCGATATGAAGAATATGAAGTTCACTTTTGCCGAGAATAAGATTAAACTTAATGAATTGTTGTTGTCGGCGGTGGGATACCTTGCCATGCCAAATGATAAGGACATAGTTATGGATTTTAAGTTTGATGCAAAGCAATCTGAACTTAAAAATTTCCTTTCTTTAATACCCGCAATTTATGCCAGTAATTTTAAGGACATGGATGCTACAGGTAAATTTGCAATGGACGGAAGTGCGAAAGGGACCTATAATGAGAAATCATTGCCTGCTTTTAATGTTAACCTTTCTATAGAAAATGGTAAGATAAAATATCCTTCTTTACCTTCTGCAATTAATAACATACAAGTGAAATCGCAAATCAGCAATCCCGATGGTGTAATGGATCATACCGTTGTAAATGTACCTGCATTTCATATGGAGTTTGGGAATGCACCAATTGATGGAAGATTGTTATTGAAAAATCCGACAACCGATCCATTTTTGGATATGGCACTTAAAGGAAAGCTGGATTTAAAACAGCTGACTACAATTTTCCCGATGAAGGACATGACCTTAAGTGGTATTCTGGATGCAGATGTGCAGGCGGCAGGACGTAAATCATCTATTGATAAAGGACAGTATGAAGCATTCAAAGCATCAGGACAAATGCTGGCAAGCAATTTCAATTATTCAGGTAAAAATGTGCCGATGCCAGTCAGTGTGCCCTCGGCAAAAATGTCTTTTAGCCCTAAAAATATCACGTTAAGTAACCTTACAGCTAAGGTTGGTAAAAGTGATTTCGCCGCAAATGGTACGGTAAATAACTACCTGAGCTACTTCTTTAAAAAGAACCAGGCTTTACAAGGAACATTCAACGTGGCTTCGAACTTAATTGATGTTAATGAGCTGATGGGACCAAAAAGTACAGTGGAAACAGAAAAAAAGAGCGATTCGAAATTAACTGTATTTGAAGTGCCCGGAAATATTGATTTTGATATGACCGCAAAAGCGGGACGGGTGCTATATGATAATTATGATATCACTAATGCAAAGGGAGCTTTAGAAGTTAAAAACAAGACCATATACTTTAAGGATATGGGTATGAACATGCTTGATGGTACGGTGAAGATGAACGGGTCATACGCCACAATAGATTCTAAAAAACCAAAGGTTGATGTTGATTTCGGCATAGAAAAAATGGATATCCAAAAAGCATTTACTGCTTTTAATACTGTAAAGTTATTGGCCCCGGTTGCCAAATTCGCAAAAGGAGTATTCTCTACTAATTTAAAGTTTAATTCAGATCTGGATCAAAATATGATGCCTGTTTACTCTTCTATAAATGCAGAGGGTTTAACTAACATTATTCAGGCAGTACTTGATGGATTTGAGCCATTAAATAAACTGGCTTCAGCGTTAAGTTCCGATAAATTTAAAAAGTTGGAATTAAATAATGTACTTACTAAGTTCAAGATTAAAGACGGTCGTTTAAATGTTGCGCCTTTTGACATTAAAAAAGAAGGTATTTTGATGAATATTCAGGGTTCAAATGGTTTAGACCAGAGCATGGATTATCAGCTTGGGTTAAATGTACCGAGAGCTATGCTTGGAGCAAAAGCAAATGAAACGGCAAACGCCTTTATTGCTAAGCTGAATAGCAAGGCTGGTACTAATGTTGCTATGAGTGAAACTATAAAAGTAAATGCGGTATTAGGTGGTACAATTTTAAAACCTACTATTAACCTAAAATACGGTGCAKGGGATGCAAAAGCGGGAGCTAAGGAAGCCGTTAACCAGGTAGTTGCCGAGAAAAAAGAGGAGATTAAAGCCGTTGCTCAGGCTAAACTTGATACCATCAAATCACAAGCAACAGAAAAAGCTAAAAATGCGATTGCCGATAAAATTAATGGTCTTTTTAAGAAGAAAAGTCAATAAGGTATTGTATGCTCGTCGTCATTCTGAATTTATTTCAGAATGACGATTTTAATCCAATTAACTGTTTTTACACTATCCATTTTTCACATGTTTTCAGGAATTTAGGATCTATATCAGCTCCAATTCCAGGAGTATCGGGGATATCAACAATATATCCATTGTAGGTAATACCACCAGTTACGGGGTCAATGAGATGCCCAARTAAGCAGGAATCCAAATCGAAAAAAATMACATTCGGGCTTGCCAAAGCAAAATGCATATTTGCACTGATTGCTATTCTACTTTCAAGCATTCCACCTATCATGCATTTTGTGCCGGTTTGTAGAGCAATTTCATGAATCTTTTGTGCCTCAAGTATTCCTCCTGATTTTGAAAACTTAATATTAAGGTAATCAACCGAGCCGCTGTTTATCAGCTTTCGCGCGTCGTGATGGTTGTAGCAACTTTCATCTGCCATAATTTTAATAGGAGAGTTGGCTCTTAGTTCGGGTAGCTTATCATCAAACCAGGTACGCATAGGCTGTTCGCAAAATTGAATATCAAAATTCTMCAACGCTCCCAATGCATATAGTGCATCATCAAAACTCCAGCCTTGATTTGCATCGAGTCTCAGAATCATTTCACTGCCAACTGCCTGTCTGATTAAGCTTACCCGTTCGATATCGCTGTGTACATCTTTACCAAGCTTTATTTTGATGATACGGCAGCCTTTAGCTTTAAATCCTATTGCAGTAGTAGCCATGTTTTCGGGGGTATCGATACCTATGGTCATGTCGGTTTCTACAACGCGTTTTTCACCACCTAAATATTTATAGAGGGGTTGCCTGGCTTCTTTAGCAGCAATGTCAAACAAGGCCATGTCAAATGCGCTTTTGATGGTGCTGTTGTGTGCAGCGTAACCCAGAAGCTCGCTCATTCTTTCAGGTATGTCAAGAGGGTCTTTTCCAATAAGAATACTGGCAAACTCTTTTGCCATTGCAAGACAGGTTTCCTGACTTTCTCCAACAATCATGGGAAACGCTGAGCATTCCCCAATCCCATAAATATTATTGTTGGTGTAAATCTTAATGAGTACATTCTGAGCGAAATACATAGTGCCAGTAGCAATTGCAAATGGTTCTGTTGGTATGCTGAAACGATAAATTTCGATATATGTAATCTTCATGTTATCAGAGCTATACTGTAAAAGTACAACTTATCTTTTTACCTTTATAGCATGAATTTAGAACCCAATAATTTAATTAAAGCCTCATCACCTTACTTGTTGCAACATGCCTATAACCCCGTAAACTGGTATGAATGGGGAGAAGAAGCGTTGCAAAAGGCGGAGGCGGAAAATAAGTTAATATTGGTTAGTATAGGTTATTCGGCATGCCATTGGTGCCATGTTATGGAGCGCGAGAGTTTTGAAAAACATGAAGTTGCCGAAGTAATGAATGAGCACTTTGTATGTATTAAAGTGGATAGAGAAGAGCGGCCTGATATTGATCAGATTTACATGATGGCCATACAGTTAATGACTGGTAGTGGGGGCTGGCCTTTAAATTGTATTTGCCTGCCAGATCAAAGACCAATTTATGGTGGTACTTATTTTAAAAAAGACGATTGGATCAGTGTTTTATTGAGCGTTGCTAACTTATGGGCCAATGAGCCTGATAAGGCTAAGCAGTATGCCGACAGGCTTACCGATGGAATTCGTAACTCTGAAAAGGTAATCCCTAATGTTAAGGTTGATGAATATACCAGGGCGCATCTAACAGAAATTATAGAGCCCTGGAAAAGATACTTTGATATGGCTGAGGGTGGTTACAACCGTGCCCCAAAATTTCCATTGCCAAATAATTGGCAGTTTATGCTAAGATATAGTCACCTGATGGAAGATGACGCTACTCACGTATCGGCTTTACTTACTTTGGAAAAAATGGCGCTCGGCGGTATTTATGACCATGTTGGAGGAGGATTTGCCAGATATTCTGTAGATGGTAATTGGCATGTTCCTCATTTCGAAAAAATGCTTTATGATAACGGACAGCTGATAAGCCTTTATGCTGAAGCTTACCAATATTCTAAATCTCTCCTGTTTAGAGACGTAGTAGTGGAAACTATTGATTGGCTTGAAAGAGAAATGACTTCGCCCGAGGGCTTATTTTACTCTGCTCTGGATGCCGATAGCGAAGGTGTGGAAGGTAAGTTTTATGTTTGGAACAAGGAAGAATTTGATGCCGTATTAGAAGAGGATGCTCAACTGCTGGCAAATTATTATAACGTTACAGATGATGGGAATTGGGAAGAAGAAGAAATCAATATACTTTTAAGGAAGTTTGAAGAAGAGGAATATGCAGATGTAAAAGGAATAACAGTAATGGAGCTTCAGGAAAAGATAAGAGAAGCGAAGGTTAAACTGTTACAGGCACGTAGCAAAAGAGTGCGTCCGGGATTGGACGACAAATGTCTTACTGCATGGAATGCAATGGCTATTAAAGGGTTAGCTGAAAGTGCTGGTATATTTAGTATTTCACATTATTATGAATTGGCAAAAAAAGCTGCCGATTTTATACTGGCAAATTTGCGTATGCCTGACGGTGGCTTGTATCGCAACTTTAAAAGCGGAAAGGTAACCATTCCGGGGTTTTTAGATGACTATGCTTTTTTTGTTGAAGCTTTGATTGCGCTTTATCAATCAGATTCTGCTGACCGCTGGCTCACTGAAGCAAAGCAGTTAACCGATTATGTGCTGACAAACTTTGAGGATCCAGATAGTCCGATGTTGTTTTATACCTCTGCCAGTGGTGAAACTCTGATTGCCCGTAAGCATGAAATAATGGACAATGTTATTCCATCTTCAAATTCAACAATGGCACAGAATTTACACGTTTTGGGATTGTTATTTGATAATGAACAATATATAAACAAAGCCGCTGCGATGCTTACATCCGTTCATCCTCAAATAAAAACATACGGTTCAGCATATTCTAACTGGGCTATTCAATTGCTTAATGAAGTATTCGGAATTAATGAGATTGCTATAACCGGTGATAAGGTATCAGAGATAAAAAGGGAACTGAATATGCATTACATCCCTAATAAAATTACATTGGCCGGAACAAATTCGAGCTTACCTTTGTTAAAAGATAAGCAAAGCATTGAAACAAAAATCTATATTTGCCGAAATAAAGCGTGCCAGTTGCCGGTAGCTACCGTTGATGAAGCATTACAATTGATAACTAAATAACATCATAATGAGTATTAAACCCAATACAGTAGTATCATTAACGTACGAATTGCATACGACTAATGAAGAAGGACAACAAGTTTTTGTAGAGAAAGCAGATGAGCAAAACGCATTAGTATTTCTTTATGGTACAGGAATGATGTTGCCAAAATTTGAAGAACATTTAGATGGTCTGAATGTTGGAGATGAATATAGCTTTGAACTTAGCGCAGCTGATGGTTACGGTGAATTAGATCCGGGAGCTTTTGCAGACTTGCCTAAAGACATGTTTAAAGATGTTGAATTGCCTTCAGTAGGTGATGTTATCCCTTTACAAGATAATCAAGGTAACCACTTCAGAGCTGGCGTTACAGCTGTTCATGAGGATGTTATTTCAGTAGATTTGAACCACCCGATGGCTGGTAAAAATTTAATATTTGCTGGTAAAATTTTAACTGTACGTGAGGCTACTCAAGATGAATTGAGCCATGGTCATGCGCATGGTGCTGATGGTCATTCAGGTCATTAATAGCTAATTTGCTTAAAAACCCCTGATTTTCGAAAAGAAGATCAGGGGTTTTTATCAGTGAACCGCGCTGCTGTTGCACTTTTCACAAACCCCATAGGCCGTTGAGGTTACGGTTGTAGCTGTAAAACCTTCGGGCATTTTAATTCTTGGGACATTAACCTCCAAACAATAAATCTTAAGGCAGTTTGTACAATTAAAGTGTACATGCTCATCATGATGATGGTGTTCTGTACAGGAGGCCGAGCAGATTGCATAATTGGCAGTTCCATTCATATCCATAATCCTATGAAGTATACCCTTATCTTCATAAGTATTCAATATCCTGTATAGCGTAACCCTATCTATTTCTTTACCGAGCTTTTTCTCCAGCTCTGGTTGCGAAACAGCAGCTTTATCCAAAGCAATTTCTTCGAGTACGCGAACCCTTTGTTTGGTATGTTTTAAATCGTGCGTTCTTAATATGTTGGCTGGATCTATCATCTTGGTTAATTTATATAGGTTTGGCTGCAGTTAGTACAATTGGAGGGTTATCCATTGCATTGCCAGTATTTAACTTTAAAGTTCCCTTTACAGTTATGGTTTGATAAGTGAATTTTATCGGTTCGGTTAGCTCTACCAACACCATAATTGGTACCCCATTTTTACCGCAGAAATAACATTGATTAATGGGTAAGGTTGAGAGCATGAACTTAGTCTGTTTCATCCCGTCTTTAATAGGAACAATATAACCCTCAAGCTCAAAGGGCTTATTGGCAAATTTCTTTATGTTGTTGTTATAAACTGCAAACATCTCTGTATCCTTAACGATTTTGAAATCTACACTGCCAATAACATCCCAGTTGTCAGACATTATCTGATCATCAGGATTGTGCTGTGCCTTAACAGCGAGACCAGTAAAAAGTAATAAGAAGAGAATAATATTTTTTATCATAAATGTGTGTTTAATTCTTTGATAATATTTTAGAGATGTTTGATCTATAGGCCTGGACAGYAGGTATTATAGATGCAAATATACCAATAGCAAGTCCGGCTGCAAATAAATATGCCTCATCACCGAGTAAAATCAATCCGGTTAATCGTGCCTGACTGCTTTCCTGATTGCTTCCAATAAATTCTAATGCCAAATGCCCTAATGCTATTCCAATAATTGTACCTGCTAAAGTAAGCATAATCCCTTCTGTAATTACAATCAGAAACAGCTTAGCTCTGGATGCTCCCAGTGTACGCATAATGGCCAAATCATAACTTCTTTCTTTTAACGAGTTGTACAGATTTACAAATACACTTATTGCTGCAATGAACATAATAAGTAAGGCAAACCATTGCAAGGTATCCACACCAATGCCTATTAAAGAAAACAATCTGGTGCTTTCCTGAGCGGGAGAGGCAGCCTGCATATTTGTAGATTCATTTACCATGCGAGGAAACATAACTACCGACATTGGTGAACGGTACTGGATCAGTAAGGAAGTAATTTCTTTATTCTGAATTTCAGGTGCTTCCTTTTCTTTGTGTTTTGAATCATGATCATGTTCTTCCTTTTCCTCGTGATCGTGCATCTTCCAGACGCTCGAAATGTTCGTTAATATCAGATTGTCTGTTACATTTCCTTGTGGTGTTAAAATGCCCGCAACTTTATAGGCATGGGTTTTATGGATATCCGTACTTCCTGTAAGACCATGTGCGCCATAAAAAGTATCACCTATTTTAAGCTTTTGATTTTTAGCTATGGAGCTTCCAATAGTGGTTTCAAAATCGCTTTGCCAGAATTTACCTTCTTTAACCTTAAGTTTATAAATACCAACAAAATTACTGTCGGTGCCCACAATACGGACGCCATTATAATTATCTCCAAGGGCTAATGGCACTGCTTTTTTAACAAAAGGACTTCTAGCCAGTTCCTGAGCCTCTTTTAGAGGGATATTGCCTGTAGGGAAATCGATGTAATAAATACTGCTCAATATAAGCTGCAAGGGGCTCCCTTTGGCGCCTACTACCAGGTCGATATCCTTAGAGTTGTTTTCCAGCTTATCACTAATTTGCTTTGAAGCAAGTAGCAGTATGGTTAATATACCAGTTCCAAAAGCAATCAAGATAATGTTCAATACTGATGATAATGGTTTAGACCAGATGCTTTTCCAGCTTATCTTTAAAGGGCTCATGATAATTCGTAGGTGTTTGTAAACGCGTCTTTAACTCTTTTGTCGTGTGTAGCCACAATAAGTGTAGCCTGGTTAATGCCCGATTGGTCTATTAAAAGCTCCAGCACTGCTACGGCATTTTTGTCATCCAAACTTGACGTTGGTTCATCTGCGATCAGTAATGTTGGTCTGTTAATTACCGCCCTTGCAATAGACACACGCTGCAACTGTCCCTGACTCAGCTCACTTGGATAGGCATCCTTTTTATCCGCTATGCCTAAAGAAGCTAAAACTTCCTGTACCCTATTTAAGTTGGTTGGAAGATTTGCAAAACTTTGCGCCATAACAAGATTTTCCTTTATCGTAAGACTTTTTATAAGGTGTGGACGCTGGAAAATGATCCCAATGTTTCTGCCCCTAAACTGATCCAGGTGTTTTGAAGACAAATCATAAATAGAAGTGCCATTAATAACAACACTACCTTGCCGGGGCTTTAAAATTCCTGTTAAGATATGAAGCAATGTAGTTTTACCACTTCCCGACGCACCAAGCAGTAACCATTGAGATCCATCATCTACCTGCCAGTCTTTAAAGCCTATTTTATGGCCATTCTCATAGTTATGAGCTACCGCATTTAATGCAATCATACTTAATCTTAATTTTTAATGTGGCTTTTTAAATAGTTCATGTAAAGCTGCCTGCCATTTACTTTATCATGTTTGCAACCTGGATTTATCATGCTTATAAAAAGCAAAAACGCACCAAATATTATTTTTCTGTTCATCACTTCTGTGGTTTGTAAAGTTAGCAAATGCAATTTTATTTATGTGAGCAGCTGCGGCTGTATTTCCAGTTTATATAATGTGCAAAGGCAATGGTAAAACCTCCCGTCGGGATTAATACAGCCTCCATGTTTTCTATTAGGTAATGCCCTGTTGCTATCATTGCAAAACCCATTACCAGAATTATAATAGGCAATAGTCTTTTATGTTTAGGATAGGAGGTACTTAGTGAATACACGCCAATAAAGAGTGATAAGCCTATCATGGTCATCTCTACCCAGCTATGGGCTAAAAAACTAAGGCCAAACAATGGTAATGTAGTAAGCACGAAGGGCAACACTGCACAATGAATTGCACAGGCTAAGGAGGCGGTCATCCCCAACTGGTCTAATTTTTCGGATTTAATAAAGTGCTTCATATTGTTTAAATATATTTTTTGTACGCGTTTCAACTGGTTTTGAATTGTGATTACAAATATAAACGCAATTTTGTTGCATTTGTAATAATAAATAAAATATATTTGCAACACAATTGCATTTATGGAACAGAGAAAATTACCCGTAACCGTGCTTAGTGGATTTCTTGGTAGCGGTAAAACCACTTTATTAAATCATATCCTTAATAATAAACAGGATTTAAAAGTTGCGCTGATAGTGAATGACATGAGCGAGATCAACATTGATGCAAGAACTGTTCAGAACGAACATAAACTATCAAGAACAGAAGAGCGGCTTGTGGAAATGAGTAATGGATGTATCTGCTGCACGTTAAGAGAAGACCTGATTACCGAAGTTGAAAAACTGGCTAAAGAGGATCGCTTTGATTACCTGATTATTGAAAGCACAGGCATTTCTGAACCAATTCCGGTTGCCCAGACCTTTAATTATGTAGATGAAAACCTGGGCATAGACCTCAATAAGTTTAGCAGACTAGATACAATGGTAACGGTGGTAGACTGCTATAATTTTAAAAAGGATTTTGGGACTGATGAACTTTTGCTGGATAGAGACTGGGTTGATGACCAGGTAGACCGCAGAACTATTGTAAACTTGCTGATCGATCAGATTGAGTTTGCAAATGTGATTATCCTTAATAAAACCGATCTGGTTAGTGAAGAAGATCTGAAGCTGATAAGGGCCGTGATCAGAAAACTTAATCCCTCTGCAAAACAAATAGAGAGTGTATATAGTAAAATTGATCTTAAAGAAATCCTAAATACAGGATTGTTTGATTTTGAAACCTCATCGCAAGGCGCGGGTTGGATTAAGGAATTAGATACAATTCATGAGCCTGAAACAGAAGAATATGGTATTAGTAGCACCGTGTTTCGCTCATCAAGACCGTTTCATCCACAGCGTCTATGGAACTATCTAAATGTAGATTTTCCAAATAACATTCTAAGAACCAAAGGTCTGTTTTGGATTGCGGCTCTGCCAGATTATGCACTCAACTTCTCCCAGGCAGGAGGCTCCCTTAAAATCGAAAATGCAGGAAACTGGTGGGCAAGTATGCCTTTGCAGGAAAGACTCGGCTATACAGATTACCTGGAAAACCGGCAAGACATAGAAAGCAGATGGGATATGGGTTTTGGAGATCGTTTAAACGAGCTTGTTCTTATTGGACAAGATATGGATAAAGACCAATTGAATGATGAACTAACCTCGTGTTTATTGAACCATAAAGAGCTGATTTGCTTTTGGCAGGGAGAGAAATTTGAAAATCCCTTTGAAAGGGTCCTTTAAAACCTTTTTTTTATGCTGAGAAGATTACTCTTAATTCCTGCTTTTATCGTTTTGCTTTCCGGATATGCACAAGCTCAAGTTCTAATTGATTCGATTAAACTGAAAGAAGTGAGTATTGTGGATAAGGTGAGGCCCATTAGCAGAACCAGTATTTCTGTAACGCTCTCAGAAAAACAACTTCAGCAAACCAAAGGCTCTGGACTGGCTGAAACCATTAAAGAGGTTCCGGGGGTAAGTATATTAAAAACAGGCTCAACCATTTCCAAGCCTGTAATAGAAGGAATGCACGGCAACAGAATACTGATCCTAAATAATGGAATCAGGCTCGAAGCTCAACAATGGGGCCTGGAACATGCTCCCGAAATAGACCCCTTTCTTGCCAGCAGAATTCATGTGATAAAAGGAGCAGAGTCAGTAAGGTATGGAGCTGAAGCAATTGGAGGAGTAATTATAGTAGAACCTCCTTCTTTACCCAGTTCAGCTGGTATATCAGGAGGGCTTAACCTTATAGGCGCATCAAATGGCAGATTGGGTACCACATCTGGAATGCTTAATGGTGGATTAAAATCATTACCAGGCTTTGGCTGGCGATTACAGGGAACACTTAAAAAATCGGGTAATGTACGCTCAGCCGAGTATTACCTTGGTAATACCGGAGTTCAGGAGTTAAATTATTCAGCAGCAGCAGGGTATCATACAGGAAAGGCTTTATATGAAGTTTATTATAGTCGCTTTGGTACTGAGTTAGGTATTTTATATAGCGTGCATGTAGGCACAAGGGAAGATATTGATGCCAGAATAGCAATAGGCAGGCCACTGGAGAACTATGGATTTACGTATAACATTTCTGCTCCACGCCAAAAAGTTGTACATGATTTATTCAAAGCTAAAGCTCACTATGACTTTATTGATCGACAGTCTTTAGATATAACGTATGGTTTTCAAAAGAATCAGCGTAAAGAGTATGATTTCAGGAGGGGTGATAGGGAAGCATTGCCTATTACAGATCTGATTTTGAATACCCATACGTTGGACATGGTTTTTGAAAAGCAAAACCTGAACGGAACAAAACGCTTATATGGCTTCAATGGGATTTTTCAGGTGAACAATAACATTCCCGGAACATTGGCAAATACATTTATCCCAAACTACGATAGTTTTACCGGCGGTATTTTTCTGATTCAGCGTTGGTTAAAAAATAACTTTGAGTTTGAAGGTGGACTACGATACGACTTTAAGCTATTTGACGCTGCGGGATATAGGTACGCTAACAATGGTGATGAAAGTTCAGAGATTACAGAGCAATACTACGGTGGGCAGAGCAGGTTTCATAATATTACCGGATCGTTTGGGACACTTTGGAAAATTAACCTTTACTGGCAACTAGGCAGTAACTTAGGTTTAGCCTGGAGAGCACCTACTGCCAATGAATTGTTTAGTAACGGACTGCATCATGGTGCCGGATTATATGAAATAGGCGACCCTAACATTAAAACAGAGCAGGGGTACAAATGGATAAACGCTTTAAAATATTACAGAGAAAAACTAAATTTTACCCTTGATGCCTATGCTCAGTATATCAATAATTACATCTATTCTGAACCTGATAAAACTTTCAGACAAACTGTAAGTGGTACCTATCCAATATTCAGATATAAACAAACCAATGCATCATTTTTTGGTACAAGCCTTTCAGGTACTTATCGCTTTTCTGAGGTGCTGTCCTATAAATTCAATGCTGCACTAATCAGGGCGCGAGATCTTGGTAATCGTAAATATCTGCCTTACATCCCGTCGGACAGGGTAGATCAGTATATTCATCTCGATTTTCAATTTAAGAACTTAAATAGTGCCTGGATACAGGCAGGACACAGCTTCGTTCGTCGGCAAACCCGTTATGAGCCCGAAAGCGACTATGCCACTCCCCCAGGAGCTTATCATCTTTTTCAGCTTTCAGGCGGAACAACGATTAAGGTTGGGGAGCAAGAGCTGGGCTTAAATCTTAGTGTAGACAATTTATTTAACACCCTTTATAAGGAGTATATGAATCGATACAGATACTATACTCATGATATGGGAAGGAATATCACCATACGACTTGCCTATAACTTTTAACCGAATAAATCTTATCAATTACATATAATAATTTACAATTATGAACAAATTACGCAATTACTCATTAGCAATTTTAGTAGCGCTTATCGCACTCACATTTAATGCCTGTAAGAAGGATCCCAAGCCAGAAGTGCCGGAAGAAGAGATTGGCAAAGCAGAACTTACTTTTCTTGAAGTTGAACGCGAGGAACATGGGGATCATTATCATTATAACCCTATTGCCGAAGCAAAGCCAACCATTATAACTTTTGATAGTAAAGGCTTGCCTCCTATAGGTACACACCTCCATCTTACAGAAGGTAAAACCTACAAACTAACACTTAAATCATTTGATTTTGCGAATCGTGAAATGCAGCAGGAATTTCTAGAAAAACACAACATCCATCAGGCATTTATATTAGGTGCACCCGATGGCATTTTAACTTATGTTTATGCCGATAGGGATAAGGAGAATAAGAAAATAAATGTTGGAGTAATGGGATATTTAACGGTTGATGAGCATACAGAAACAGGCTTTACCTTCCGTTATGTACTTCGCCACCTTAATCCGGGAGTAAAGGCCAGCATCACGGCAGCGAACTGGAATGATATCAATTTTGCCTCAAAGTTTGCGGGGGCTAACGATTTGGATTTAAAATTCGAATTGCACCCAGTGCATGAAGGGGAACATGAACATTAAAAAATAAACTTGTAACAAATGTCATTGTTAGGAGACAAAAGGAAGCATAGAACATATACTTTTGAATAAATAATAGCTTATGAATAAGTCATATCCGGCAATGATAGCCTTTCTGCTTTTTATTAGCAGTCCAGTTTTAAAGGCTCAGCAGATTAAAAAGATTGATGGAACCTCGATTAGTGTTGATTCACTTCGAAACAAAATTTTATTCTTAATGGACAAGGCCAAAGTTAAAGGACTTGAGCTGGCAATTTTCAATAAAAATAAAGTAGTCTATAAGGAGGGGTTTGGTATTGGCAATGATGCCGCGGTGAAGTTACACCCTTCTATGAGCATTTACGGTGCATCTTTAAGTAAAACCGTATTTACAGTATTGGTGTTAAAACTGGTAGAAGAAGGAGTAATCGATCTGGACAAGCCACTACAGGATTATTTACCAAAACCCATCTACGAATATCCTCAAAAAACCAAATGGCAGGATAATTATAACGATCTTAAAACAGATACGCTTTATAAGCGTATCACTGCTAGAATGTGTCTGGATCATACTACTGGATTTCCAAATTGGCGATGGGATAATTCCGACCAAAAGTTACGGGTTGCGTTTATGCCTGGCAGCAGATATAGTTATTCGGGCGAAGGAATGGTTTATTTGCAAACAATAATTGAGAAAATTACTCAAAAATCTTTAGCGCAACTTATGACGGAAAAAATATTTGTCCCTTTTAATATGAAGAACTCTGCTTATACCTGGTTACCGCGATTTGAAACCGATTATGCACTTGGATATAACCAGGAGGGCAAAGCATATGAGAAAGACAAAGATAATGAGGCACGTTCTCCAAGTACTCTTGAAACAACACTTGATGACTATTCTAAATTTGTAGAAACATTACTGCAAGGCCATGCACTTAAGAAGCAATCACAACAAGAGATGTTCCGCCCACAGTTCCGTTTGCGGTCTGTTACCCAATTTGGGCCATTGTCTCAAAAAGACACCAGTGCTAACGACGGGATATCCTTAAGTTATGGACTAGGTTGGGGTTTACTTAAATCGCCTTATGGCTGGGGTGCCTTTAAGGAAGGCCACGGTGACGGATTTCAGCATTATTGTATTGTTTTTCCTGAAACCGGCACCGGCATAGTTATAATGAGCAATAGTGATAATGGAGAAAGTATTTTTAAGGATATACTTGAAATAGCCATTGCCGATAAATATACCCCTTGGAAATGGCAAAATTATATTCCTTATAACTATAATTCTCTTCAAGAATAAAGCGGAAACACCAAATTAAATTTCGCTCCCCTTAGCGTCCACAGAATTGGTAAGCACGATTTTTCGTCGCTTATCAATTCTTTTCAAATTAATTTATTAATATTGAGTTTAAAACGAACTCGGATTCGAAAAGGGGATAAGGATTTATGATCAATTACAGCACATGCTTTGACCAGGAGCTTGTCCTCTTATTAAAAGATGACGATGATGCTGCTTTTAAGGAGATCTATCTGCGTTATGATAAACTTCTTTTGATCTATGCTTATAAGAAATTACGGAATAGGGAAGAAGCAAAAGACCTTGTTCAGGATGTATTTACTTGGTTGTGGAATAGCCGCAAAGATTTCTCTTTAAACACAACCTTGTCTGGTTACCTTTATAAATCGGTACTTAATCGAATTTTTGATGTGGTTAAGCATAAGGGTATCATTAGAAAATATGTGGATAGCGGAAAACATTATGTTGAGATAAGTAATGAGGACACAGATTATTTAATCCGTGAAAAAGATATTGCACTGCTAATAGAAAAGGAAATATTAACGATGCCTCCCAAAATGCGTGAGATCTATACCTTGAAGAAGAAATACTTTCTAAGTACTAAAGAGATTGCTACGGAACTCAGCCTTTCAGAACATACCGTTTCAACCCAAATGAAGCGCGCACTAAAACACCTTAAAGTTAAACTTGGTATTATAGTTTTATTCGTAACTGTCGGTTTTTGATTTATTTTAAATCTTTTTTTTGTCGTTGTACCTAATGGCTTCTTTTGAATCGTCTTAGTCTTTAATAAGGGTTAAACCGGGAATAAAAGACCATGCAAAAAGACATACAAGCCATATTAGATAAAGTGAGTTCAGGAAATGGAACGGCTGAAGAACAGCAGATTGCCAAATACTGGTTGCACCAACTTCACCAGGATGATGATTCCGAGTTTTCTGAAACGGACCTGGATGCGCTTAGCTCTGAAATGTGGCACGAAATTCAGAAGAAAAGAAAAGCAGAAAGCCCAGGAAGACGCTTTTTATGGCCAGCAGTTGCTGCGGCTGCCTGTTTGATTTTAGCTTTCTGTACTGTACTGTATTTTTATCACGATGGTACATCAGATGGTAATAAAATTGCACAAGTATTATTTCAGGATATTTCTGCTGGAGGAAATAAGGCTTATTTAACTTTGGCAAATGGCAAAAAGATTAGTTTAACCGATGCATCTAGCGGTACAATAGCTACACAGGCCGGTATACAAATTACCAAAACATCGAGTGGACAACTTGTTTATACGATTGCTAATCAAAAAGCAATAGGAAAAAACGATTATTATAATCGTATTGAAACACCCAAAGGTGGACAATATCAGTTAAACCTTCCTGATGGAACTAAGGTCTGGCTCAACTCAGCCTCCTCTTTAAAATACCTTGTTAATTTCTCTTCAAAAGAAGAGCGAATTGTTGAATTAACCGGGGAAGCTTATTTTGAAGTAGCAAAGGATAAAAACCATCCATTCCTGGTACGTAGTTCAGGTCAGGAAGTTAAAGTTCTTGGTACTCATTTTAATGTAAATGCATATGACGACGAGAATGGAGTTAAAACTACATTGTTAGAAGGATCTGTAAAGGTGAATAATAATGTTGTTCTGGTTCCAGGAGAGCAATCAGTATTTATAGGAGGTAAGCTTAATGTAAAAGCTGTAAATGCCAGTGATGCGGTAGATTGGAAAAATGGGGAGTTCGTTTTTAATAAAGACCCGCTAACCGATATTTTAAGGAAGGTATCGAGATGGTATAATGTAGATATTGTCTATGTACGCAATCTCGGTTCGCCACTGGATGTCCCTACTTTTAGTGGCTCCGTCTCCCGATTTGAAAATGTATCCGTCATATTGAGGATGCTTGAAGAAACCAGTAATGTGCGCTTTGCCATAGAAGGCAAGACGATAAAAGTAAAATAACCTAACCAACAATCAACAACTAAACAAAACCAAAATGAAAAGAATCAAAGGCAAAGCAAGCTGATATTTCCGCGCAGGTTTTTAAGAAAAAAGCTATGAAAGTGTTTCAGCACTTCCATAGCAATATCTGAGTTAACCATAAAAAACAAATTCCAGATCAGTTTAACGTATTAACCCAAGCTTCAAAGGTATGAAATTATATACTTTTAACCTAGGTGTGCCATGCCAATGGCTACCTCCAGAATTTTTATCAGTTATGAATTCGGTTGTCCGGCAATTTGCTACAGCCGATAAAAGAAAATTACTAATGAGAATTAACTTGATCATAATTATAATGACCAGCTGTTTACTGCAAGTAAGTGCAACCAGTTTTGCGCAGCGATTTAGTTATAATAAACGACAGGTTGCACTACGTCAGGTTTTTCAAGAAATCAAAAAACAGACCGGATATAAAGTGCTGTATTCAGATCAGAACGTCAATGGAAATCTTTTAATTAATGCCGAATTTAATAATGTAGAGTTAGAAACTGTATTGCAATCTTTGTTGAAGGATTTGCAATTGACATATAAGATAGATCAGAAAGTAATTCTTATCAAATCGTTGGCAAGGCCTACGTTTCAACAAATAACAGCTTTGCCAGTTAGAGCTGATATCACGGGAAAAGTGGTAGATAATAAAGGAAAGCCTCTTCCAGGAGCATCAGTAAGTGTAAAAGGAGAGGGTAAGGTTGTAAGTACAAACGATGAAGGGATTTTCCTTTTAAAAGATGTACAGGAGCCTGCAACATTGATTGTTTCATTTATAGGTTACATCCGCAAAGAAGTAGAGGTTGTTAAAAATCAACAATTAGTTATAACACTAATGGAGGATGTTGGTCAGCTAAACAATGTCATCGTTGTTGGTTACGATAGTAAGAAGCAGAATGAACTGACAAGTGCTGTTGCTGTTGTCTCATCAGTGAAATTAAAAGATGTAACGGCTAATAATATAGGCACGATGCTCCAGGGTAAAGTGGCAGGTTTGCAAGTAGTAAACAGTTCCGGTGCACCGGGTGCTGTTCCTGAAATAAGATTAAGAGGGGTATCTTCCGTGAATGCCAACCAAAGTCCGCTTACAGTTGTAGATGGGATTATTGGAGGGAATTATGATCCTAATGATGTTGCATCAATTACGGTGCTTAAAGATGCCGGAGCTACGGCTTTGTACGGCTCTCAGGCAAATGCAGGCGTTATTATTATAAATACAAAACGAGCTACATCCGGAGAAACCAACTTTGAGTTTAAAGCTACATCAGGATTTAGGACAGCTGATTTTGGTAAACTGGATGTGATGAACAGTGCTGAACTGTATGACTCCCAAAAAGAATTTTACCGGGATTATATTGTTGGTGCAACAGATAATTCATACAAGATAGATCTGATTAAATTTTATAGTGAACGCCCGTTATCACTCTTGAATCAGGATTATGACTGGTCAAAAGAATCCTTTAAACCTGCTCCCGTTAATGCATTTTACCTGTCGGCCAGTGGAAGTACAGAAAAGAATAATTATTATGTAGGTGCATCTTACTATAATGAAAAGGGAACATTTTTGAACACAGGTTTTCAGCGCATTAACCTCCGCGCTAATTCAACATACACATTCTCTAAGAAATTAAGTATTACCAATAACATCAACCTGAGTGCATCAATGGGTAAAAGTTATGATTACAACGATGTGTATTATTCCTTTTTAAATCTGCCTTGGGACAATCCATATGATGAAAATGGCACGCCTATATATGTAGATGGGAATTCGGCCTTTAAATGGTGGTCGCGAGATAAAATCAATCCAATCCATACGGTGAAGAATTCTGAACATCCTTACAAAGGGTTTGATGTAAATTATGACTTTGGATTAAACTATAACATTAACAGGTGGTTAACTTTTTCTAGTACAAACAGAGGCTCTGCGGGTTTTAATAAAGGGAAAAATTATTTCTCTCCAATTGTAGCAGGCACTTATCATGGTACTGGTTTTATTGATGAGTTGAATACGCTGAATTATGGTGTTATCTCCAATAACCTATTTAAGTTTAATTTTCAATTTGGTGATCACTCTATTACAGGATTGGCGGGGATAGCCCTGGAAGCTGGACAAACAGAATACTCTGGAGCTTCGGGTAAAGGTTTGCCAGAAGGACTGAAGGTACTTAATGTTGTATCTAACAACCAACTTGTAAATGGATTTACCGATAAAAGTTACCTGCAGTCTGGATTATCGCAGGTTAACTATAATTATAAAAGCCGCTACTTTTTATCAGGCTCGTTTCGTATTGATGGCTCCTCTGCTTTTCCGGAAGGAAATAGGTACGCTTCCTTTCCTTCAGTGTCAGGGGCCTGGTTGGCAAGTAATGAAGATTTCTTGAAAAACAGTACCCTCATTGATAATTTAAAGCTAAGGTTAAGTTATGGTATTACGGGAACGCAGGATATTGGTTCATCGAGGTATCTTGGTCTGTATTCTTTAACCACTCAATACAATTCATTAACCGGAGCTGTGCCTTATCAGCTCGCGAGTCCTAATCTAACCTGGGAAAGTAAGCATCAAATTAATGCTGGTATTGATATCGGCTTATTTAAAAGAGTTAACGTTACCGTTGATGTGTATCGTAACAATACTAAAGATCTGCTTCTGCAAGTTTCGCAGCCTTTGTCTGTTGGCTTTGAAACGAAATGGGAAAATGCCGGAAATGTAATTAACAAAGGGATCGAATTAGGAATTAATACTACAAACATAAAAACAACGGATTTCGAATGGACTACAGATTTTACAATAAACTTTAACAGCAATAAATTATATGGTTTACCGGCAGACATTGTGAAGACAGGATCGTGGAGCATTTCCCAGATTTATCGCAATGGAGGTAATCTTTACGAATTTTATATGCCTAAATGGCTTGGAATAGATAGTCAGACCGGAGCACCTGTCTGGGAAAAGCTGATTTATAATGAAGAAGGCAAAGCGGTTGCGAGTGAGAAAACACTAAATTATGCGGAAGCTACTACTCAGGAATCAGGATCGGCGTTGCCCAAGTATCAGGGTGGTTTCAATAATAGTTTGAGTTTTAAAGGTTTCAATTTACGTGTAAGTACTTACTTTAACTATGGCAATAAAGTGTTTAGCAACAACCTTCGTTTTATGATGAACGATGGACACGAACCTTATTATAACCAGATCAGACTACCGGATGGCGCTAAGATCTGGTCTGGTCCTGGTGATACTGATGCTACTGAGCCAAGCCCTCAGAATTCAGCAAATTCTACAGAAACATCTACCCGTTATCTTAAAAACGGCAGTTATTTTACAATCAGAAATATTTCATTTAGCTATGCCTTGCCTGCGTCGTTGGTAAAGAAACTGCACTTTAAAGCAATCACCTTAGGAGTTACGGCTGATAATGTGGCTACATTTTCGAATTTCTTAGGTCAGGATCCACAAACAACGATTAGTTCAGGAAGTTTTATAACGCCAGGGGTATCAGACTTCAAATATCCAAATAACAGGCAATATTTATTTACCGCTAACTTCAACTTTTAAGCATATGAAAAAGTATTTATTCTCCATAATTGTTCTCCTACTTATCTTTGGGAACAGCTGCAAAAATCTTGATGTTGCACCAAGTGATGCCATTAGTACGGAAACACTGATTACTACTACTGACGGCTTAACCAATGCTTTAAATGGTGCTTATGCTTTGTTTAAAGATCATATTACATTTAACGGTACAATAGATCAAAACAATATGTATTTGCGTCAGTTTTATCATTTGTCTGACTTTGCCAGTGATGATATTGTATGCGGACAAGTCACTACCGACCCTCTGTTTTATAGCTTTAGTCTTGGTCATTCACCCTCGCAAGGCAACACCAGGTATTTTTGGTATGTGTCTTACAAAATAATTACTGGTGTCAATACGGTAATTGAAGCTGTAGAAAAGTCGGGAACACAGGATCCGGCAAAGCTGCAACTGCTTGGCGAATGTTATTTTCTAAGAGCGTTTTGTCATTTTAACCTGGTCAGGTTGTTTGGTAAACCTTATAGCGTTGATCCTAATGCTGATGGGGTTATCCTGCGTACAAACCTTACTGATCCATCTAAAAAGAAGAGGTCTACGGTTGCAGAAGTATATGCTGCTGTTATTGCCGATGCGGAGAAGGCTGCTTCTTTAATGACCCAGCCGAGAACAGTGCAATATGCATCAAAAGAAGCCGCCTGGGCATTGTTATCACGAGTGAACTTGTACAAAGAAGATAATCAGAAAGCCATTGAATATGCCAATATGGTGATCAATTCTAAACGGTTCAGTCTTGCGACTGCTGCGGCCTATCCTTCCTTATTTGCCAATGCGCAAACAAGTACCGAAACGATTTTTTGTATTGCCTTTACCCCAGTTGACGATTATGGTAAATTTGGATCTATCGCATCGATGATCTATTCCGACGGGAATTCGGGATGGGGCGAGGAGTATGCTTCTTCTTCTTTGAGGAATGTGATGTCAAAACATCCTGAAGATGTTCGTTGGTCTTACATCGTCCCGCTGAAAGATGGCAATGGAATTATTCAGAAGAAAAATGGCATCGAAGTATATTATATAAGCAAGTTTTCTTTCCAGGGTGGCCTTCCAAATCTAAGCTCCCCAATCATGTTCCGTTTATCAGAAATGTATTTGAATAGAGCAGAGGCAGAAGCTAAGTTAAGCAATACTGGCGCCGCTCTTGACGACGTAGATCTGATCCGTAAAAATCGCGGACTGGAGAATTCTTTATACAATAAAACATTGCCATCAGGGTATTCGGCATTAGACGTTGTTCTGGAAGAGAAACGTATAGAAATGGCTTTTGAAGGGCATAGAACCTACGATATTTATCGCAATAAGAGAGCTATGAGTAAAGCTTATTGGGGTTATCACCTGGCCGGATTAAAAGAAACAGATATTGATTTGAGTAAGACACCAACTGGTTATGCTGACCTGTCTGTGAACTACACTAATCCCAGGATCATTTATTTTGTGCCTATAGATGAAGTGCTGAGTAATACGCTTGCTACTCAAAATCAATAATCCAATATTAAAATGTCGATTATAAATATTTTATTGATATGAAGAATTTAAAAAATAACATATTCCGATTGCTGATCATGATCACAGCGGTTACCATATTATACTCCTGTAAAAAGGATAATACCCCAAAACTGACGGATTTGCTTTATGACCTTACAGTGGATGGTAATCAGGTTGCCTTTAAAACAGTAACAACAGGTATTTCATCATACAGGTGGGACTTTGGCGATGGAGGTTCTTCTACTGATGCCAATCCTGTACACGAGTATGCAGGTAAAGGTAAATACGTAACAACACTTTATGCAACAATAAATGGAAGTGTAACGGAGGCCTCTACCGTTATCAGAATTGCTAAAACTTCACCTGTTAAGCTTGATGACAATACCTTGAGTGACTGGGATAAAGTGACTACCAATATCCTTACTGCCGGTCCGGAAGGAGGTATTTTCCGATCAGCTAAATTTGATTACGATGGCAATTTTATTTACGTATATATAGAGATGAATTCTAAAAGAGCCAATGGCGATATCTTCGATTTCTATATTGACTCAGACAATAGTGCTGGCACGGGTTTATTAAGTGCCTATGCGGATGGTGGGTTTGATATTCTGCTGGAGGGACAACTGTTGAGCTCAGGTGTAGACATCTTTTACCATAATGGTGCACAAAATAGCTTTAGCTTTGCTCAACAGTCCATTTCAGAGGCTTATAACGTAGGTACTGTTACAGAAACCGCTGGTGTTTTGAGGTTTGAAATGCGTATTGCCCGTGGAAAGCTGAAGGGGCTAACAGGCACTGGAATGCGAATTGGAATTATGGCCACAAAAAGTGATTGGTCGGTAACCCTTGGCAGTATTCCTGATGCAGGAGCTTCGGCATTCCTGCTTGATATGAGTGAGTAGTTTTTAAAATAATTTCTTATGGCTAAAAATACAGCAACTCAATTTGTTGCCGGACGTGTGGTATCTCTTGATGTGATGAGAGGATTAATCATGTTTTTGCTTTGTGCAGAGAGTTGCCATCTATATGGAGCCCTCAAAGGTCTTAATCCGGTACAGCCCGCGGCAATTCTTATTGAGCAGTTTTTTCATCATCCATGGCATGGATTGCGATTTTGGGATTTGGTACAACCGGCATTTATGTTTATGGCAGGAGCGGCCATGTATATCTCCTATAGCCGCAAATTGGAGAAGGGGAGTACCTGGGAAAAGAATTGGAGTCATATCGTAATCAGGAGTTTTAAGCTTTTCCTTTTTGGTGTTGGACTTCACTGTGTGTATGCAGGGAAGCCAGTCTGGGAACTTTGGAATGTGCTTACTCAATTGGCTTTTACCACTTTGCTTGCCTACCTGATGATTGGCAGATCGTACAACTGGCAAATCATCAGTTCCGTGGCATTACTGCTGCTTACGGAAACAATGTACCGTTTGATACTGATGCCAGGTTTTGATCAGCCATTTGTAGAAGGTCATAATTTTGGATCGTATGCAGATACACTACTCATGGGTAAGATCAATCCAGATGGTTGGGTGGCCATAAATGCAATACCGACTACAGCGCATACAATTTGGGGTGTGCTTGCAGGAAAACTTTTAATTTCAGCGCGATCAGCATCTTATAAAATAAAGGTGCTGATCGGGTTTGGCTTGCTTGCTCTAATGATTGGATTCGGGCTAGATGCTTTACAGGTTACCCCAATTATAAAAAGAATAAGCACTAGCTCTTTTGTGTTTGCATCAGGTGGTTGGGTGTTAATTATGCTGGCTGCGGTGTACTGGTTAGTTGACGTAAAGCAATGTACAAAATACGTGTGGATATGCGCTGTAATGGGAATGAATGCCATATTTATCTATATATTTTTCGAAACTATTGGTGTGCAATGGCTGAATGGTGTAGTCGGAATTTTTACAGGAGATATTTTAGCAATGTTGTTTGGATTACCGACCGATGTTAGTGCTGTAGTGACCGCTTTAAGTACGCTTCTGGTTGAATGGGCACTTTGTTACTGGCTGTACAAGCGTAATATCTTTTTCAAGCTTTAAACAAATTCATTTAGAAGAAAATCATCATGAATATAAAATTGACCCTTAGCGTTTTAATTTTTTCTACTGTTATCCTTCTGTTTTTTAGTTCCTGTAAAGAGGAAAACGAAAGTTTGGTTAAGGTAGAGAAGGTGAATGTAACTTACTCAGAAAGTACCGAAGATTTTCCTAATCCTGAACGGGGATTTTACCGTTACTCAGAAACCGCTGCAAGTAGCTATACCGTACTTGATGTAGAAACACTTATAACTTATCGCTCCTTACAGGATGTTTCTACAGCAAATTACAAAATATATAGCACGCTCGTTTTCAGGTATTATATTCTAGACAATGTAACCACCACTAGCATCTCAGAATCGTTTCTGAATAATATTAAAAAAGATATGGCTGCTGCAAGAGCAGCAGGAGTGAAACTGATTCCGCGTTTTGTGTATACTGCTACTGCGCGTCCGGGTAACTGTCCGGAAGGATTTATTTGCCCAACTTATGGAGATGCCGCTAAGTCTGTTGTTTTGAGCCATATTGCACAGCTTAAACCTGTACTTACAGAGAATGCAGATGTGATAGCTTGTATACAGCTTGGATTTATTGGTACCTGGGGAGAGAATTATTATACTGATTTCTTTGGTGATGCCTCTATGAATGGTGGACAGGAGAGTAAACTAACAGATCAGAACTGGCGAGACAGGGTAGAGGTATTGAAGGCCTTACTTGCTGCGGTGCCAGCCGATAGAATGGTTCAGGTTCGCTACCCACAATTTAAGCAACGCTTTTTGTTCGGCGTAAACTCAGCACTTTCTTCAGCACCACTTGCTGAGCTTATGGCATTCACGATGTCAGATGAATCTCGTATCGGTTTTCATAATGATTGTTTCCTTGCCAGTGCTAATGACTTTGGGACCTATGAGGATTATGGAAATAGCAGTACACCAAGAGCATCAGACGGTATGGTTTTAAATACTTTAAGGGATTATACGAAGGCCGACAGCCGATATGTTGTTGTTGGTGGAGAAACCTGTTCGGATGACTATAGTCTTAACGATTGTGAGCCAGCCGGTAAAACCCAGGAAGAACTTGCAGCCATGCACTTTAGCTATCTGAATGCTCATTATAATACTGCAGTAAATAATGACTGGCAAACTGGAGGTTGTATGGATAATATTAAAAAAAACCTGGGCTATCGCTTTGTCTTGCAATCTGCAGTTTTACCTGATAATGCTGTGAAAGGCACAAGCTTAAATGTAGTACTCAATGTTAAAAACGTTGGGTATGCATCGCCTTACAATAAAAGAACAATAAAACTGGTGCTACGGAATAAGGCAAATGGCGACTTGAACTCCTTTGCTCTTGCTACCGATGTAAGGAGATGGTATTCGGGAAGTTTTAAGGTAGAGGAAAGTATAAAAATACCTTCCGAATTTGCAACAGGTGAATATGAAATGTTGCTTCACCTGCCAGATGAGTATGCAAGTATTGCTGATAGGCCCGAGTACAGCATCCGCTTGGCGAATAAAGATGTATGGGAAGCTTTAACAGGTTACAACAAGCTTAACCATACTGTTGCCATTAAATAATTTGACGCATATTATTCACCATGATAATCAATATCTAGGTTGTATTGGTAAAGCAGGCCAGAAAGATTCAATGCGGAAAATTTCGCCTGTTTTACTTTATTGATAGCCGGATCAAGGCTAAAGTTCTTTGCCGTACGGAAGTCTGTTTTCTCTAGAACGGATTTGACAAATGTTGCGCCTGAAAGATCACAGTTATGGAATACGCTTGAGGTTAAATCGCATTCTTCAAAATCAGTTTCTTTAAGTGAACATTCCGTGAAGTTTGTTTTCTTAAGTTTTGTGCCATAAAAAGTTGAATAATCCAGATGGCTCCGCTCAAAATTAAAAGAAAATAGAAACTTATTGCATTTAGAAAAATCAATTCCCAGTATTTTACAGCCGGTAAAAGTAACATCCTTAAATCCGGTACCTGTAACCACAGTAAGTGAGAAATTGCATTGTTTAAAATGACAATCCATAAAATCATTATGGCTTAAATCACTCTTGGAGAAATCACAGTTTACAAATTCACATTTGATAAATTCTCGGTTCTCCAGTCTCTTTTCTGCATAATTGATGCTATTAAATGTTTTGTCTTCGTGGACTGTAGTCTCGTTAGAACTGTTCATGAAATTAGTTTAAGTTGAGTAATTTGTTAACGATCTGCTTTTTCTTTTCGTTGTTGATGCCATAAAGTCCAAGGTTATCAGCGTACCAAAGTCCATCTGCAACAAGGATAATGATCAGGCTGTTGATATCCAGATCTGCTACTGATCCACCCCCAATATGATTGGTAAACCATTCTTCCCACATTTTTTTATAGTGCTCATTAATAAGTGCCGCTTGCAAAATGACTTTCATAGTTCTCCTATAATGTAGATCACTGCTTTTTTTGATAACGAAGCGAAGAAAGGCAAGGGGGGCGATGTCATTTCCTGAGGCTCTTTTTTCTTCAATGGTCCACTCGGTCAGTTCAACAAGGCTTTGGTGTACCAATTCTTCCAGTAGCTCTTCTTTATTACGAAAATGATGGATAATGCCACCCTTACTCAATCCGGTTTGATCGGAAATCGCTTGGAAAGTGACCTGATGCCAGCCGGCTGTGGCACCTATTTCGGCTGCTATATGAAGAATCAATTGTTTACTGGCTTCCGGATCTTTCTTTCTTTTATATGGATTTTCCATTCCTCAAAGATACCGAACGATTGGTTTGTTTGCAAATTATTTTATATATTTGTCATCTCAATCAGTTAGTTCCAATGTCCAGATACGTTATTATTCTATCCCCTGTAATTGATACGCCAATTGATTTACGGCATGTTTTCGAGGTTATTTATACTTTTTCTAATATCTTAGAATGGTCTGTTGATCTCGACGATTGTGATAAGATTCTCCGAGTTGTTTGCAGCGAGGATATTGGTCAGGAATTGGTAAAGAGTATGGCGCTAGTAGGAATCAGTTCGTCGGTACTGGAGGTTTTTGATGAAAATGGGATTTCTATTATACAAATAGTGCATTAGCATCGTACCTTTATTCAATTAAAAAGAAAAGCTATATGAATACAGAAAAAGCCATTCTGGCGGGCGGTTGTTTTTGGGGGGTAGAAGAACTTATAAGGCACCAGCCAGGTGTTATTTCAACGGTGGTTGGATACACTGGAGGGGATGTTCCCAACGCAACTTACCGGAATCATGGAACACATGCTGAAGCCATTGAAATCATATTTGATCCAGCACTTTTATCCTATCGTTCGCTCCTTGAATACTTCTTCCAGATCCATGATCCAACAACACGGAACAGACAGGGAAACGACATAGGAACCTCTTATCGGTCAGCCATTTTTTTTATGGATGAAACACAAAGGGAAACCGCAAAGGCTTTAATCGCAGATATGGAAGCTTCTGGTAAATGGCCCGGGCCAATTATAACGGAAGTAGTTCCTGTCGCCGATTTTTGGAATGCTGAAGAAGAACACCAAAATTACTTGCAAAAGCAGCCATACGGATACACCTGCCACTTTGAAAGACCTGAATGGAAACTAGGTTAGTTGATTTAACTTTCTGTGTTTTGAGCCCCAACTGCTCAAAGTTTCCCATATTGGAATAAGTTCAATGCCTATTTCGGTTAATTCGTATTCTACTCTGGGTGGAACGGAGGAATGGAGTGTCCTGGATATGAGTCCATGATATTCCAATTCTTTTAGTTGTAAGCTTAAAATCCGTTCGGTAATTTTTGGCATTGCATTTTTAAGTTCAGTAAATCGCATCTTTCCTCCCTCAAGTTCTCGCAGGATAAGTACTTTCCATCGACCTCCAAATATTGCTATAGCATATACAAGATCGGAACAATCGCTGATGATTTTGTAATTAATGCTATTGGTTGAATTTTCTTTCCTTAATGCCATGGCTTACATTTTTGTTAGTTCCCTACATTGGGTTGTAAAGAAGGCAAATCTATTAGTTAAGATTTATTTTTGACCGAAAATAAAATCAATAATGAAGAAAATTGCATTTGTAGGATGTTTGGGGTTAATTGGAATTATTACAACCGAATTTGGGGTTATTGGTATTTTGCCTCAGATTGCAGACCACTACCATATTTCCATCGATAAAGCAGGGTTGTTACTTAGTGCATTTGCCCTTGTAATTGCATTAACAGGTCCTTTTATGACCTTGTTTACTTCTGGCTTCGACCGGAAAAAAATCATGATGATCAGTATTGCGATGTTTTTGCTTACCGGGATAGTATCTTCTTTTGCTCCACCTTTTTGGTTGCTGATTATTGTGAGGATGTTGCCTGCATTTTTGCAGCCTGTATTTATTTCGAATGCTATTGCAGCAGCTGTGGCAAATGTGGGTAAATCGCAAGAATACCGGTTAGCGGGGATTGTTGTAGGTGGTATTGCAATAGCAATGGTGACTACCGTTCCGTTTGCTACTTATATGGCAAGTGTTTTCAATTGGCAGGCATCTTTTGGGGTACAAGCGGTAGTAACTGCAATTGCTTTAGTAGGTATTTACAAAGTTTTGCCTCCTATGCATCCGCAGGAAAAGAAATCGTACGGAACACAATTAAAGGTGCTAACCAATAGTCGTTTTTTGATCAGCTCTGCAATGAACTTTTTTATGATTGCTGCATGGTTTTCTACTTACAGTTATTTTGCTGATTATTTGGGTAAGGTTAAAGAGATGGATACTCAAACTATTAGTTATATGATGTTCCTCTTTGGTATTACAGGGATAGTATCTAATTGGCTGGCGGGGAAAATGATGAGTAAAAATATTCCGGCTACTATTGCTTTGTTTCTAAGTGGAACGGTATTGATTCCTGTGATGTTGTTTTATTCGGGTGCCAATACCTGGTCTACTGTGTCGGTGATCGCGTTATGGGGTTTTCTATATGCTCCTTGTTTTCTGAGTGGGTTTGCCTACATGACTTCTGCTGCCCCTCATGCTCCTGAGTTTGCTAATAGCTTGGCTATCTCATTTGGAAATCTTGGCGTAACGGCGGGTACTGTTGTAAGTGGTTGGTTCATCGCCTCTGTCGGGGTTTCTCAAAGCCCTTGGGTGGGTATGGCCTTTGGAATTCTGGCTTTTTTAATGATTATATGGAGGACTTTGCTGGAGCGTAAAAGTGAGTTCATTAGTAAATCTAATCAATGTACGGCATAGATCATTAGTTCATTCTGTTTCTAAAAATGATATCTTTACAGTCTATCTTTGCAAAACATCCTAAATAATGCTCGTTACAACGTATAGATATCTTTTTTTAATAGTATTCGTACTTTTTTTTTCGTMTTGCTTCCAGGTTATTGAGGAAATTAATGTCAATAAAACAGGGTTGGGGACAGTAAATTTAACCCTCAATCTGAGTGCGAGTAAAGCCAAGGTGGCATCTCTTATGCTTATGGATAGTATCCAGGGATATAAAGTGCCTTCCAAACAAACTATTCAAAAAGAAATCGATGAAATTGTTAGTTACCTGAAAAAATCCGATGGCATTACAAATGTCCAAAAGAAGATTGATTTCGATAATTTCATAGTGAGTATCTCTTTTGCATTTAAGGATGTTGCCAATATCAATACTGTAAATCAAAATGTGTTAAAGAAGTTAAAGATAAAGGGGCTTAGTAATGCTTCTTATGCTTATGAATCGAAAACCCAGACTTTTCAGCGCAGTTATCAGTATACAAAGGCTGCCGTATTAGAATACAATAAGCTTAAACCTGAAGTGAAAAATGTATTTAAAGATGCCTCATATACTAGTATATACAGATTTGAACAATTAATAACCAGCAGTAACAATCCACTGGCAAAGATCTCTAAATCAAAAAAAGCTATAATGATCAATACAGGTATATTAGGTTTAATCAACGGTAAAACTGATATATCGAATAGAATTACACTATCTAAATAATCACTCTATCTATGAACTCTCTTTACAAATGCCTGGTTGCATTAGTTTTTGCAAGTATAACCTTGTCATCCTCTGCTCAAGACCTGGTAAATAAAATACCTTCTGATGCCCTTGCTGTGGCCACAATTAAAGGAAAGAATTTTACCGATCTGATGTCTTTAAAAGAATTTAATAACACTTTTATCGGAAAAGAAATTTTATCAAAGCTCTCAAAAGGAACGGATAAAGTGGTTAATAGTGTTGAAAACCTGGGGTTTGATTTATCTTCATCATTATATTACTATAATCTGAGCAACGACAGTGTATCCTATAACTGTTTCCTGGCACCTGTTAAAAATGCCGAACAATTGGAAGCTCTATATGTTCAGGCAAATCAAAAGTTTACAGTTAAAAACGGGATTAAATCCTATTATAATTCCGACTCTACAGAAGTGGCTCATTGGAACGACAAGTTCCTGCTGTTTGTTATAGGCTCGGGTAAAAGTAGTTATTTTGCAAGACCAGAGGTTGTTGAACGCTTCAAGTTATCTCAAGCTACTTCTGTTGGACAAGCTGCAGACTCATTGTCGATAGCGGTGCCGGTACAGGATGAGATTGCTGTTGATAGCACGATGGCTGTTGATTCATTAGAAGAAGTTATGGCAGATACCATTGGATATGATTATGGTAATACTTTTTTTAAGGATGAACAGAAAAAGAAAACTGTTGTTGCCGGTTGGGTACAACTTATGGTTGATGATTTCTTTACCGGCCCAAATACAACATCGATATTAAATAATAAAGATTTCGTAAAAAGTATAGATGAACAAGCTGAGGCAACAATTTGGATTGCTGGAGCTGATAAGCTTTTTAATACCTATATGCCATCAACCTATTTAAAAGGTATGAGCTTCTTAAATGGCTATGGAAGTGCTAATGCTAAGCTTTTTCTTGAAGATAAATCGATTAGAATTAGTACAAGCATGGCCTTTAGTGATGAAATTGCGGGGGTTTTTAAGAAAGTACTTAAAAGGAAACTGAACAAACGGTTCTTAAAATACATAAATGAAGATAAAGCGATTGGTTATCTGGCCTATGCTATGGATACTAAGGCCTATCTTGAGCAATATCCTAAACTGATGTCAAAAATTTATGGTTCAGTATACGCTGATGAAATAGGAATGGCAGCTGATCTGTTTTCTCTTTTGCTTGATGAAGAGGCGATAAGTAAAGTAGTAAAGGGAGATGGACTGTTCCTTTTTAATGGCTTGTCGCAAAAGGAAGTCAGTTATAAATCAATGGATTATAATGAAGAAAACTTTGAAAGCAAAGAAGTAACAAAGACGAAGAAAGAGACATTGCCTGACTTTTTATTTATGATGTCCAGTGAGGACACTCGTTTGATTGACAAACTTATTGCTTATGGTGTAAAAAAAGAGCTGGTTAAAAACAGCTCAGGATATTACGAACTGTCGGTTCCTAAAAGCCCACTGGCGCTTTATTTTATGATTAAAGAAGGAATCATTTTCTTTGGTACCAATAAAAAAGATATGGAGGATATTGCTGGAAACAGATATGTTGCCAATGTCTMGCGCAAGCACAGGAAAGCATTAATGAATACCAATTATGCAGGCTATTTCAGCGCTAAAAAGCTATTCGGAAAGATTCCTGTTGAAGAGTTTGCCAGCACAAAAAAACTTGAAAAACTTAATAATGTATTGAATTCAATGGGCGACATTTATTTGAAATCGAATCCGGTTAAGGGTAATGTATATTCTGGTGAAATTAACATAGATATTCCTTCCAATCAACAAAATGCTTTAAAGTACTTATTCTCACTTGTTGAAGACGCGCAAAAATAAATTACTTAGAGGTGGTGTAACACTGATACTAACGGGAGTTGTTTTAATACTGGCGTCTGCTTATGGGTATTTCAAATTCCGGGAATATAAATCCTACCAGGAGGTTATTCATGCTGAGGCCTCTTTTATTGTTAAGATAGATGTAGATAAGATCTATAAAACAATGGTTTTGGATTATCTTTATAACCCATCTTATTATAGGGGAAAAACTGATGATGAACTTAAAACTGGTTTAGCCATTCCAGGGAATGTTTTTATTTATACTGTTGGTTCCAAATCTTGCCAAACCTATTTCTGTTCTTTGCCTATAGCAGATGTCGCCGTACTGAAACAGTTTATTAAGCAAAGGCTCGGTGTAAATACGTTTAAAAACGCAGGTCATGGCATTACATTGGCAACTTCAAAAGATGGAAAACTTACTGTAGCTTTTAATTTAAAAACAGTTGCTGTTGCGTATACACTCAAAAATGAAAATGTAATAGATATCCTTACCGATCTGCTAGATAAGAAAAACCTATTATCTGATAAAGATCAGAAAATTGCGAGCTTAAAACATGCAAATACACATTTGGCTTATGCTTTTAAAGAGTATATAGGAACAGGAGAATTTAAGGATGGGGTAATTTATTTGAATGGCTATTTTAATTTTAATGATCTTGATGTTCAAGGGAAGGTATTTACTCATAGGGTATTTGATAAGCATGCCTCAATAAAAATGTGGCTTAATGCCCACCTTTTGAATGGTAAATCTTACTCAGAAATTCAACTTAAAGGCCACAGAATTTATCCCGATAGCTTATTGAAATATTATCAGGGCTATCTTGACGTTGAATTTGCAGGGATAGTTAATCAGATTGATACTGTGATAACTTATGAGTATAATGATGATTTTGAGAAGGAAGAGGTTCGAAGTACCCGTATTTTGAAGGTACCAAGGATAATAGGCACTTCCAGAGCTCAATCTAAATCTTTATTAAATTATCTGATTAGGGAAGGATTGCTTGATACTGTTGGTGTAATCAGTAAACAGGTGTTCCCCTTGTATACTTTGTATGGTAAAAGCGATACTGGATTTTTTACGCTTAGTACAGATAAGAATATTAAGGTGACTACGGTAAGTGAAAAATCTCCATACTTTTTCTACCTCGAAATGGATTTTAATCAGCTCAATGGATTGCGACAATTTCCATTACTGGAAAAATATACAAAACGATTGGATATCATTCGTATAAAAGCGACTAATGTAGGTAAAGAAAAGAAATATTTTGAGATGGATCTAAATTTCAAAATGAAAAACATTAACGCCTTAGCGCAATTGTTTTAGATTGTATAGGTTCTAAAATTATTTATTAAGTTTACTATCCAAATCAACAGCTAAATCAATGAAACATAAAGCAATATCCATCAGGCCATTTATCGGGGCCAAAGATTTTGAACTTTCAAGGAGTTTCTACAGAGACCTTGGTTTTGATGAAACAGTTCTTACACCTGATATGTCTGTTTTTAAAACAGAGCATATAGCGTTTTACCTTCAAAACGCCTATGTAAAGGATTGGGTAGATAATACTATGATTTTTTTAGAGGTTGAAGATGTTGACAAATATTGGCAGGAGCTTTTGGCTCTTGACCTTACTACTAAATATAAGGATGCAAAACTCGTTCCGATACGGGTTGATCACTGGGGCAAAGAATGTTTTCTGCATGATCCCTCTGGAATTCTCTGGCACTTTGGTGAATTTTTTAACAGTTAATCACACGCCCATTTAAAAAATATTTGTGACATAGTTTATATTACTTACATTTGCATAACTGATTATGTAATTGATTATATGCATGAAACTATTTGAGAAAACCGGAAAAATGGCTCTGGGCAGTCGGCTAAGATTACTGACTTCAAAAGTAACTGAAGACGCAGCGCAGATTTATGAATTATATAATATAGAGTTTTCTCCAAAGTGGTTCCCCGTGTTTTTTGTTCTTTCAGAAGAGGGAGAAAAAACCATAACCGAAATTGCTACTGAGATAGGACATTCCCAACCTTCAGTTAGTAAGATCATACAGGAAATGACTGTTGCCGGACTGATTCAGGAAAATCGGGAATCGTCTGATAAACGCAGAAATGTTGTCGCATTAACCACCAAAGGGATAGTGCTTGCAGCTAAGATAAAAGTGCAATGTGTAGATGTAGATGCTGCAGTTGAAAGCGTTATTCTAGAAGCAAGGTACAACTTGTGGGAAGCGATAGAAGAGTGGGAATTCTTGTTAGAGCAAAAGTCACTGCTGAGAAGAGTGCAGGAGCAAAAGAAACTTCGCGAAAGCAAAGATGTCCAGATTGTGGCTTATGAAGATAAGTATCAAGCTGCGTTTAGATCACTTAATATGGAATGGATCTCCACATATTTCCAAATGGAAGAGGCAGATTATAAGGCTTTAGATAATCCTAAAGAATACATTTTGGAAAAGGGCGGAAAGATATTTGTGGCTCTATACGAAAATGAACCTGTGGGTGTTTGTGCACTGATCAAAATGAACGATCCGGATTATGATTTTGAACTGGCAAAAATGGCTGTTTCACCTAAGATCCAGGGAAAAAGTATTGGCTGGTTGCTTGGTCAAACAGTTATTGACGCTGCAAAGGAATTGGGTGCCTCTAAGGTTTATCTGGAAAGTAACACTGTATTGAAACCTGCTATCAATCTGTATCATAAGCTAGGTTTTAAGAAAGTAGTAGGTCGAGTAACACCTTATGAGCGATGCAATATTCAAATGGAAGTGCAACTGAAATAATATATCAGGATTAACTAAATATGGAACTTACAAAACATTTATAATTTTACTAACATGGCTTTCATCTGTTAATCCGAATTCGGCTGCAATTTGCTTTAAGCTGTACTTTCCACTTGCCATTCTTTGCTTGATCAGTGTTTTTCGGTAATTCTGAACATACTCCCGTAAGGTGGTACCGGTATTCCTTTTGAAATATGGTCCCATATAGTCTGCTGTTATATTAAAGTGTCCAGCCATAATGGGAGCCCTAAGCTGATCGGGCGAATAGATGTATTTATGTATATAACAAAAAATAGCTTGCATATCTTTACTACGATTTTCAAAGGGTTTTAATTCTGGCATATTCCTTTTTAAAATATGTGATAATGCGAGAATCTGCATCCAGATTAACTCTTCGTTATGAAGTGGTTCGCTTTTTAATGTGATCAGCATATCAAATAGACGAGCTACTGTATGTCGGTCATTGTCCGACAATTTAAAGCCTGCCAGATGTGTTTCTCTGCTTTTTATTAGGTATTCCAGGTTCTGTACGTAATTATTAGTATTACTTACATCCTGGTGGAGATATAAATCTGTAAACTTTAAATAGACGAAATGACTGAGTATGTCGATTTCAAAATAATGGGATTCTTCTGGACCAAGTAAAAAGATATCGCCATCCTTGTAGGGGATAGTTACCTGATTAATCACATGCGTTCCTGATCCCTTTTTAATATAGATTATTTCGTAATGATTATGATTATGCTCTGGATGTCGCCAACTGGAAACTTCAAAATCAGAAATCAGTAAAGGTTCAAATTGCCTGTAACGTTTCATGTCGGAAATATACAATATTATGCCAGAATTATACCATTTTCTCCAGCCTAATAAACCGAATTTTGACTAGCAGTTGATTAAACTTAAATAAAATATAACTTAACATGAAAGCGGATAAAAAAACAGCACTAGTAGTTGGAGCCAATGGAATAATTGGAACCAATCTAATAAATTACCTGGAGGAATTAGGAACCTGGGACATTATTGGTTTGTCCAGAAGGGGGGGGACAAGCACCAAGAAAATCCGATATATAGCTGTTGATTTGCTAGATCCTGCATCGTGTATTGCACAACTTAGTTCATTATCTGATGTTACTCACATATTTTATGCAGCCTATCAGGATAGGGCGAGTTGGGCAGAACTGGTTGAACCCAACCTGGCTATGTTGGTAAACGTATTGACGGCAATTGAACCGGTGGCAGCCAATTTGGAACATGTAAGTCTGATGCAAGGGTACAAAGTTTATGGTGCCCATCTAGGCCCCTTTAAAACTCCCGCAAAAGAAAGTGATGCAGGCCATATGCCTCCCGAATTTAATGTAGATCAACAGAACTTCCTCGAAAAACAACAGGTGAACAAACGTTGGACTTGGTCTGCCATTAGGCCATCAGTAGTTGGTGGAACCTCAACAGGTAATCCTATGAATCTTGCAATGGTAATTGCGGTGTTTGCTACTATTTCTAAGAAACTTGGGATTCCCTTACGTTTTCCCGGAAAATTGGGCGCCTATGATAAATTGATGGAAATGACAGATGCAGGACTACTGGCTAAAGCGACTGTATGGGCAGCTACAAACCCACAATGTGCAAATCAGGCATTCAATATCAATAACGGCKACTTGTTTAGGTGGAATGAGCTTTGGCCTAAAATTGCTGTTTATTTTAATATGGAAGTTGCGGCACCCTTGCAAATGCCCCTCCAAACAGTTATGGCGGACAAAGAAGAACTCTGGAAATCTTTACAGGAAGAACACGGACTAAATTATAACTATAAAGACTTATCCTCATGGGCATTTGGCGACTTTGTGTTCTCCTGGGACTATGACTTTTTTGCAGATGGCACAAAGGCAAGAAGAATGGGCTTTCATGAGTTTATTGATACAGAAAAAATGTTTTATGATTTGTTCGATGAAATGCGCAGGAAAAAGATAATACCAAAAACAATATAATAGCTAAATCAGATTTTGTAGTGTAGCATGTCTTATTAAATCGGCAACATTTTTTGCTTTGAGCTTTTGTAGTAAGTTCTTTCTGTGGTTTTCTACCGTAAACTTGCTTAAAAATAACATTTCAGCAATGTCATTAGTGGTTTTGCCATCAGCAATTAGTTTTAAAATTTCCTTTTCGCGTACCGTAAGTTTGGCAAAATCTTGAGATTCTTTTAACTGTGGCCGGGAGATAATTTCTTTAACGATGTTACTAAAAGTAATCTGACCATTTAAGGCTTCATTGATACAGATAACAATTTCTTCAATAGACGACTCTTTAAGTAAATATCCACTGGCGCCATTGGCCAACATTTGCAAAATTACGCTGCGCTCCTGGTAATTGCTAAATGCCAATACAACCGTATCCGGAGATATGGTTTTTATTGTTTTGCACAAATCCATTCCATTTATATCAGGAAGCATGATATCCAGCAAAACAATTTTTACTGTTGCTATTTTTAAAAAGGAAATAAATTCCTCCCCTCGGGTAAAGCCACCAATAATTTCATATTCCGGTTTTTTACTTAAAAGCCTAATCAACCCCTCTATGACTATCGGATGATCATCAACAATGACAATGGTATTTTTATGCTGTGACATAAAGTTCTATATTGATGGAGGTGCCTCTTTTATTTCTTTCTGATAGGATCTCAATTTTGCCTTTAAGGTATTCAACCCGGCTTTTGATGTTGTTAAGACCTATGCCCTCAACCTTATCCAAATGTGTTGCATCAAAGCCCTTTCCGTCATCTTCAACCGTTATAAAAAACACATCCTCATTTTGCGAACATTGCAGCAAAAGGTTTTGCGCCTGGGCATGTTTGGTTGCGTTAGTAATGGCTTCTTGTATAATACGATAAATGTTTATTTGCTCTTGTGCAAGCAGATTGTTGTTGATGCCAAGATATTGAAAGTCCACTTTTAGCGCGGCAGAAGCTGCTGATTCACATAAGTCTTTTAGCAGTGCCTTAAGGCCCAGTTTTAATAGCATTTCAGGCATCATGTTGTGGGATATACGTCTAAGTTCACCTATGGAAGTATCCAATTGCGTAACGATATTTTGCAGCTCTAGGGTGTTATTGTTGCCTTGTTCGTGTATATAATCTGTCAGATTTAGTTTTGCTATTGCGAGCATACAGCCCAGCCCATCATGTAGATCGCGGGCAAGTCTGTTTTGTTCATCTTCTTTGGCATTCAACATTACCTGCACTAGTTTTATTTGCTGTTGCCTGTCAATATCTTTAAGTTCTTGTTGGTGATTCAGATCTTTTTGTAAAGCTAATTTTTTACTGTTGCGGTAAAACAACCAGCCAAAAAAAGCAACAATAAGTAAAAATATACTGGCTAGGCCCAGTAGCCAATTCACCAGCCGACTATTTTTTGTGGCAAGTTTTGCCTTTTCATTCTCGGCGTTAAGCGCCACAATTTTCTTTTGGTTTTCTGCCGTTCTATATTTTACTTCGAGGAGGTTTGCAGTTTCTTTTAGTTTGCTGTTACTCAAACTGTCGCTCAACCCGCTATAAAGTTTTAACCATTTGTAAGCACTTTGCTTATTTTTCATGCCCTCATAGCTAGTCGCCAGTCCATAGTAAATCTGCAACTTGTTTGTTTCCCATGCCATAAATTGTTTGTCCTTAACCAAAGCCAGTCCTACATTCTTTGCCTCAGGGAAATCTTCTTTACTATGAAGAGCATAAAATTTTTGTAGTAGTATACGTTTTTCGGCATAAGTGCCTTTGAATCTTTTTGCCAGAAGCATTCCTTTTTCTACTACAGTGAGTGCGCTGTCGAATTGCAAAGCAGTATTAAGGCGTAAAGCTTCACCGGCATAATATTCTAACCACATCTCGGACTGTGGATACGGCTTAAGCAAGATCATCATGCTGTCTAAATTCGATTTGGCCTCTTTTAACTTACCTAATGAAATATAATTTTCCCCAATAGATTGATAAATCATAGCCAGATATTGTGGTGCATTGGCTTTTTTAAGTATTGAAACTGCTTTTGTTAAATAGATTTTTTCCTTCGCGTGCTGACCCAGATTTTTGAATCCCGCAGAAAGGAGAAAATAGTTTTTTCCTAAGAAACCCAAATCACCTGATTGTATAGCCAACGGAATTGCCTTATGCAGTATAATTTCTATAGATTCTTTGATTTCGTTTCTAAGATGATGGCGAAATGCATAGCTGTGCCAGCACATTGATCTAACCAGAAGAGCTTCCTTTGTTTTGAATTTTTTTAGTGAAGCATCTGATTGCAAAAGCATTTTTTTAGCAAGTTCTGGATTTTTAGCCATCATTTGCAAAGCTTTATAATATAAAGATACTGCTTGCATAAAGCTGTTTCCTTCGCTGTGTGCTAATCCTTGTTGTAAATACTGCTCAGCTTTTGCTGTATCTGTTCTTAAGTAAAATTCTGAGAGTAGAAAACTACTTTTTGCCTTTGTGGCATTCGGTAGCTCTTTTTTTAACTGCTGGGTAAGGCTATCGGCATAATGCGTTCCGTTTAATGGCATCTGCGAAAGCGCATTGAAAAAGGAAAATATCAAAAACAAGGTGTAACCGTATTTTTTCATTGTAGCGTAGATAATTAAGCTAATGTAGCTAGAATGCCTGCCTGTTATTAAGATAATATCAAAAATAGCTGAAAACAGCTATAAGTAAAATATTAAAGCTTAAATTTGCAGCTTTAAATAGATTCATGATTAAATTATTTGTGGTGGGTTATCCACTTGATATACAGGAAGCTGAACTGATTGAGATATTCAGCATCCATGGAATGTTGCACAGCGTGCATTTATTGACCGACAAAGTGACCCACAAACATAAAGGCTATGGTTTTATAGAAATGGTGGATCAGGCTGGAGCCGATAGGGCAATTGCAGCTATAAACGGTATGGTTTTGAAAGGTAGAAAGATAAGTGTTAAACTGGCGGATGAGAATAGGGCAGAGAAACCAAGAACAACTTTTAAACCTAACCGATTCCATACTGAAGAAGGGCAAAGTAATGCAGGTAGTGGAGAGCAGTTTAAAAATAAGCGTCCTAGAAAATTAGTGTCGAATACATTCAGGGCCGAGAAGTAAACGATATTTCTTAAATTAGTAGGTATGGACTACCTGCAGAAAATAATCGGTGATATTGAATGCCATGATGTGGATGGGATCAGATCATGTTTTCAGCATGGGGTCCATCCCAACGATATCTTCAAAGGGCACCCCTTAATTTATGAACTCATCAGCGAATACGCCAGAACAGACCGCTTTAAAGCATGTGTCAAGGTATTTATCGATCATGGGCTGGAGTTTAATGATCCGTCGCTTTTAGCCGTCCTCTCAGATGATGCCCAGATTTTAGCGAAACATTTGACTACAGACCCAGGTGCACTTAACCGGCCTGTTAATTTACGGTGTGCTTATACGCCTTTACATGATGTCAGCCTACTTCATGTCTGTGCGGAATTTAATCATCTGTCATGTGCAGAAGTTCTGGTGAGGAATGGAGCAGACGTGAATGCGAAAGCAGGAACTGATGAACATGGGTTTGGAGGACAAAGCCCTATTTTTCATACTGTAAATCAGAACTCTAACCATTCCGCTTCGTTATTGGACTATCTGCTATCGGAATCAGCAGATCTTAACTACACAGTAAAAGGGTTGATCTGGGGTAAAGGTTATCCTTGGGAAACACTTGTTCCTGCAGTAAACCCAATCAGCTATGCTATGATGGGGCTTTTGCCGCAAATGCATAGGGATGAGAGAACCATCGCAGTTGTTGTATCCAAGTTACTGAAGGCTGCTCATGGGATTGATTATGTGCCGGTAAACGTGCCATGTGCTTATCTGAAATAATAAAAAATTAAATTTTCCCGTTATTGGGATAATTAATACATTTGGGTTACCAGACTTTTCGAATAATAACCATTCTAAAACAAAAAAGTAACCAAACTTATGAGAAAGAATAAATTATACGCTCCGCTATTTCTATTTTTCCTGATTACCGCCTTTAACATTGCCAATGCACAAACGAAAATAGGGATAAGAACCGGTGTAAATTTCTCAAACGCAAATATGAAAGATGAACAGGGAAATAAGGGTGAAACTGAATCAATTCCAGGTTTCCACTTAGGACTTACAGTTGACGTTCCTATAGCCGGTGATTTTTACATTCAACCCGCTGCCTTATATTCCTCCAAAGGATTTAGACAAAAAGGAGAGGGCTTTGGCTATAGTGATGATTTTAAAGTTACGGTTTCTTATATAGAAGTACCGGTTAATTTACTTTATAACCCCAAGTTAGGAACGGGGAATTTAATACTTGGCGCAGGAGGTTATTTGGGATATGGAACAGGAGGGAAGTGGAAGTCCGCATCTGGTGTTTTAATTGGGGATATCCAAATTGGAGATAATGGAGAGGTGATCTTCAAAAACGATGCAGAGAAGGGTGAATTTGGATCTTATTTGTATGGAAAGCCCTTGGATTACGGGGTTAGTTTTTTAGCTGGTTATGAGCTTTTTAACAAATATTCTATCCAATTCAATAGTGAAATAGGACTGGCAAATTTGCAAACAACTTATAGCGGGATAAAACGGAAAGGGAAAATGAAAAATACCAGCTTTAGTATTTCACTCGGTTATAAGTTCTGATAAAAGGTTTTCTATTATCTATGACTGAGTCTTATTACTGTAAGCGTATTCTAAAACCAGGCTTATTGCTTCTTTGATTCTTTTCATTCCTTCTGGATTATTGATGTCAATTTCACAAAAAAGGCTGTCGGTAGTTTTGGCATGAAGTACCATATAATAAATACCTGCAACCAATAAACCGGCAATTGCCCTAAGATCGACATCATTTCCTTTCAACTCCTTATCTGTCAATGCAAAGAATGTGGAACTAAGTTGTTCTCGTTCTTCGCATACCTGATACATAATCTGGCTTCTCTGGCTAATTTGCCAAAGTACAATCTTCTGCATTTCTTCATTCTCATAGAAATAATCCAATTGATTAAGCAACAGATTTTTCAATATTTGCTTCGTGTCTTTCCCTTGGTTATTTTCGATCATGATACCTGCATCACCTGTTGCAGCCACCCAGTAGTCTTTGCTTTTTACATAAATTTCTATCAGATTATCAACTGAACCAAAATAAAGTTTAATTAGTTTACGGTCCAATCCTGCAGCTTTTGAAATGTTTGTAACGGTCAATCCGGTATATCCTTTGTCTTGGATTACAATTCCAACAGCCTGGATCAATTTCTGTTTTGATCTATCCTTATCGTTTAATGCCCCTTGGTATCTTTTCTTTTCCATAACAAACTGATTGTAGTAGCTAAATTATGGAGAAAGTCTGAGTTTCTATTCCTACTATTTCAACATGTTAGCAATGTTTATTGTAAAAAGTCAAATTACCTACAGAGATGTCGTACATAGCAGGTATGATCTTTATTTCTCTGCTATCTACGCGTTGCCGTATAATACTGCTTTGCTCAAGTATCTGCTGCACGGAACGGTAAACATTAAGTAAAGAAACCTTATTAACAAAAGATTCATTATGGCCTGTTCTGTTGCTTATTTCCGTAAATTCTTGTGAGATACACACTTTTACTTCCCTTAGCAAGCCCGAAAGATTTTCCCTCATCACATCGTCACAAGCACTCCTTACTGCCCCACAATTGGTGTGACCCATTACTACAATCAGTTTTGAACCTGCCGTGGCTATTGTATACTCCAACGATCCTAACACATGTGGAGATATAACATTGCCTGCAATGCGAATGTTAAAAATATCACCAATACTCTGGTCAAGAATCAGTTCAGTTGGAACCCTTGAATCCATGCAGCTCAATATTGATGCAAATGGCCTCGGATTGTCTTTTGTTTCCTGTACTTTTTGTAGCAAGCCGCGATGTTTGCTGCGTCCACTAAGAAATCTTTCATGACCATCTCTTAATATTTGTAAGGCAATATCAGGAGTCATTTCAGTGTGGTAATTTATATTGAGATCCATAATTTTAAGTGATTAGGGTTTATTATTCGCTGGCTTTCCCTTTTTCTTGCTGTATCATTTGCATCAATTGCAGACCCATTAAACCACTTAGGCTACCATCACTGCCGTTGCCACCACTTACAATTAGATCTGGGATGATCTTAATTTTTCCTTTTCCAATTTCTTCGGTTATTTTAAACTTGGTAAAGTTGTCGCCTCCCATGGCTTTTACTTGTAAGTCGTAAGCATCAGCTGTAGATTTACCTATGGCCATAATTTTTTCTGCTTCGGCCAATCCTGTTTTGGCTATTTTCTCTGCATCGGCAGTCGCATTAAGTTTGGTAGCTTCGGCTTGTGCACCAGCACGGGCTTTAGTTGCTTCAGCTTCTGCGTTTGCACGCATTTTAGTTGCCGTGGCTTCAGCATCAACCTGTAGTTTTAAACTATTGGCGTCACCTTCTGCCTTTTTTACCGTTGCATCAGCAGTGCGCTGAGCAATTTCAACACTTTGCTGTGCTTTTACAATTTCCTTTTGCATATCTGCAATTGCAGTTTCTTTCTCCATGCCCTGGCGCTGTTCCTGTGCCATTTTCTGTGTCTGATAAGTTTTTTGTTCCTCTTCTGCAATCTTACGGTCGGTAAGGGTTTTCATCAATGCCTCTGGTGGAAGAATATCACCTATTAAAGTATCTACAGCATTTACATTGTAATCATCCAGGACTGCTTTAATGTGTTCCTTTGCCGATTGTTGTCTTTCTTTACGGGTAATCAGAAAACTTATCACATCGCTGTCTTGTGCAGAATTTCGAAAATAATTGCCAATAGTAGGCTCTAATACCTGACTTACTAAATTACTCATGCTACCGAAACGGGCTATTACTTTGGGTGCCTCGGTTGCGGGAATATGAATGATCTGAGATACATCTAAATTGAAAGGGAAGCCGTCTCGGGAGCGGACGGTGATAGTACTCAGGTTCTTATCTAACTCATGAGATTCGTTCCTGGCGTTGGCCCAATTCAATACCAGATTAGTTGTAGGCACCAGTTCAACCTTCATAATGTATTTGTTGAATGGGTATTTGCCAGGGCCATAGGCTTCCATCCATACCCCACGCTGGCCTTTGCTTACAATATTGCCATGTTTGAAACTCTCCCCGGTTAAATCTTTACCGTCTTCACCGATGTAGCTGATCACAACGCCAACGAAACCAATAGGTACGTCGGTCATTGGTATTTCTTCAATCTGAATTGCCCATGGATTAATATTGTAACTACCTGCTAAAATGATTGATGGCTGCAAACCACGGTTACCATCATTTTTTAGAAAAACATCAATGTCCTGAAAATTATTGTGACCGGTAATTTGCTTTCCTGCAATTTGCCCGCTTTCAATTGGATGGCCGTCAAGCGTGGTTACAATGCCTACCATATTTTCATGTATGATGACCATGTCGGCAATTGTAACGGTGAAGGCAAATAAGTTGATACGATAAGTACCTGCAGTGATATAAGAGGTTTGTCGACCTTTTTGCCCATTGTTGTTTAGGAATTTTTCTGCATCCTGAAAATTATCCGATTCTACTCTTCGGGCAAGGATTGCACCTGTCGGTATTTCAGCACCATCGTTGGACAGGATCAATCCTATTTTACCTTCGGGTATAATGGTAAACCCGTGCATGTTCACATTGTATTGCCAGGGCCACATGCCCCAGTAAAGTCCGGGAGCCAGTGCTTTTGCCTGAAAACCAGCTTCTCCTTTAGTTGCAATAATACGTCCGTCTGGTAATTCTTTGTTGCTGCCAAAAAGCACAAATTTCTTGGTAACCAGTCCTACCTTGTTTTCGGGTACGATGACCATACCCAGGAAAACCCTTAGTATGAATTTGTAAAATAGGAGGGTGAACAGGATAGCGAAGACCCACCAGTAGATGAAAAAGATTTGAGAATAGTCCATGATCAATTAGTTTTAGGTGTGAGATATAATTTGATATTTATGATATAATTCATTGACTTCGTTTAGAACAAACTTCTCTATAMATGAAAATATAAAAGTCTTATATATGTATTATTTGGTATTATTTTTATCTTATATTCATATTATGAATAAGGAAGACCTGCTACATCTCGAGAAGCTAATGAATTTTTTAGCTAGTAATTTTCTAAAGAAAAAGACATGGAAAGATGTCTCTAAGTCTGAGTGGGCGTACATTGTAGAAGAATTGAATGGGTTGTTACAGAACCGTAACAGAAAACAGAAAGTAAAAAAAGAAACTGATCTATTTGGAGCAAATTATTTGTATGAACATCTTATTATCAATAAACTAAAAGCATATGAAAATCGAAAAGACCTCACTGGGTCCAGCAAACCGAACCTTAGTAAACTAAGTCGGATAGTGCAGGTGTTAGGCTATGATAACTACATCGATTTTATTAATTCGCACAACGAGGCATTTAGTTTTAACGATTTAAAAATTGATATCCCTAAGGTTACGGTTAACTACAAGTTATTGGACGAATTGGTAGGATTATGGTATTCTTTTAACCGTAACTTACCTGATAACCCGGAAGAAATTAATGAAGAAAGAATCTGGCGTTCGTCAGTTGAAATTTATAAATCTGAATCTTCGGGCGAATATCTGATAGAGAGAAGTGGGGGAGATAATCATAAGTACTATGGAAAAGTAACTTCTTATGCAGATTACATTTTCATTATCATGAACAGTAATACTTTTATCAGACAGCGGCACTTTATCTCACGCTTAAAAGATATAAATGAGAAATTAAAGCAGCCTAACTATAGGATAGAGGAAATGCATTTTATTAGTACCTGCATTAGTTTCAATCAGGAGCCAATTGCCTTATTTGAAATTTTTCAAAAAGCATCTAATACAAAAAACTACGTTGCGGATTCTATAAGTTTCCCAATAGAAAGTGAAGAGCTTCCGGCAGGAGTTGTTGCTTATTTAAAGGACACTGAGGGGAATCGAATTAATTATAAGTAGATTTAAACATAAGTCGATGTTGCTTGTTCTAATATTGGCAGCAATGGCGCCGCAACTTTATAATAGAATTTATGGAAAATGTAGTTCAAAAGGAGTGGGATATTGTTGAAAATAAACTGCACAAAATACTAATATTCAAAGATTTTCGGGAAGCTTTCGCCTTTATGGTTAAGGTGGCATTTGTAGCAGAGAAAAATAATCATCATCCTAAGTGGTGTAATGAATGGAATAAATTGGAATTTTGGCTAAGTACTCACGATGCAGGTAATATTATTACTGAAAAAGATAGAGCCCTTGCCAAGCAGATTGATGAATTGTTAAAAGTATAATTTAAGAATGATTATAGGCTTACCGTTGTTTGTTGTTGTGCTTTTTGTGTTGACGACCCTATTTACGCTGTTTTTGTTTTATCGCGTAATTAAAAGATCCTTACAGTTTAATGTTAGCAGTAAAGCCAATCTCCTTCTAATTGTTTTAAGTTTGTGGATTATTGTTCAGGCGATATTGGGTTTAAATTTTGTTTTCAGTTCCGATACTACTGTTTTTCCGCCTAAGATTGCCATTATGGGGGTATTCCCAGCTATTCTCTCAATTATGCTCGTATTTTTAACCCGGGGAGGTAGAAAGTTTATTGATGGACTCCCTATATTAAATCTCACTTATCTGCATGTAGGGAGAATTCCGGTGGAAATTATTTTGTACCTATTGTTTATCAATGGGACTGTTCCAGAACTGATGACATTTGAAGGGAGGAACTTTGATATTTTGGCAGGAATCTCTGCGCCTTTAGTAGCTTATTTTGGAATCTCAAAAAAGAAAATGGCCAAGGGATCTCTATTGGCCTGGAATGTTATTTGTCTTTGTTTATTGATCAATATTGTGGCGAATGCATTTCTCTCAGTACCCTCACCCATTCAGAAGTTTGGGTTTGACCAGCCTAATATTGCAGTTTTGTATTTCCCTTTTAGCTTACTTCCTGCTTTTATTGTGCCTGTGATGTTTTTTAGCCACCTGGTAAGTATCAGACAATTGCTAATGAACAAAGTAAGAGTTTTTGACGCTAATTAATAATTATAATGCACCTTTTATGAATTCCAAAAAAACTGTGCTTTTGTTGCTCTTAGTAGCCAATTCTTTATTTTGTGCTGCACAAGATTATATATTCTTTCTTCACAACAAGTTTGCAGAAGACCATTCGCTGACTGAAGTCCATCCTGAATATGGAAAAACGGAATATTTGGAAGTTTTAAACAAGTTTAAACAGGCTGGATTTCAGGTGATCAGTGAGAAAAGGTCCGCTAATACAGATGTAGGAGCCTATACAAAAAAGGTGGTTCGGCAAGTAGACAGTTTATTGAAATTAGGTGTTAAACCAAGCCATATTACAGTTATAGGCACTTCAAAAGGAGGATATATTGCGCAATACGTTTCCAGCTCCTTAAGGAACCCTAATCTTAATTTTGTGTTTATTGGTTGTTACAGAGATAAGGATTTAACATCTTTTCCCGGAATTAATTTCTGTGGAAATATTTTAACTATCTATGAGCGATCTGACGAATACGGAGTGTCGGCAATAAAAAGGAAAGAAACATCTAATTTAAAGGTTTTGCACTTTAAAGAAATAGAGCTAAACACGGGATTGAAGCATGGTTTTTTATTTAAGCCTTTGCCGCAATGGATAGAACCATGTATTAAATGGGCGAACCGTAATTATAAGTAGCTAAAATTTTAGCAAATAATCTGATTATTTAGTATATTAGTATATCAAAAGTTTTTTATGAAAAAGCAGGGTATAGACGCTCTGAATGAGCATGTTGAAATGATAAAAGACGAAGTGATTCTGACTACAGAAAGGGATATCGAAACGTTCTTTAATGCTTTGATGTATCCCCCTGATCCACTAAAAGATTTTTCAAAACTGGCAGATTATTATGAGCAGATTCTTCATCAGGTTCATAAAAATTTAGTTATTTGATAGTTCAGACGATACTCGTTTCTTAAAAAAATATTTACCTTTGTCGTATAAACGACTAATTACCCCATTGAGAACATCTATGTACGATGATGGCAAATGTCATTTTATCTATATTGGTGTAATTCATTAAGAAATGTAAGATCCTATAAACAGAGCAGTAGCTTTTCCTTTTTTGCTCAAATGCTAAACAGTACCACTGTACTTGTCTAGCCGCCTCGTGCTTATGCACAATTTAAATCTTATTTTTTTACTTTTTATCAATGATGCTTTATGGGTATTGTAGTTAAACAAATTTCATATGTGCATTCCAATAAGGAATGCCTGTTCCGCGATATAAATTTTTCTGTTTCTAAAGGGCAAAAGATAGCCTTAATAGGTGCTAATGGTTCTGGAAAATCTACTTTGCTTGAGATCCTTGCAGGTCGGGTTGAGCCTGCCTCAGGGGATGTTGCATCAATAAATAAACCTTTTTATGTCCCCCAGCATTTCGGTCAGTACGACGATTTAACTGTTGCCCAGGCCCTGGGTATTGACGGTAAAATGGAAGCATTACATGCAATACTTAATGGCGATGCTTCTTTAACCAATTTCGCCCAATTAGATGACGACTGGAATGTTGAAGAGAGGGCTCTGGCAGCGCTTAGTTTGTGGAATATACAACACATTGAATTAGCTCAGCCGATGAAAACAATTAGTGGAGGAGAGAAAACCAAGGTATTTTTATCAGGCATTACAATTCATTTACCATCGGTTATACTTTTTGATGAACCATCAAATCATCTTGATGTAGAGAGCCGGGAACAATTATATAATCTGATACAGACAAGTAAAGCAACGACTATAGTTGTAAGCCATGATAGAACTTTACTTAATCTTCTTGATGTTACTTTTGAATTGAATCAAAGTGGGGTAGAGGTTTATGGAGGTAATTATGACTTCTTTAAAATGCAAAAGGAGGAGAGGTTGATGGCTTTAGAGGCTCAGGCAGATCATAAAGAAAAAGCTTTACGACAAGCTAAGCAAATTGCCAGAGAAGCAGCCGAACGCAAACAAAAAGAGAATTCAAGGGGGAATCAAAAACAAATAAAGAAAGGCGTTCCCAGAATTTTTATTAATACGATTAAAAACAGATCTGAACAAAGTACATCCAAATTACAGGAAGTACATTCTGATAAGGTTAACGGTATTTTGCAAAACCTTCAGCAGCTTAAGCGGCAATTGCCTGAGGTAAAGGAATTTAAAGTAACTTTTGAAAATTCAAATCTGCACGCAGGCAAAATATTGATAAAGGCGGAGGATGTGAATTTTGGTTACAGTTCCGGATATTTATGGGAGAACCCATTGAATTTCCAGATTAGAAGTGGCGAAAGGATTGCCATTTCTGGTAAAAATGGCTCTGGGAAAACTACACTTTTGAAATTGATATTGGGTAAAGTAAAACCATCAGAGGGTGCTTTAATAATAGCTGATTTCAAGCATCTTTACATTGATCAGGAGTATTCAGTATTAGATAATGAACTAACTGTGTTTGAACAGGTACAGGAATTTAATTCACAGCACTTGCCAGAACACCGACTTAAAACATTGCTACACCAATTTCTCTTCAAAATTGATATGTGGAATAAGACATGCAAACAACTTAGTGGAGGGGAGAAGATGAAATTGATATTTTGCTGCCTAGTGGTAAGCAATAGTTCTCCTGAGCTCATTATTTTAGATGAGCCTACCAATAATCTGGATGTTCAGAGCCTGGAGGTTATAACCTCAGCAATAAAACATTACAAAGGAACTTTGCTGGTGATCTCCCATGACGAGTATTTCATCAATGAAATAGGAGTAAATGAAAGGATCGCGCTTTAGGGTTTAGTACGGTTAAATACAAACAGGTCTTTAAATGCCCATTTACCGTCTTGCAGGTTGCCTCTGGCAATTACAAATTGATTGGAGGAGCGTTTTTCGTATAGAATACGTAAGCTTTCGCCCTCTTTTTGAAAGATAGCACGGTCTTTACTTGCTTCTACAAAGTTGTAACGATCGTGTTTGTCTTTCTCCTCTAAACCCAGAAGACCTGGTTTAAAATGTTTTACCATAGAGACCAGTCCTTGTTCGGTTTGCTCATAGGCTAATATTTCATAAAGATCAGCTTTACCGGCTTTCATCATGCGCATGAAGCCTAGTATGTTTTCGTCTTCTGGTTGTAACMAAACTCCTTCAATAGATTGGCCTTCAGGAGTAGTAGCTTTCCAATGGCCTTGAATAAAGGCTACATCTGCAACAGAGCCGCCATTTGGTTGAGTTTGGCCGAAGGTTTTAGGCAAAAAGCCAATAAATAGCAACAGAAAAGCGTAAGTGTGTCTCATAGTAATTAATTAATAATGAAATAATTTAAGGAATTTAAATATACATATTCATTTTAATTACCAGTAGAATTTGGTAATAATGACAAATACAATGAAACCAGATCTTCCCATTCTTTTTCCAGAGTAACGTTGGGTCTTGATTGCCCTGCCCGGTTATACCAGTAATCAGCATTCCACACATCTCCCTCTTTTCTGTGTAGATAGGCATGTACGTGAGCAGACTGTTTATCGCTTAGGTGATCTATCAGATCGTGTGCTGTTTTCCAGTCACCTTTTCCCTCATGCCAAAGCGCCTGCAAATGTGCAGGCAAACCTGAAGGTATCTCTCCGCTACTTAAAAAATCTTTAAAATACTTAATCTCAATTGATTTCATAATTAGATCAATTTTACTGTCTTTATTTTATAGCTGCAATTAGCTTTGCTTCCGTACATATTTGGTTAGAATAACAATCAGCTGACCTTCAACACGGCCTTCTATTTGCTCCTTATTATCATCAACTAATTTAATGTTTTTCACCACTGTTCCAAGTTTTGCGCTTAGACTGGATCCTTTAACATCAAGTGTTTTTATAATCACTACTGTATCTCCGTTTTCCAGCACATTATTATTAGAATCCTTATGGAATTCCACTTCAGAATCATTTTCGTGATCACCGGTTGCTTTGGCCCAAGCCAAAGTTTCATCATCAAGATACATCATATCCAGATTATCAATTGCCCAGCTTTCCTGCCTTAATCTGTTTAACATGCGCCAGCTCACTACCTGTACTCCTGGAACCTCACTCCACATACTTCCACTAAGGCACTGCCAGTGTTTGCTGTCTAATACCTCTTTTTTTTCAATCTGTGCTAAACACTTTCCGCATGTTACAACACATTCTTCTGCTGTATTTTGAGTTTGAGGGGGAACCTCATAGATGCTAAGATTGGCCTCAGATCCACATAATTCACACTTATTCTCACTTCTTTCAAGTAGCTGTTCTTCCAGTTTCATATTCATAATTCGCAAAACGCGAAGATACTCATTTCGAACAAGAAAGGCCATTTTGTATTACAAAATGGCCTTTCTTGTTCGAAATGAAATAGGTTTTCTTTATTTTGTTTTATATAATGAAGCACGCAAAGCTGCTACATCTTCACTTGAAATATATTCATCGTAGGTCATCATMTTATCAATTGTTCCGTTAGGAGTTAATTCAATGATTCGGGTCGCTACAGATTCAGTTAATGCGTGATCTCGTGAGGTAAACAATGCTGTTCCTTTAAAATCTTTTAAACCATTGTTTAATGCAGTAATAGATTCAAGGTCAAGGTGATTGGTCGGCTCATCAAATAACAATAGATTCGCGTGTCTTAACATCATTTGCGAGAACATACAACGCATTTTTTCACCACCTGATAATACCTTTACATTTTTAAGTACCTCTTCTCCGGAGAAAAGCATTCTGCCAAGGAAACTTCTTACAAACTGTTCATCCTGATCTGTCCCTGAATATTCACGAAGCCAGTCAACCAAATTCTCATCCTTACCTGCAAAATATGGAGTGTTGTCATTTGGAATGTCGGCAACGTTAATGGTTACTCCAAATTTAAACTCACCTGTATAGTTTTTCTCACGTCCGGTTAATACATTGTAGAATGCAGTGGTAGCAAGACTGTTTTGAGAAAGAACAGCGATCTTATCACCTTTATTTACCATGAAGTTGATGTTTCTAAACATCACATCGCCATTTAAAGTGCAAGAAAGATTTTCTACCTGTAAAATCTGATCTCCGGCTTCTCTGCCAAGATTATTAAACAGAATGGCAGGATATTTTCTGCTTGAAGCTTTAATCTCAGAGATATCTATTTTATCTAAAGCTTTTTTACGTGAAGTTGCTTGTTTTGACTTAGATGCATTGGCACTAAAGCGCTGAATAAATTCCTGAAGTTCTTTAACTTTCTCCTCCAGTTTTTTATTCTGATCACTACGTTGTTTTAAAGCAAGTTGACTAGATTCGTACCAGAAAGTGTAGTTACCCGAGTAAATACTCATTTTGCTGAAATCGATATCAACTATGTGCGTACAAACTGCGTCTAAAAAGTGCCTGTCGTGAGATACAACCAATACAATATTTTGATAATCAGCAAGGAAGTTTTCGAGCCATGCAATCGTGTCGATATCCAAATCGTTGGTAGGCTCATCCAGTAATAAGATGTCCGGATTTCCAAATAAAGCCTGAGCCAATAAGACACGCACTTTTTGGTTACCATCAAGTTCTTTTAACTGTTTGTAATGGTGTTCTTCTTTAATACCTAAGTTACTAAGCATGGTGGCGGCATTGCTTTCCATGTTCCATCCATCCATTTCGGCAAATCTATTTTCCAGTTCGCCTGCACGCTCACCATCTTTATCAGAGAAGTCCTCTTTTAAATAGATCGCATCTTTTTCCTTCATGATTTCGTACAATTCCTTGTGGCCCATCATTACAGTTTCAATTACACTAAATTCATCAAACTCATAGTGGTTTTGTTTTAAAACGGCCATTCGTTCTCCAGGAGTAAAAGCTACACTACCGGTAGTTTGGTTTACTTCGCCAGAAAGAATTTTAAGAAATGTTGATTTACCAGCCCCGTTGGCGCCAATTACACCATAGCAGTTGCCATGATTAAATTTTAGGTTAACATCTTCGAATAAAGTGCGTTTTCCGTAACGGAGTGATAAATTTGAAACTGAAATCATATTGCTGAAAAATAAGCTGCAAAGGTAGGCATTATTTATAAAATCATTAAGACTTTTAGCGATCTGCCGGATGTCTGGTGGTTTTATATAAGTTTAAGGTTCAAAATTTCTAAATTAKAAAATCAGATACTGATTTAAAATAATTAATGTGAATAAGGAAGAGTTAATAGCAAGGCTTAGTACGTCAATGGAGTTTCAGATGGTGACTAATTTAACTGGTATTATTGAAAGTAATGATCTAAAAATAACCGACTTACTGGATATTAGTTTTCATAKGAAAAAAGAAGTTGCTTTTAGGGCCGCCTGGATGTTAGAATATTTGATGACACACAAGCCTGATCTGTTTGTGGGTTATATCCCAGAGCTTATATCATTATTGGCGAAACAGAAGAACCCTTCGGCGATGAGGCATTACGCTAAGATTATTGCTTTACTGACAGACAGAAAGGCTCATCATGTATATAAAGATAAGGCTGTAACAACAGATTTTGAACCTGTTATTGATATTTTGTTTACCTGGCTTGTAGATACAGAGGTGCTTGTAGCTACCAAAGTGCACTGTATGCAAACCCTGGCAAATCTGGCACCTCGTTACGATTGGATTAAAGACGAGCTGCTAGAGACAATAGATTATCTGGTTGATATCGAAAGTGTTGCGTTTTTTGGCAGAGCCAAGCAAATTAGAAAGCAATTAAAGAAGATTCGGCAGAAAGTTTAATACTAAAACTATTACACGGCGCAAACATTTCCATTGGGCTTAAATTCTATTTTTGCCATTTATGTGCTATAGTTAAAAAATTAGCATAACATTTGGAAGAGATATTGGAATGGAACAAGAAATAGAAATTTTAAGCAGGATTATTAAACGTAGGCGGAGCATTTTTCCGGTGAGTTATACTAATCAGGAGGTGCCGGTTAAGGTTATACAGCAAATTTTGGAAAGTGCTAACTATGCACCTACACATAAATTAACACAACCCTGGCGTTTCATTGTTTTCAGAAATGAGGGGAAAACTAAGTTTGGTAAAGAGCTAGCCCGCTTGTATAAAAAAACTACACCAGTTCATCAGTTTTTGCAAAAGAAATATGATAGCATTCTTGAAAAGGCAGAACAAGCCAGCTGCATAATTACATTAAATGTCGAATTGCATTCAGACAAGGTACCCGAATGGGAGGAGCTTGCAGCTCTAGCCTGTGCAGTTCAGAACATGGCGCTTACTGCCGAGGCCTTAAATGTTGGCGCATACTGGAGTTCACCGGGAATGATTGCAGATCTGAAGGATTATCTTAACTTAGGGGAACAGGAGAAATGTTTTGGGCTTTTTTATATGGGATACCATAACGAGGAACCCAGAGATGCAATTCGTACTCCTATTGAAGAAAAGATTAAATGGATAGAATCGTAATTTATGCAGGATATTAAAGAAACACTATATCGACTTTGTTTAAATTTTATAGAGCAAAGAATTCAGACTGCTGAAGTTGCATTGCAACAGGCGCGCGAAGCTAGTAATGATGATACTAAAAGCAGCGCCGGAGATAAGTATGAAACCAGCAGAGAAATGATGCAGCAGGATATTGATCGAAACAAGCGTCTTTTAATCGATGCTCAGGATAATCTAAGATTGTTAAAAAGTATTGAGATAAATCCTGAGTCTGAAATTGTAAGACATGGCAGTTTGGTGTATACCAACAACGGGAGTTTTTACATTAGTGTTAGCGCGGGTCAGCTAACGCTTGATGGTAAGGCTATTTTTGCTATTTCCCCTTCATCTCCCATAGGCAAATTGCTTTTGGATAAGAAGAAAGGGGATGCGTTTAGTTTTAATGATAAGAAATTTGTTGTTGAGGCAGTTGCCTAAACTATTTAAAACTCTTATTTATACTATGGTAAAGGTTCTTCGCTGTATAAGTTCCTGGATCAATAATACGTCGGATGGTAAAAAGCGGATTAGTCTCATCTCTCTTTGTTGATAAGATGAATGCCGCTTTAAACCCGTGCTCTTTTAATTTATGTAAGGCTTCTGGTTTCCAAACCCCATATGGATAGGCAAAATATTCAACCTTTTTACCTGTAATTGTTTCTAATGTTTTGGTCGGTTTATCTATTTGTACTTCCCAATCATCATTCGTAAACTCACTGAAATTTTTGTGATTCCAGGTATGGCTTGCGATAACATGACCGTCATCTGCGAGGGCTTTTATTTGGGTTTTGCTCATGTATCTCGGTCTTCCTATAGATACCGTCATGATAAAAAATACGCCCTTAAAACCATATTTTTTTAACTCGGGTGCTGCAACAGTAAACTGATCCAGATCCGTATCATCAAAGCTAATGATGATCGGTTTTTCTGGAAGTTTGCCCCCATAATTCAAATAATCATAAAGCTGGTCTGGTAAAATGGTATGGTAGCCACTATCTGCAAGCATTTTAATATGCTGTTTGAAATTGGCAGGAGGGATAATGTCATCATGCGCCCGTTTCGAATCGCTTGCTTTCCAATCTCTAATTTGATGATAACAAAGAACAGGGACTTCCTTTTTGCTTAAAATCTCGGCCGCGGTAGCTTCCTTTTTAGGTGCCTTACTAGTTTGGGCTGTGTCTTTATCAGGATTACCCGAAGCGGAACTAGTTTGACTTTGACTGGTATATGTGCATGCTGAAGCTAATATCATTAAGCCAGCACCCAGACTTAAAAGTATTTTCATTAGAAACTTTTTACTATGCTGTTATGTAGCGTTTTAGGACTCCAGTAACCACTCGCAATAATTCTTCTTATCGTGTACAACGGATAATTCTGATCGCGTTTATCAGCAAGAGAAAATGCCATCCTAAATCCACGTTTTTTTAGTTCAGGGAAACCTTCAGCATTCCATAAGCCAAAAGGATAAGCAAATTCAGTCATTTTTTTGCCGGTAATCTCTTCCAGTTTTTTGGTAGGCTTATCTAGCTGTTCTTCCCAGTCTTTTCCCTGGTATTTCTTGAAATTCTTATGGTCATAAGTGTGACYGCCAATTATATTGCCATCATCAGAAAGTTGTTTTATCTGCTCTTTGGTCATATAGTCAACAAACTTACCCTTACKGCCAATGGATACTGTCATGATAAAGTAGACTGCTTTAAAACCGTATTTTTTTAGTGTTGGAGCAGCAATTGTAAACTGATCCATGTCTGTATCATCAAAAGTAAACATGATCGGTTTGCTCGGTAATGGAGCGCCCGTATTTAAATAGGCATATAACTGATCAGGTAATATAGAGTGATAACCACTGTCGGCAAGCATTTTAACCTGATCTTTAAAGTTTTGTATTTCAACAATGTAGTCTTTCCCTACTTTGCCATCTGTTGGTTTCCAGTTACGAACCTGGTGATAGCATAAAATAGGTACCTGTTTGCGGGCAAGTATGGTTTTAGCATCAGCAACTTTAATTTTGCTTACATCAATTTTAGCGGCCTGTACTTCTTCCTTTGATGAGGTTTGTGTTAAAGTATCCTTAACATCCGGGTTATCGGTGTTAGTTTGTGATTTAGATTGGCAACTGGCCGTAAAAATTGCCGCTGCAGTTAATAAAGGTAGAAGATGCTGTTTCATTTATGATTATTTGTGGCAAAACTATGAAATCAACCGCTATTTTATTGCATTAACTATCACATTTATTACAAATAAAGATTCATCCTTCTTTAGTATTAATCAATAATTTAGCCGTTTTAATTAACAGTTCAAATGAAGAAACTTTACATTCTATTTTTATTGCTTATTAGTGCAGGTTTTAATGCGGTTTCGCAAACCAAAACTTTTACAATAACAGAAACCACAACCCAGGCACCGAAGGCAAATTATCAGCTTGCCTCAAGGTTTTCGCCCAACAAACTTAAAAAGATCATTTACTCAACGGCTGTTGATCCGCACTGGTTGAAATTAAGTAATCGTTTTTGGTATGAGTATGAAACACCAAACGGTAAGCTTTGGTACCTTGTTGATCCGGTTGCTAAAAGCAAAAAGAAGATTTTTGACAATGCACAGCTTGCTGCAGAAATCACTACAATTATTCGTGATCCTTTTGATGCCCAGCACTTGCCTTTAGAGAATCTTAAGTTTTCGAGTGATGAAAAACAAATCAGTTTTGAAATAAAAAGTACTATTGATGAATTGAAAAAGGATCGTAAGGATAAGAAAGATGCAGATTCAATGCAGAAAAAGATTTTTTATTTTAATTATGATATTGCAAGTGCAAAACTTACCGAAGTCCCAAATTATACCAAGCCTAAAGCAAAGCCGTCTTGGGGTTCGGTTGCACCTGATTCCTCGGCAATTATCTTTAGTAGAAATTACAACTTGTACTGGATGGATAAGGAAAACTATAAAAAGGCTGTGAAAAATGAAGAGGACAGCACCATTGTAGAGCACCAGCTAACAAAGGATGGAGTTAAGTTTTATTCATATGGCAGCGATGGTGATGGCGAAAATAATGAAGAACAAGAGAAAAACAATAAGAAAAGACGCAGAGCTTACGTGTTATGGTCGCCAAATGCAAAATATTTTGTGCTCGACAGAACAGATTCCCGTAAGGTAAAAGACCTTTGGGTAGTAAACAATATTACTGCCGGCAGGCCTACCTTAGAAACATACAAATACCAAATGCCAGGTGAGCCTGATGCACCAATTGATGAACTCCTTTTATTCAATTTTGCCAGCAAAACCTTTAAGAAGCTAAATATCGCTGCTTTCAAAGATCAGAGTGTGTCTGTCTGGGGGGCGCCTCCTTTAAACAAAGATCGTGATAATGAGTTCAGACCTTCTATATGGCTGGGTAATAACAGCAAGATCTATCTTTCGCGTACCAGCAGGGATTTAAAACGAGTTGATGTATGTACCGTTGATATCAATACGGATGTAGTAACTCCGGTAATTGATGAACGTTTTAACACTTATGTAGAAATCAACCGTCCGGGTTTGGTAAACGATGGAAAAGAAATTATCCATTGGTCTGAAAGAGACGGATGGGCTCATTTTTATCTGTTTGATAGTAATGGTAAGTTAAAGAACCAAATTACAAAAGGTGCCTTCCATTGTGAAAGCATAGTGAACATCGACGAAAAAAATAGGGTGTTGTATTTTACTGCAAATGGGCGAGAGGCTAAGGAAGATCCTTACTACCTGCATTTATACCGCATTAATTTTGATGGGTCTGGAATGAAGCTTCTAAATCCGGGAGATTTTGATCATGCAGTAAATATGAACGATGAGAATAAGTTTTTTGTAAATAACTTCTCTAAAGTTAATACGGTTCCTAGATCTGTATTGATGGATAACACCGGTAAAAAAGTAATGGATCTTGAAACTGCTGATCTTTCTTTATTAATGGCTACCGGTTATAAATTTCCGGAACCTTTTAAAGTAAAAGCTGATGATGGCGTTACGGATATTTACGGGGTAATGTATAAACCTTTTGATTTTGACCCGACCAAAAAGTATCCGATCATAGAATATGTATATCCCGGTCCTCAAACCGAGGCTGTAAACAAGTCCTTTAGTAAAAGCATGGATAGAACTGATCGCTTGGCTCAGTTTGGATATGTGGTAATTACAGTAGGGAATAGAGGAGGAAACCCTGCAAGATCTAAATGGTATCATACCTATGGTTATGGAAACTTACGCGACTATGGCTTGGCTGACAAGAAGGCTGCTGTAGAACAACTGGCAGATAGGTACTCATTTATCGATGCCACTAAAGTTGGTATTACCGGCCACTCGGGTGGCGGTTTTATGTCTACAGCCGCAATGCTTGTTTATCCTGATTTCTTTAAAGCTGCAGTATCAAATGCAGGAAACCATGATAACAGTATTTATAACAGATGGTGGAGTGAAAAGCATCATGGTGTAAAAGAAATTGTTTCAGCAAAAGGCGATACTACATTTAAATATAGCATTGATAAAAATCCTGATCTTGCTAAAAACCTGAAAGGTCATTTAATGTTGATGACGGGCGACGTTGATAATAACGTACATCCGGCAAATACCATTAGAGTAGCTAATGCTTTAATGAAAGCAGGTAAAAGATTTGAATTTGTTATTGTACCGGGACAACGCCATGCATTTGGTGATTTAACAGAATATGCTTTCTGGAAGCTGGCCGATCACTTTAATAAATATTTGATTGGCGACTTTTCTCAATCTGACCAGGTTAATGTACTGGAGATGGATAGGGAAGTGGAACAGAAGAAATAAAATAAAAAGTAGCTGCTAGCCCAGTCATGGTCGGAAGAAATTCCGGCCATTTTTTATGTTTTAAAAAACAGGCCTGGGTCTCCTCCGCATTGCACAACGATTAGGGCAATAGCTAAGTCCCTTACTTCCATGGAGAACCGTCTTTTTGCTGTTTTGTAAGTCAATTTATTTGCTTTTTTATATATCAGCACCAACATGGCTGCCATTAATGTCATGTACAACATTACCTGTATTCCGTTCTTATTCAAAGACACAAGGTGGCTCATATTGAGTTCCTGTTTTAGAAACCTAAAAAATACCTCTATATCCCAGCGTCTCCTATATGCTTGAGCCATTTCCTTTGCAGACAGATCAAAATCATTGCTCAAAAACCAATATTTCTTGCCATCCAACTTGCTTTCCACAATAATAAGACGAAAGGGACTATCTACTAGTTCTTCTCTGAAATGTTTATTCCCCTTTTTGTTATTTACCGCTACACCAGTATACAATTGAACTTTAGAGTCCTTTAATAGATTGGATTCGCCTAGATCCAAGTCTTTATTCTCCTGTATAAGCGACTCGAGTTCAACGAATTTCTTATTTTCTTTGGTCCTGCAAATGAATGTTATTGCATTGGAACTAAATGTTTTCATGTTTCTGATTGATTGCAAACCTCTATCCATCACATAAATGTTTTGATGATCTGTTTCTTTCTTCACATGAGCCATTACTGCTTCAGGCAATGCAAGATCTTCACTGGCATAGCCTTTGGAGGTAAATACATTGGATTGACATGGTAATACTCCATCAAAGGCAATACTATATTTCACTGCTTTCTTACCACTTTTGTTATCAAGCCCTTCGGTTAACTTACCAACCGTTTCACTAACCATTGAGCTATCAACACGGATAAGGTTATATTTCTCTCTTTCGGTTAGGGAGTACAAACTGGAGAACTGATCGTAAATGCATTCATAGATCTGCTTAAAATAATCTGGATCTATTTTAGAAAGTCGCTCTGAAATGGAGCTTCTGCGTACCCGTTCATCCTCATCCAGATTAAAAAGTACTTTGAATACAGAATCATTGAAGGTATCGTCTAAAGTTCGTTAACTTAGTTTTTCATTATCCAAGATACCATACAACAGAAGATAGAATAGCTTATTACCATGAAGAACCTTCGCGTAATGATCGATCTTGGTAGTGAGGGATAAATTTGATATCAGCGCCTCAGGAATGTACCCTAATAGATGTTTTGCACTGATAGCATGATCTTTAAATTTTGCCATATCTTATTGATTATCAGCAATTAAGATACTAATTTAAATCCACAAAAACAAGAATAAACAACTGATTGTCAAGTGTTTACGAAAATAAAACAAACTCTTTTACGCAAAAAAGTCGGAAGAAAAATCTTCCGACCATGACTGGGCATCAGCCCCCTTTTTATTTAATGAATTGAATTTATTTTATACCTAGTTTGTTCTTTAATTCCTTTGAAAGCGCCGCTTTAGGTACTACAAGACTTACTGTATTAATCGCAAAATAAGGTTCAGATACTTCTATGTAACCTTTAAAAGGCCCAACATCTCCCCATGAGTTTTTTACCTTAAAGAACAGTTTCCCGTTTGCTGATTGCTCAAGACCAATTAAATGCATCAGGTGATCATCCTGAGTGGTTAAGTTCTCGTATAATTGCTGACGCAGTTCCGGTGTATATGCTATTTCTTTCATATCAGGGTTTAAATCAGCTTGTTTCGCATCCACTGTATCAGCGAATAACATAGCATATCCTTTTTTCTGTTGAAAGTTTCTGCTGCTCACATCGGCATCCCACATAATGGTATATCCATTTTTTACTGCAGTAGTTGTCATGGTTACCATTTCTGCCAGTGGAAGGTTGTAAAATGACCCGTTTGCAAAATTGTCTGGTGCTTCCAGAATAAATTGGGTATAGTAAGGATGGTGAGTAAAAGAAGTGATGTTTATATAATCGTTAGCGTCAAATTTTAGCACCTCTTTAGCAAAGGTTTGTGCAGTGTAGCTTTTGCCTTTGTAGTCAAAATTAGCTGGTGGAACCCCAATTTTCTGATCCAGAATTTGCTCATAACCCTTTAGCCAGTCATTATCTAGCGGACGTTTTTTAAGTACGCCGTCAAGATATGTTTTTAGTGCAGTTTCCAAGCCGGTGTGATCAGGTATTTCGCCGCTAACACCCTGGAAAGCTTCCTGAGGCATTGCACCATAAAGAGATATGGAGCGTACTAAATCATGCCCAAGACCACCCTCTCCAAACTGCGCTTTTCCCTGGCGGAGAATGTAATTCTTAGCTTTTTCTATGTACACATTACGTGCAGTAAACATTTCTGATAGATCCAGTTCCCCTAAACCTTTGCGTAACCCTTCAGATTCAATCAGGGAAGTTGTAGAGTAATTCCAGCAGGTGCCAGACTGACCTTGGTTTTTAACCGAAGTTGCCGCATTTTCTTTTACGGGTTTTAACGCACTATTCTGTGCGTGTGCGGATAAAATAAATCCGAACCCGATTGCAAATAATATAGTTTTTTTCATTTTGTTAAGCTAGTTTTCCAAAAATAGTAAACCATTACGAGTTTTAATAAAAAAACTGGTCATAAAAAAAGCCCTCGCTAATGCGAAGGGCTCTTTATCTAACCAAATGTAAAGTCTATTAAAAGTGGAATTGGATACCTAATTTAGGTTGGAAAAAGTTAGCTCCAAAGCTGAATGAATCAGAACCAGCTCCTTTTACTTTATCGCCGTCACCGTTTTCAACACGATAGTTGTTGTAGCTTAATCCGTTAACTGCAAACTCGATACCGATTTTTTTAGTTGGAAAGAAAGCAAAACCTGGCGATAATGCAACACCAATTTCTGTAGTAGAACCAACTTTCTCACCTACTTTACCAGCTGCATCTACAGCTTTAGCAGTTCCGAATTCCATTGGTACAGATAACTGACCGAAGAATTTGAATGACTCAGATAAGTTAGCATAGTAACGACCAAAAGGACTAACTACAAAAGCTTGTTTTTCGAACTCACTAACTTGTTTGTCGTAGCTATAACCAACGCCAGTACCAATTGCAATGTTATCGCTTACAAAGTAACCTACGCTTGGCACAATCGCAAAACTTGTATTTGATTTAGCACCATCTGCATCAGATTTCTTTGTGTCAAATGCTACGTTACCACCAACAATAATTTTTCCTTTTTCAGTTTGTGCTTGAGTAGTAAATGCTAATGCAGAAACTGCAACTAATGATAATAATAATTTTTTCATTTTCTTATTTTTTAATTTATAATCTGGTCATTCGCTAGTTTTTATATTCTGACCATTTACGTTATATAGTCAACAGGTGTGCCAAACATAATATGCCTTATTTTGCTGGAATCGTATTTTTTTGTAACTCGCTAATTGATAGTGAAATAAAATTAATGATGGATTTCAATATTATTTTAGGGTGACAATTAACTATTAATTGTMATTTAATTAACATGTAAATATATAGTCAATTTKACTATTATTGTATAATTGTCAGTAATTATAAGGGCATTCTGGCAGAATTTGCATCAGTTTTTTTTAAATGTGCCAAACCATAATGGCGCTTTCGTTAAAAAAAATTATATTCATAAAATCATTGTACCTACTAAAGTGTTATAACACTATGAGATTATTAATAGAACGAAAGCCTATAAAAGTATACCCGGATCCAAAACGTGTAATTGCACGATTCTTTTTTAATGGTGATGAACGAGCAATAGAAGTTATCAAAAAGGTAATGGAGCTTACTGAAACTGAAGTTTTTGATATTATATCACCCTTGCTTCAGGAGTATTCTAAGAGACATAGAAGTATTACCAAAATTCTAAACAGGCATTGTAAAAAGGTAAAAGACTGTATCGAGAGCGCTGGCTTCGATTACGAGGAACTTGATAAATACCACAAGCTACTCATTGGTTCCTATTTTACTCATGAATATTCTATAGAGTCTGCAGCTTTTTTTAATCCATCAGTAATTGAAGATCCTGATCAGTCTGATTTGGTAGAAGGTGAAAAAAGAGTGATTATTAGTTTTAGGGCTGTAGGGGAGGGACATATTTCCTCTGTGGTATTTAGACGAGCACTCATTGATCGCAATCACGACATTACTGTGATTCCGGCAGGAAACTATATTGATGAGGCAGAAGTGGTAAAAAATGCCATCTATAATAAAAAGCTTTTTCTTAAAAAAGCAGCCGATTCCAAAATAGATCTTGAAGTGTTGGATGAGGTAGGTTTAAAACTAGAGGATAAGTTTGATTATGCTACACTGCGCAGGATTATTCTGGATTCTAAAAGCCTGCAGGAAACCGACTTAAAAAAACTGGAATATGATAAGGTGCTTTGGCTGTCTGATACCTATCATGAGATTAGTTTTTCAAGAGATACTGATATTTCTGATCGTGTAATTTTCCCGATTTCTGAATTTGAACGTAAAGGCATAGAAGATGCAAGGTTTGTTCGCTTTGTTAAGGACGATGGCACAGTAATATATTACGCAACCTATACTGCATTTGATGGGGCTATGATTATGCCTAAGCTGCTGCAAACTACAGATTTTTACGATTTTAAAATCAGCCCGTTGCACGGAATAGGTGCACAGAATAAAAACCTTGCCTTGTTTCCAAGAAAGATCAATGGTAAATATGCCATGATGTCGCGTATTGATGGTTGCAATAACTATTTAATGTATTCTGACAGACTCACCGTTTGGGATAACCCGGTTAAGCTTCAGGAACCTAAATTCTCCTGGGAATTTATACAGATAGGGAATTGCGGCTCCCCAATTGAGACTGAGGCAGGGTGGTTAGTCATTACACATGGTGTTGGTCCGATGCGGAGGTATTGCTTAGGGGCAAGTCTTTTCGATTTAGACGATCCATCTATAGAAATTGGAAGACTGAAAGAACCGTTGGTAATTCCTAATAATGATGAGCGCGAGGGCTATGTGCCCAATGTACTTTATTCGTGCGGTTCTATCATCCATAATGGAGAGCTGATCATTCCTTATGGTTTGTCCGACTATTGTTCTTCATTTGCAGGCGTCAAAATAGATATATTACTCGAAAAACTTAAGGGCTCTAAATAATAGTAAAGAGCTATAAAATCTGATGGTAAAGGCTGATGTAATCGGCCACCATCTTTTCCTGAGAAAAGTTTTCGAACGCCCATTTATGGCATTTTGAGCGATCAATGATGGATAATTCTGAAACAGCTTCAATTGCTTCATCAACATTTTTCACCAAAAACCCTGTTTCCCGATCTTTTATCAATTCAGGCATTGCCCCTCTATGAAAAGCAATAACTGGCGTTCCACAAAGCATTGCCTCTGCAACACTTAAACCAAAAGGTTCTTCAAAGCTAATTGGATGCAGAAGTGCATATGCTTTCCGCAACAAATTATTTCTTTTTTCCGGACCGGCCGAGCCAATAAATTTAATATCATCGCTTAAAAAAGGTTCAACTTTTTCCTTGTAATAATTCTGGTCTTGTATAATGCCTGCAATAATTAACCTGCGCTTTGTTTTTATTGCAATTTGTATAGCTTCAAAGAGTCCTTTGTCAGAATGGATTCGTMCGAAAAACAATAAGTAATCATCTGGATTGGCATTGAAATCAAAATTATCAGTTTGAATGCCATTGTATACGGTAGCCAGGTATTTTAAAGAAGCATGCCTGTTGGCGTTGCTTATAGAAACATAGTGACCAGAAGCATTGTACTTTTGATATACAGACAAGATCTTCTCCGAAGAGAAGCCATGAATAGTCGTAATTAAAGGTATTTTTATGAGCCCTGAATAGGTAAGGGGCAAAAAATCAAAATGATTATGAATAAGATCAAACTGATCGGCCTTTTCCATAAGGTTACTGATATGCAGGCACTCGGTAACCTTAGCATCTAAGGTTTTATCTTCCTCATATCCTTCGTTAATTACAGCATCTAACTTAGCGGCAGTAATTGAGTCGGCAGTAGCAAACAAGGTTACTTCTATGCCGGATTTTACCAATCCTTCAGTTAAATTAGATGCCATTTGTTCCCATGGCCCGTAGTGCCTGGKCGGAGTCCTCCAGGCTACGGGTGCCAGAACCGCTATCCTCATAACTTAAAAAGTTTGTTTTTGAGCTGCAGTAAGGTCGCTACTTTGAATAAATTCGTATTCCGATTCCAAAGCCTTAAGAACAATAAGATGCGAAATCCAATACGCTAACGTACTTTCTGCACCTTGATTCCTGTTTACCCCATAAGTTTGTAACCCATCTGCACAACCCTTGGTTTCATAATCATACAATGGAATATGTAAGGAGTTTTCTCCTAAAAACCACTGGTAACTTAAGTACATCTGTTTAATATAGGTTAAGTCTCGGGTAATCTCGTACGCTTTAAAATATACCATTACCATTCCCATAGTTTCGATGGCCTGCTGATCATATATGGCCATTTCTCCGCCATCCTTATAAAGCCAGCCATCGTTCCCAACCGGATTTAAATAACCTTTTATCAGCGTTTTTTGAGTCAGATATTCCAAGCTTTCAAAAGCAATTTCCCTTGATTCAGGATCTTTGCTGATCTCGTAATGATACATCAAGGCAAGTGGAAGTATGGCATTATCGTAGGTTAATTTGTTCTCAAACCAATTCCAGTGACCTTCCTTATTGGCACGGTAGGCAGCTTTCAAAGGTTCCGCAAGCTGATCTAACTGACTTTTAATGTGCTCATCATAAGGATGGGCATTTATAAAATGAGTTAAGCCAATCATCGTGTTGGCAATTCCTCTTAAATGCGTCAGATTCTTAAAATGAGGAATAGATTTCAGGAATAATTCTTTCGCAAATTCACGGTAGGAATTGTTAGGTGCATTGTTAATTAAATATCCTAAGGACCAAATTGTTCGCCCAAACGAATCTTCCGTACCAACCTCATCCAGATATTCTCTTTTGAAACTTAAAAAATTTCTGAAGTTTCCATCATCACATTGCATGTATTGAATGTAGCTCAAATAAATAGGCAATAAATCTAAAGCAGCCTTACTCTTGTTTTGCTGATAGGCCAGGATAGTTAATATTAAAGCCCTTGAGTTATCGTCTAAACAATACCCTTCCTTAAGATTTGGTATTCCATATTTGGCATGCTGCACAATTCCGGTATCATCCGTTAAACGTTGTATATGTGCCAGGCTAAAAGCAGGCATCATGTCTGGGTCTATAATAGGTTTGTTACCAGTTTCTTTCTCTGAAAGGAATTTAGAAATGGCTTCTGTCAGCACATCAACAAAAACTTCCCCCGTCGTAGGCCAGCGTAGATGTAAGCCGTATTCATATGCATTAGCCCTTAACTGATTGAGTTTTTCATCACTTTCAAATAATTCATTTACAATTTCTGCAAGGCCATCGGTATCTTTAAAGTCGAATAATCTGCCACGATGATCAGCAAGTAATTCCTGTGCATGCCAGTAAGGAGTTGATAGTACAGCTGTACCTGCTCCAACAGCATATGAAAGTGTTCCGCTGGTAATTTGTGCTTCATTTAAATAGGGCGTAATGTACATGTCGCAGGCCGTCAGATAGTCGAACAGCTCTTCTTCTGATACAAATTTGTTAATGAAGGTAAGGTTGTCTTCAACATTAAGCTTTCTCGCCAGTTTTTTTAGCCCATCACGATATTCTTCTCCAGAGTTACGTATCACGCCAGGATGGGTTGTCCCTAAAATAACATACATCACATCCGGATTTTTAGCTACTATTTTTGGTAGTGCTTCAATAACCGTTTCCAAACCTTTATTTCTGCTGATCAAGCCGAAAGTGAATAGGACCTTTTTGTTTTTAAATGCCAGGGTGTTTTTTACAGGATTAACATCTTTAGGTTCCAAATCAGGAACACCATGCTCAATTAATTGAATTTTATCAAAAGGAATTCCGTAAATGCTGGTTAAAAAGCCTACAGCTCTATGGCTCATTACTATAATTCTGGAAGAGTGTTTTGCGATCTCGCGCAAAACAGTAAGCTGCATATAATTAGGGTCTTTTAATATGGTGTGGAAAATAGTGATAAGTGGTTTTTGAAGCCTTGCGATGAGTGGCAGAATATAAACTCCACTTTCTCCGCCATAAATGCCATATTCATGCTCTAAAATACAAACGTCAGCAATACTGGTGTTTATGTAATCAGCGGCACGGATATAATCTTTCTGGTTTTCTTGTCTTATTACATATTTAACCTCTTTAGGGTATTCATATTCATCTAAAGAATCTGAATCATTCATCGCTACCACGAAACTGTCTTCCGATACTGTTTTTTTATTGGAGCCGATCGCTTTAAGTAGATTGTTGTTGAAAGTGGCAATACCACATTCACGGGGTGGATAGGAAGATATATAAGCAATTTTCATAATTACACAAGAGTTGTTGCTTGTATAACAATAGTTAGACGGGAATGTTCTGTTGTTTTTTTATTTTATTTAGGAAAATAACATAAATGTTAGACAAAATTCATGAGGGATAAATGAATTGTTTAACTTTTTTAAGAAAAATAATAAAGTTGAGCGGTTATAAAAGAAAAAGAGTGAGATTATTATTTTAATCTCACTCTCTTTTTTTAAAAACGATCGCCTTAATAACAATTCGTTTTCTTGCTAAACTTTTATTTGTTGTTTAAAAAAACAAACTTGTGGTCAAACATATCCAGTTTAATTTTACTGTCTTTATCAATCTTTCCAGCAAGAATCTCTTTTGACAATTCATTTAATATACGTTTCTGAATTACTCGTTTTAACGGACGTGCACCAAACTGAGGATCATATCCTAATTCCGAAAGCCAATCCAATGCCTCAGGCGTTGCCTCTATCTCGATTCCCATTTCAGCAAGCGTATCTTGTACACGTTTAAACTGTAAGGTAACAATGTCTCTAAGTTCATTCCGGTTGAGCGGTGTGAACATGATCAGCTCATCTATACGGTTCAAAAACTCTGGCCTTATTGTTTGTTTTAGTAACTCAAACAACTCGCTTTTAGTTTTAGCAATCACCTCATCACGGTTCTCATCATTAAGATTTTTAAAGTTATCCTGTATTAAATGAGATCCAATGTTGGAAGTCATAATAATAATGGTGTTTTTAAAGTTCACTACACGGCCTTTATTATCAGTTAGCCTTCCATCATCCAATACTTGCAGTAGTATATTAAACACGTCAGGATGCGCTTTTTCAATCTCATCCAACAACACTACCGAATATGGTTTTCTACGTACAGCTTCAGTTAGCTGACCGCCTTCATCATATCCTACATATCCCGGCGGCGCTCCAATTAAGCGTGAAACTGCATGGCGCTCCTGATATTCACTCATATCTATCCTGGTCATGGCATTTTCATCGTTAAACAGAAACTCTGCCAACGCTTTGGCTAGTTCCGTTTTACCAACACCGGTTGTTCCAAGGAATATGAACGATCCAATTGGTTTGCGTTTATCTTGTAAACCGGCTCTTGAACGACGAATCGCATCAGATATAGCCTCAATAGCCTCGTCTTGTCCTGCAACACGTTTATGCAGCTCGTTTTCAAGATTCAGTAACTTATCTCGCTCACTTGAAATTAATTTAGTAACCGGAATGCCAGTCCACCTACCCACAACGCCTGCAATATCATCGGCAGTTACCTCTTCTTTGAGCATTCTGCTTTCGCTTTGCATACTTTCCAATTGAGATTTTAACTTTTCAACGTTATCCTGCGATTCTTTTATTTTACCGTAACGGATTTCAGCTACTTTGCCATAATCGCCTGCACGCTCTGCCTGATCTGCTTCCAGTTTATAATTCTCTATCTGTTCCAGTTCATTGTTAATATTGTCGACCAGATCTTTCTCGCCTTGCCATTTTGCTTTTATCTCGTCACGTTCGGCCGACATATTGGCAATTTCTTCACCTAGAGTTTTAACTTTTTTACTGTCATTCTCTCTTTTAATCGCCTCACGCTCTATTTCTAGCTGCATGATCTTTCTGTTCAACTCATCAACCTCCTCTGGTACACTATCCATTTCCAAACGTAATTTGGAGGCAGCTTCGTCCATTAAGTCGATGGCTTTATCTGGTAAAAACCGATCAGAAATATAACGTTGTGATAATTCTACTGCCGCAATAATGGCCTCATCTTTAATCCTTACCTTGTGGTGGGTTTCATACCTTTCCTTTAATCCACGAAGAATAGAAATTGCATCCTGGGTATCGGGCTCATCAACCATTACCTTTTGGAAACGGCGCTCAAGTGCCTTATCCTTTTCTAGATATTTTTGATATTCGTCTAACGTAGTTGCACCAATTGCACGTAACTCCCCACGGGCAAGCGCAGGCTTAAGGATGTTTGCTGCATCCATAGCACCTTCGCCACCACCTGCACCAACCAGGGTATGGATCTCATCTATGAATAGAATGATATCGCCATCACTGTGTGTTACCTCTTTAACTACTGCTTTTAAGCGTTCCTCGAATTCACCTTTATACTTCGCTCCGGCAATTAATGCGCCCATATCAAGCGAGTAAACGGTTTTTGTTTTCAGGTTTGTTGGCACATCGCCTTTAATAATCCTGAAAGCGATACCCTCAGCAATAGCGGTTTTACCTACACCTGGCTCACCAATCAATATCGGATTGTTCTTGGTACGTCTGGAAAGGATCTGGATTACCCTCCGGATCTCTTCATCTCTACCAATAACCGGATCCAGCTTGCCTGATTCAGCATATTCATTAAGGTTACGTGCATATTTATTAAGTGCATTATATGTTGCTTCGGCATTCTGATCGGTAACATGATTGTCGCCCCTTAAAGAAATGATTGCTTTTTTAAGGTCTTTTTCATTTACACCCTGATCTTTTAAAAGTTTTGAAGTATTGTCGTTAACAGATAGAATGCCTAACAAAAGATGTTCTACAGAAACAAATTCGTCTTTAAATTCTTTAAGGTATGATTGTGCTTTTTGCAAAGCAGAGTTGGTTCCTGATGTTAAATACGGATTACTACCACTAACTTTAGGAAATTTCTCGATCTGAGCATCTAGCTGCTGACCAAGAACATTAAGATTTACATTTAATTTTTTTAAAACGTACGAAACTACGTTTTCATCAACAGTGAGCAAACCCTTTAATAGGTGTGCTGTTTCAATAGCCTGTTGCTGATTGCCCTGGGCTATTTCAGAAGCCTGTTGAATTGCTTCCTGGGCTTTTATAGTAAAGTTGTTGAAGTTCATGTCAGCAATTAAACAAAGCAAATGCCATCTTGGTTTTTAGTTATTAATCGGAAATTTTGTCGGTTCTTTTTATTTAAAACTGCATAATTGTCTGATAAATAGTGGTTTATGATGAAAAAATGTCTGAACATAAGATTTCTGATTTAATTTTACGTCCTTTGTAATATCTACCTTTTTCTAAAATGCTTACTCCACTTGACAATTTTTATTTGCAAAAAGAAGAGCCTGTAAGGGGTTGTTTACTTGCGTTAAAAGATTATCTATTGGCCTTTGATGAAAATATTACCCCTGAATGGAAATATAAACTGCCATTTTTTTACTATAAAGGAAAAATGTTTTGTTATTTATGGATTCATAAAAAATACCTTAAACCTTATATAGGTATTGTAGAAAGCAAGCATATAGATCATCCTGATCTGATTATTGAAAAGAGGGCCAGAATGAAAATAATGTTGATAGATCCTAATGAGGATTTACCGATTGAAACGATGAACGATATATTAAAACAAGCGCTTGCCCGCTATTAAATGAAGGAATTTATACGATTATACTTAGATGCTTACCGCGGATTATCTACCCCGGCATGGATGCTTGCCCTTGTTATGCTTATAAACAGGAGTGGGGCAATGGTTATTCCTTTTTTAGGAGTTTACATGATCAATCACCTTCATTTCTCTTTAGAAGATACCGGTATGGTGTTAAGTTGCTTTGGGCTGGGAGCTGTTTCCGGAAACTTTTTAGGTGGCTGGCTTACCGATAAAGCCGGACATTTTAAAGTTCAGCTGGTTAGCTTAATTTTAACTGTGCCTATGTTTTTCCTGCTACCACAGTTAGATACTGTGGTTAAGCTTGCTGCAGGTGTTTTCACTTTAAGCCTTGTTTCTGAAACATTCAGACCTGCCAACTCTGTGTCTATTGCTTACTATTCAAAACCAGATAATATCATCAGGTCATTTTCACTAAACAGGATGGCTATGAACCTTGGGTTTTCAATTGGCCCTGCCTTAGGTGGTTTTTTAGCTGCCATATCTTACGCGTTTTTATTTTATGGCAATGCAATAGCAGCCCTTTTGTCGGCCACACTTTTTTTCATCTATTTCCGCAATCGTAAAGGCAACGAGAAGAAGAAAGACGAAGTGGTAGAAGAAGAGGGAAACCAAGCCAATTTGTCGCCCTATAAGGATGTACCGTTTATGCTTTTCAGTGTACTTTCCTGCATTTTTGCCATTTGCTTTTTACAGTTGTTAAGTACACTCCCTTTGTATTACAGAAATGTTTACAAAATGACAGAGGCAGAGATAGGAATAATACTTGCCTTTAGCGGACTAGTTGTGTTTTCACTAGAGATGCTGGTAGTTCATATTGCCGAAAAGAGATTTACTGCCCGAACTGTAATTGTAGCGGGTACTGTATTGTGTGCCTTATCATTCCTGGTTTTGAATCTTGCTAAGGGTATTCCGGTACTTTACCTTTCTATGTTTATAATATGCCTGGCAGAGATCCTGGCTATGCCCTTTATGGCAACGGTTACGCTTCAAAGATCGTCATTAAAAAAGAGAGGTGCATACATGGGTATTAATGCTCTATCCTTTTCTGTAGCTCATATATTTTCTCCTCTGGTAGGTACAAGAGTTGCTGCCCAATTTGGATTCGAAACTTTATGGTGGGGTACGGTAGCTGCATTAACCCTTGCTTCGATAGGTTTCTTCTTTGTAATGAAACAAATGAAGTTATCAGCATAATGTCATTCTTTTTTAGTTAATAGGAATATCGGGAAAAGTCGATATATCTTTGTGCTATGGATCAGTTAGAGATTTTTAAAGCACTATCAAATAAAACACGACTGCAGATTTTGCAGTGGCTGAAAGAGCCGGAAAAACACTTTCCGCCGCAAGAGCATGCCGCGTTTGATGAGGTAGGGGTTTGTGTGGGGCAAATACAACAAAAGGCAGGTTTAACCCAGTCTACCGTTTCAGAATACCTATCTATACTCCAAAAATCAGGACTGCTGGAATCAACCAGGCTTGGGCAATGGACTTATTACAAGCGTAATGAGGAAGCCTTTGCTGCACTAAGCAATATCATTAAATCAGCAATATAGCATTTATTAAAATACAATTATATGAGTACAGAAACTTTGTTCAGACCATTTAGTTTGAAATCATTAAATATAAAAAACAGAATCGTGATGGCACCGATGACACGTTCATTTTCGCCAGCAGGAGTACCAACGGCCGATGTTGCCGCATACTATTCAAGAAGGGCAGCCGGAGAAGTAGGCCTAATCCTTTCAGAAGGAACGGTTATTGATCGCGTTTCATCATCAAATGATGCCAATATTCCACATTTTTATGGCGATGCAGCTTTAGCAGGATGGAAAGAAGTTGTCAATAGTGTTCACCATTCTGGTGGAAGCATGGGGCCGCAAATATGGCATATGGGCATAATGGATAACCATCATTCAGGATGGGTTCCTTCGGCACCTTTTGAAGGGCCATCTGATCTAAACAGACCTGGATTTTCGAACGGTGTAGCCATGACTCAGGATGATATTGAAGCGGCCATTAAAGCCTATGGCAGTGCTGCGGCAGATGCTAAAAGATTAGGTTTTGATTGTGTCGAGCTTCATGGTGCTCATGGTTATTTAATTGATCAGTTTTTCTGGGAAGGTACTAATAACCGTACCGATAGTTATGGCGGTAAAACACTGAACGAACGTACTAAATTTGCTGTAGAAGTAGTAAAAGAAGTGAGAAGACAAGTAGGTGAAGATTTTACGATAATCCTGAGGTTATCACAATGGAAACCATCTGATTATACTTTACAAATGGCTAAAACACCACAGGAGATGGAACAATGGCTGCAACCGTTAGTTGATGCCGGAGTAGATATTTTTCACTGTTCACAGCGCCGTTTCTGGGAGCCTGAATTTGAAGATTCTGATCTTAACTTTGCAGGCTGGGCTAAAAAAATTACCGGAAAAGCAACCATTACCGTGGGGTCTGTTGGTTTATCAGGCGAATTCCTTGCGGCATTTAAAGGCGAAAGCTCTGAGCCAAGTTCATTAGAAGAATTGCTAAGAAGAATGGATAGGGGAGATTTTGATTTAGTTGCTGTGGGCAGGCCATTACTTGCTGATGCTAAATGGGTTCAGAAAATCCGTGATGAGCGTACTGCTGAGTTAAAAGGGTTTTCTAGAGAGGCATTAATGCAGTTATTGTAAGGCTATTCTGCTTAATTGAGTATACCTGTGCTTATGCCAAATCCTCACATAGTTCACACATTCTGCATACATTCTACACAAAAAGGTACCTGTTTGTGGGTTTTGTGTGAAGGAGGTGTGAATAATATGTGAAGAACCACCAATCCTGTGAAGAACTTCACTATTTTAAAATCAATACGGGCTTATTTGCATCAGTAGATAAGCCCTCTGTAATGCTATTGTGGGTTAAACTGTATAGGAAACTATGGACTCCTGGCAATGCAATGATCATTTGTTGCTTATGCTGATCGGCAAAAGTAAGCACTCCATTTAATATGTCTTTATCAGTTGAATATTGTAACTCGTAATCATAACCTTGTAGAATTTCGCTTAGCATCCCTTTTATTTCCAACTCAGGATGTTCAGGAAGTAAATGTTTATTAGCGGGATCAACATTCAGTAAGGTGAGTTTTGGATGAGGCCAATGTTTAATACTATGTAGTCGCTGTAATAAACTTACATGATTTAGTGTTTTGAAATCGCAGGCAACAAGCGCATTTTTTACAGGTTCATATGTTGCCTTTGGTGGAACGATGAATACTGGTATAGGGCTTACTTTAGCTATTTCAATCATGCTATTTCCAATATTGCTTATTTCGCCATCATGATTATTGCTACCTAAAAACAATGCGTCAGGATTTTCCTGTTCTATTATTTCAATTATACCACGTAATAAAGGTGCTTCCGTTAAAGCAACTTTAATGGAAATATCTTGGTTTAGTTTTTTTTGTATCTGAGACCTTAATTTTTCAAGCTTTCCTTGTAGTAAATCCTTTTGTTTAAGGATATCATCCTCATTAAGCTGCACAAAATCTGCAGATGGATAGATCTGCTCGAATAACGTGATGTAAAAATTTGCAAAAAGGATAATCTGGCTAAGATTCTGATTGTTACTAAGGCCTACGGCATAATTGACTGCATTGTTAGAAGGTTCTGAAAAATCAACGGGTATCAGTATCGTTTTCATGATGAATAAATTTATTGAATGTTTTTAGTTAGTTGCTTAATTAATAGGGTAGATGCAATAATATCTTCCTCTGTAAGGTCTATTGATGCAGCTGTATACATCTCCATTGCCCATGGAAGTAGTTTTTCTTGAAGATCTTTTCCTTGTTTTGTTAAGTGGATGAGGTTGTTTCGCCTATCGTTTCCATCGGGCATTCTATTAACCAGATCGCGCTTAACCAGGTTGTCCAATAAATAAGTCATGCTGGCTTTTTCTTTGATAATGCGATCAGCTATTTCCTGTTGATTTATGCCATCCTTTTCCCATAAACACATTAGTACTTCGAGCATTTCGTAAGTAATATTTAGCTGGTTTTCTTTAATTCTGGCCTGAATAAACTGGCGCGAACGGCTTCGCATTTCAATTACTGCACGACCAAGCTCAAGGGCTAGTGAGGCTTTGCTATTCATAAGTTTTATTTTGTTAGAATAAAGTTAAGGAATAGATAGTATAGTATTTAACTATTGTGTGTCATAATTTTGAAATTATATCGGGCGACACGGATGGGTAGAAGCAAAAAAAGCTGGCCATATGGCCAGCTTTCGGACGATTATTAAGGGTATACTACTCACAACAAGTGCAGGTATGTATTATTTTAATATTTCTGTTAATCTTTGAGTTTGATGATCAGCAAGATTTTGCAAAGGTTTCACAGCCAGCATTTTCATCATCATATTAAGATCTGCAGAGATAATATGTTTTGCAATAGTTCCGCCGTTACCGTTGTCAGCCACTGTCCATTTTAATTCAACATCAAAAGGAGGTTTTTCTGTTGGTATAGCAGTTAGTTCCTTGTTTTCTACGCGATCAGATATCTTGATTGCTAGTTTAGCCATGTTCTGGATGGTGAAGCTAGCTTCATCTGTTGTAGAAGACCAGTTGTAAATGTTTTCTGGCATTAATTGCTGATGGTTGTTCATATCAGCCAAAAATGAATATACCTTTTCAACCGGTAGGTTTAACTCTACGGAGCTTTCAATAACTGTCATTATAATTTTAAGTTAATTGTTCTAATTCTTTTCCCCAGTCGGCTGGGTTTCTACGCCATTTAGTAAGCAAATCAACATCATTTTGTGCAATGAAGCTGTGCTCAGCAGCATATTCTATTAGTGTATTGTAGTTAGAAAGGGTCGAGAAACGACATTTTGCTTCTTTGAAGTTTTCTTCGGCCTGATCAAAACCATAGGTAAAGATTGCAACTAATCCTGCTACAGAAAGGCCTGCATTTCTTAAAGCATCAACAGCCTGAAGACTGCTTTTTCCTGTTGAAATTAAATCTTCTATAACAACAACACGTTGTCCTTCAACTATTTCTCCTTCAATTAAACTTCCGGTTCCATGCTCTTTTGCTTTCGATCTAACATAAGCGAAAGGCAAACCGAGCTCTTGAGCAACCAATGCACCTTGAGGTATACCAGCAGTGGCAACACCAGCTATTAAATCTACAGAACCATATTCTTCCTGTATTAATTGCGTAAGCTTTTGTCTGATATAAGTTCTAACAGAAGGATGGGAAAGTGTGATCCTATTGTCACAGTAAATAGGAGATTTCCAACCTGAAGCCCAGGTAAACGGGTTGTTAGGTTGTAATTTTATTGCTTTTATTTGTAATAAAAATTCAGCTACTTTTAATTCAATATCACTTTTATTATACATGTCTCAAAATTACGGAATTTCTGGCGTTTTGCTTGTAAGCGTAATAAACTTTTTATTTATCGCTTATTAGAAAAATGCTGAAAACTCTTGTTTAATTCAATCTAGAACTGGCAAATATCCGTAATAAAAATCAATGCTGAAAGTCTTTTCTGTGATCGGCTGTGAATCAGTAGTATCTGAGATTTATTTTTTGTTTTTTCTATAAATGTAAGAGCAGTATGTTATAATTCTGTATTTTTAAACCTCGATTTTATTCCGGTAACAACCGGATTAAAAAGAATGCTTTAATAGTATTGCTGCGGAGAACTAAATGATAACGAAAACGACTACCTTCTGATGAAGAATTACAGAATTTATATTAACGATAATACTTTGTTTATTGCGGACTTGATGCCTAAACAAATAAAGAAAGTTCAACAGCTTGATAAGCAGGATTTTGATTTTGAACTCTTCTATAAGAATTTAGAAAAGGTATCTGGAAAAGACTATATACTACTTGATCCGGATCCTAAACAATTATTTAAAAAGATTAAAAAAAGCTGTGAACTTATAAAAGCTGCTGGTGGTTTAGTGAAAAATGTGAAAGGCAATTACCTCTTTATTTTTAGAAATAAGAAGTGGGATTTGCCCAAAGGTAAGGTAGAAAAAGATGAGAAAATGAAGGAAGCCGCCCTTCGTGAGGTTGAAGAGGAGTGTGGAGTAAAGATTTTTACCAACGATGAAAAGCTATGTAAAACTTATCATGTTTATACGCTTGGGAGTAAATTGGTGCTTAAGAAAACCAACTGGTACAGCATGACAGTAAAGGGAGAGCCTAAACTGATTCCTCAAAAAGAAGAAGGAATAACCAAAGCAAGCTGGCTAAGCAAACTGGAACTTAATCAGGTATTAAAGAATACCTATCCTTCAATTGTTCAGGTAATGGAAGTTGGGGGCCTTTTAGAAGATAATATTGTAGTAAAACCAGTTTTACATGCTATAAAAAAGGTATAGCTTGTGGCGGTAAAAACTTACTTACATCACCGTTGTTGCGCAGAATATCGCGCACAATGGTTGAACTTATAGCCGAATATTCTGGTTTGCTCAGAATAATTATGGTTTCTACTTCAGGCATCATCGTCTGATTGATCTGCGCAATTGCTTTCTCGTATTCAAAATCAGAAACCGAACGCACCCCTCTAACCATGTATTKGGCATTGATCAGTCTGCAGAAATCAACTGTAAGCCCTTCGTATAGTTCAACTTCCACTTTTGGCTCCTGTTCAAAAACCTTTCTTACAATTTCTTCGCGTTTATCGGCCGACAGGAATCCTTGTTTGGAACTGTTTAAGCCAATACCCACTACAATTTTATCAAATAAAGGTAACGCGCGCTTTAAAATATCTACGTGAGCTATGGTAATCGGGTCAAATGAGCCAGGAAATAGTGCAATCTTCATGGTTAAATATACTAATTGGAGGGCTTTTCAAAAAAACTAAATGAAGAGTTGCCATATCTTCTGGTTTCGGTATAACCGGGCTGATTGTTTAATTTTAATAGTGATGGGTGTTCTACTATAAGCAAACCATTATCTGTTAACAGGTTATTTTTCATTACCAGCTCCGGAATTAATGGAATGGTTGACAAATCATAAGGTGGATCAGCAAAAATGATCTGATAGGATTTGGTGTGACTTTGCAGAAACTTAAATACATCGGCTTTTTGCACATCAATTTCATTTAACTGATATTTTTCGATAACAGATTTTACCCAATAAATACAGCCAGAGTGTTTATCAACCGCTGTTACCTGTTTAATGCCTCTTGATGCAAATTCAAAGCTGATGTTTCCTGTTCCACAAAATAGATCAAGAACGGTACAGCTATCAAAGTCATAAGTGTTGTAAAGGATATTGAAAAGAGCCTCTTTGGCCATATCTGTTGTTGGCCTTACCGGCAAGCTTTCGGGTGCATTAAAGCGAATACCCTTTAATTTTCCACCAATTATCCGCATTGATCAAGGGCTAATAGACTACTGTAATAATGAGCAGGCATGTCATCTAAAATTTTTTTGTCAACTTCATTACCGGTTGTCGGGATGAAATTGATGGTTTTGAAGTACTTTTCAATGCATTTGTATTGACTATCTCCGTCGTTGATGATTCCACTAAGGTAGATGTCAGTTTTTGAGGTGTCTATATTAAGCTGATTGATAATGAAAAGCAGGTAGTAGTTAAATTCCTCAGCGTTCTCGATTTGAAAATAATTTTGGAATATCAGTTTACCGCCATCGGTATATATTACATTAAATGAGCCCACAGTAAAATCAAGTACCAGGCTAAGCTTTTCATTGTCTTTGGAAAGCGATAAAACAGGTGCTGCATGATCAAATAGTTTGCAGTTTGACAGCGAAACATTTAAGGTTTCTTCTATGAACTTATTTAGTGTAAAGATGGATGTGAAACCAAAATTGGCAAAAGGCTGGGTGTAAAGGTTATTAGATTGTTCTTCTGCAAAGAATTTTGCGAAGTCGTTTAAATTCTGCTCATTGAACAAGTCATTGGGTATGGCTATTGAATTTTCGGTATGTACCGAAGCCTTAATTTCTTTAAATGGCAAACTTAAATAGCTGTCTGTCCTTAGTTTTTCGGAAAGCGCTTTGCTTACATTCTGACATTCCTGCTGGTCGTAAACTGCCTTTAACTGATTGTTGCTCTTGTCTATAATGGCATACGAAAAACTATCGGCAGTAATTTTTATTAACAGGTTGCAGTCTGCCGCTGTATTCGGGTCAAACTCCGGATCAACTAATAATATGCTATTTTTGCTGTTCATATGAACAAAATTAATCCTTTTTTCTATAACATCACCATTGCATATTTGTTAAATGGATAAAGCGACCCTAATAGCCCAGTCTTATCAATTTACTCCTACTGCAGAACAGTTTACTTTTTGCAGTGAAATGGCTTCTTTTTTGTCACATCAATTAGATGGTCAGTGTTTCATACTAAGGGGGTATGCAGGTACAGGTAAAACTACCTCGGTAGCCGCGCTGGTAAAGGCTTTACCTAAGTTTACTTTACGCGCTGTTTTGTTGGCTCCTACGGGAAGGGMTGCAAAAGTAATGAGCAACTATACCGGCAGAAAAGCATTAACCATTCATAAAAAGATCTATAGAAAAAAAACTGCAGTAGCTACTGATATGTCATTCCAGTTGGCCCCAAACCTGGCAGAGCATACTTTATTTATCATTGATGAGGCATCTATGATTGCCGACGAGTGGAATACGCAAACGGGTTCGTCGTTTTTAAAAGACCTGATGGAGTTTGTGTATAACGGAAAAAATTGTGCAGTTGTTTTTGTGGGCGATACTGCCCAGTTGCCACCGGTTGGAAGTCTGGATAGTCCGGCATTAAATAAAGAATACATTGCTTCAAATTTTGGGATGAGGGTAACGGCTGTGGAGCTAAAAGAGGTGGTGCGTCAGGAAAAGAAATCGGGGATATTGGCCAATGCTACTATGCTTAGAAAACTGATTAATGATGACAGTGAGACAGAAAAGGTTGAGCTGCCAAAGTTCATCACTAAAAACTATAAAGATATTTTTAGAATGACGGGCGTAAAACTAGTTGAAGGATTGGAATACGCCTATAACAAGTTCGGTATAGAGAATTCACTTGTAGTTTGCAGATCTAATAAGTCTGCGAATGTTTATAATCAGCAGATCAGAGCCAGACTATTGTACCGTGAAGAAGAGCTGACAGGGGGCGATCAGATCATGGTAGTTCGGAATAACTATTTCTGGCTGCCGGAGAATGAGTCGGCTGCTTTTATCGCAAATGGAGACATGGCCAGGATACGCAGGGTAAGGGGTATTGAAGAGCGCTATGGTTTTCGGTTTTGCGAAGTTCAGCTAGAATTTCTTGATTTCCCGGAAGCAGGGGAGGTTACCTGCAAAGTTATATTGGATACGCTGACTGCAGAAACACCAAACCTTTCTTATGAGCAAAGCAATAAGCTTTTTGAAGGGCTTAATCTGGATTATGATCATATAAGCAACAAAAGAGATCGTTTAAATAAAATTAAAGAAGATCCATATTATAATGCACTACAAATTAAATTCGCTTACGCGGTAACCTGCCATAAGGCCCAGGGCGGGCAATGGGATGCTGTATTTGTGGATCAAGGTTATTTAACGGAAGAGATGATCGATATGGATTTCCTAAGATGGCTTTATACTGGGGTAACAAGAGCGAAAAAAGAATTATTTTTAGTAAATTTTGCACAAAACCTATTCTCTTCTCCTGCTGAAGAACAATTTTAGATGCTAACCTGAACTTACTGATATGAGATTTGCTTACTCTATTAAACAAAAAATGAAAATTGCAGTGCTGTTATTCTGTATAATGGCGTGCACAATACTGATCAGGTTTCTGGAAGATAAGAGTGTTAAAAGCATGAATGAGTCATTTGTTTCGATGTATAACGATCGCCTTATTCCAGCTACAGACTTATTTTACGTTGCTGAGAATGCTTATGCAAAGAAATCGATGATCGAGGATTTTTTGAATACAGCTTATGAGCAATCTTTTAATCCCGCTGTTTTTAAAGCCCAGCTTGCATCGTACAACAGGGCAATAGATTCTTTAATTAAAAAGTATGAGAAAACTTTTCTGGTTAAACAGGAAAAGGAAAAGCTGATTGTTTTAAAAGATGGTCTTGAAAGTACAGGGAAGATTGAAGATCAAATCATGGCCTTTGCTGATAAAAGAGATATTTCCAGTGCCAGGAAACTTTATGCACAAGAGGGAAGAGCTTCGTCAAAAGGCACGATTCAAAAATTATCTGAATTAATGAGGATACAAACCCAGGTTGGTGAGGAACTAATTAAAGATTCAGCGTTTATGGTTTCAGGTAGCAAACTGTACTCGACTTTACAAGTTGCATTAGCTATTCTTATTGGTATTTTAATAGTAGGAATTGTCTTTACATCGAACGTTGTAAAGATCAATAATGATAAATTTAACCTTAATTAACCATTTATTACAGGCTTTTCCATTACAGATTATTATGTTTGTTTCTGCAAAAAGTAACAACATGACACCAATAGCGGCCATTGAATTTAATAGTGCTTTCTTTTTCAAGTTTTTAAAATTCGGGTTGGTAGGTTTCTCAGGTCTTATTGTTGATTTTGGTATTACTTATCTCTGTAAAGAAAAATTAAAGATTCATAAGTATATATCCAATTCATTGGGTTTTATAGTAGCAACAGGGTCTAACTACACACTTAACAGATACTGGACTTTTGATAATCATAATCCCGCCAGCATTATTCAGTTTGGTAAGTTCTTTGTGATTTCGTTGGTAGGATTGGCGATTAGTAATATGATTATTTATTTGCTGAATGATAAGTTGAAATGGAATTTTTATGTTGCCAAAGCCTGTGCAATAGTATTGGTTTCATTGTGGAACTTTTTTGCAAACTATCTTTACACATTTACTGGATAAACCCTACTGCTAATGCTGCAAACAAAAAAAAGTTCTGAACAGATATTGTTTATATTTCTGGGAATATGGACTGTATTTAATATCATTCAGGCTGGTTTTGTAGAGGTTCATGCTGATGAGGCTTATTACTGGGTTTATTCGAGATTTTTAGACTGGGGGTATTTTGATCATCCGCCAATGGTTGCCCTGTTTATTAAAATAGGCGATTCATTATTGCCTTCTACCCTTGGATTGAGGATATTAACGGTTATAACAAGCACGCTCTCTGTTTATTTGCTGTGGCAAATTGTAGGTCGTTATGTCCAAAATATAAAGCTCTTTATTCTGCTGTTTTCAGCAATAGTACTGTTCCATGTATATGGGTTTATCACCACACCAGATTCTCCTCTCTTCTTTTTTACGGTATTGTTCTTTTATGTGTATCAACGTTACGAAGCTGAGAATAAGATTAAATGGGCTTTGCTATTGGCCCTGGTTATTGCCTGCTTACTTTTCAGTAAGTACCATGGCATATTGGTTTTGTTTTTTACCATATTGTCTAATCTTAAATTATTAAAAAGGCCATCTTTCTGGCTTATTGTAGTCATATCTATAGTTGCTTATCTGCCGCATATACTGTGGCAGGTTCATAATAATTACCCGTCATTTTATTACCATGTGATAGATCGATCTGCGGCTATTTATAAGTTTAATTTTACTTCAGAATACTTCCTTGCACAGCTTGCACTTGCCGGCCCGCTTGTTGGTTGGTTTTTATATAAATCGGTAGTGGGTTTGAAATCCTCAGATACCTTTCTTAGGGCAGTTAAATTTAATTTTTACGGAATATTTATATTCTTTTTGTTTAGCACCCTAAAGGGAAGAGTAGAGGCCCACTGGACATTACCTGCCATGTTATGCCTGTTTATTCTGGCTTATATTGATATGGCCAGAAAGCCTGTGCCTAAATGGTTTGAGAAACTCGCTATCGTTAATATTGCATTAATTGTTTTGGTGCGGCTGATATTGATCATCCCGATAGATGCTTTAATGAAGGTAAATGTTGTTGCGTATTATTTTGGAACGGAGAAGTGGGCTAAACAAATCCATGAAAAGGCCGGTGATTATCCGGTAATATTTTACAACTCGTTTCAAACTCCATCGAGATATAATTATTATAACCGCAGCACAAAGGGTTTTAGCTATGATTCAAGATATTACAGGAAAAACCAGTACGATATATGGCCTTTAGAAGATAGCCTTAGGAACAAGAAGGTTTATTTTGTAATACCTGATAGTCATGGTGATCAGGCCAAACAAGATACTATTAACACAAGTAAAGGCGTGTTTTATGGAGCATGGATAGATAAGGTAAGAATGTATCAGAAGGTATCTGTGAATCCGGTTGTAGCTCCGGGAGATTGGAAGAGCGGAGAGGCTAAGACTTTGAAATTGAAGATAACTAATCCTTACAATGAGCCCATTTCATTGGGCAATAAGGGGGAAACCTGGAAATGTTACCTGGAATACGGGTTTAAAAAGGATGATACGCTAAGTGAGTTTAAACCTGTTGTAACGAATTTGGAGCATATTCAGATTGGGGCAGGAGCGTCTGTAGAAATAGAGGGAGTGATAAAAGCGCCGGTTCAGGCAGGGAAATATAAAATGATCTTTTCTTTAAGGACAGAGCCTTTTTTAGGGGGAAGAAACAGCAACATGATTGGTGTTGAAGTGAGATAATACACTCGTCATTCTGAATTTATTTCAGAATCTCGTTTAAGCAGGTCTGTTAATACCATGAGTTGGATTCTGAAATAAATTCAGAATGACGAACGATTAATAATTCAGCATAACAAATGCGCTTTGAATTATTGTGCGTCGTATATGATTACTTTTTCAAAAAGACTACGGAATTCATCTAAAAAAGCGGTATGTAAGTGGTGTACCTGATAAACATCGTGTCCGGCAAGATCCTCAAAGAAGATGCTAAGTGAAAAGGTATAAGTAGTATCAACAACTGCGCGTTCAATAGGTGCAGGTGTACCGATATGTAATGTTTTTACAGATTCTACACCCTTAAGGGTTTCCAGGCTTTTTCTGAAGGCAACTTTTTGTTCTTCGGTAGTGTCGGCTTTAAGCCAGAATAATACGTGATGAGCTAGCATATGATATATTTTTCGGTAAATATAAAAAAGAATCGGAGATAGGTCCTAAGATCTATCCCCGAAATCTAACTAGCGTGCACAATAGAAACGGGATAAGATACTGAAACGCTACAGTGCCTATGAACTAAAATTAACAACGTTAAATGTGAGTTTTAACATATTTTAACAATAAACAGGTTTTAAGGGCTTGCGAAAGGGTTAAGGTTTGTCTAATTTTCGCAGCGAAAATAAATGGTCTAAATGGAAGAAGTAAATAATACCACTGACAGCTTGGCGTATGGCACTGATATCCGTGCGCTGAACGAAATGATACAAAAGGAAAGCGCATTTATCGATCTGCTTTTTATGGAGATGGATAAAGTGATTGTTGGCCAAAGATATATGGTAGAGCGCTTAATGATCGGTCTGCTTGCAGACGGACATATTTTGTTAGAGGGCGTACCCGGACTTGCAAAAACACTTGCAATCAATACCTTATCTAAAACTATTGATGCAGGCTTCAGCAGAATCCAGTTTACACCAGATCTTTTACCGGCCGATTTGGTAGGTACTATGATCTATAATCAGAAAAAAGAAGAATTTATTGTTAGAAAAGGTCCTTTGTTCTCTAATTTCATCCTTGCAGATGAGATCAACAGGGCACCGGCAAAAGTGCAGAGTGCTTTATTAGAGGCTATGCAAGAGCGCCAGGTGACTATTGGAGACACTACTTTTGAATTACCTAAACCTTTCCTGGTTTTAGCAACCCAGAACCCAATAGAACAAGAAGGAACTTATCCATTGCCAGAGGCACAGGTTGATAGGTTTATGCTTAAAGTAGTGATCGGCTATCCTAAAAAGGAAGATGAAAAGCTGATCATGAGAGCAAATATTGCCCCTCAGGGAATGCCAAAACCAAAAGCTATCCTACATCCTGATGATATCATCAGAGCAAGGAAGGTTGTAAGGGAAGTATATATGGATGAAAAAATTGAGCAATATATTATCGATATCGTTTTTGCTACCCGTTACCCGGATCAATATAAACTGGCAGATTATAAAAACCTGATCAGTTTTGGAGCCTCACCACGCGCAAGCATAAATCTTGCCTTGGCTTCAAAAGCCTATGCTTTTATAAAAAGAAGAGGATATGTGATTCCAGAAGATGTAAGAGCTGTTTGCCATGATGTTTTAAGACATAGAATAGGTTTGACCTATGAGGCTGAGGCGGAAGATATTAATACAGAAACCATCATTACAGGAATATTGAATGCAGTAGAAGTACCATAGCTTATGGATACCAAAGATCTCTTAAAAAAAGTAAGAAAGATTGAAATTAAAACCCGTGGGTTAAGTAATCAGATCTTCTCGGGAGAATATCAATCGGCATTTAAAGGCCGGGGTATGGCCTTTAGTGAAGTCAGGGAATACCAGATGGGTGACGAGATTCGTACCATCGACTGGAATGTTACTGCCCGTTTTAATCACCCTTATGTAAAGGTGTTTGACGAAGAAAGGGAGATGACAGTGATGTTACTTGTTGATGTTAGCGGGTCTAAGAATTTCGGAACGCAGACCCAGCAAAAACAAGAACTTGCTACCGAGGTATGTGCCGTGCTGGCATTTTCTGCTATACAGAACAATGATAAGGTAGGTGTATTGTTTTTTAGCGATAAGGTAGAAAAGTTCATCCCTCCTAAAAAGGGAAGAAGTCATATTTTGATGATCATCAGGGAACTGATAGATTTTAAACCTCAGAACAGGGGTACAAATGTAGCTGAAGCTTTAAGATACTTTACCAGCGCTATTAACAAAAGATGCACTTCCTTTCTGATCTCTGATTTTATGAGTAATTCTTTTGAGAATGAACTTAAAATAGCCAACAGAAAACACGATCTTATCGCACTTAGGTTATATGACTTGCATGAGGAAGAATTTCCTAACCTGGKACTTATCCCTGTTAGGGATGAAGAAACCGGTGAGTACGAGTGGGTAAATACTGGGGATAAACGTGTTAGACAGGCTTATAAAGTTGCAGCAATGGAGAGAAATGGGAAACTAGAAGATCTTTTTAAGAGATCAGGAGTAGATTTTACAAAAATTGGAACCCATCAGTCATATATTAAACCATTAATGACATTATTTAAAAAACGCGAAGCCAGAAGGTAGGGGATATGAAGCAATATTTTAATTTTAGCTGGTGTTTAATGCTATGCCTGGCTTGCTTTACTTATAAAAGTAATGCTCAGGATATAAAGGTAGAGGCTAAACTAGATAAGTCGACCATTGTTTTGGGAGACCAGACAATTTTGCGCTTAAGTGCCCGATTGCCGGTAAATGAGAAAATCAGTTTTCCTGCATTGGCAGATACCATTTCTTCTAAAATACAGATTGTAGAGGTTGGCAAAACCGATACTATAGCAGATAAGAATAATCCTAAAGTGGCTACAATTAGTCGCCAATATACAATCACTTCTTTTGATGCCGGATTGCAGGCCGTTCCGGCTTTCTTGTTCCAGGTAAACACGCAAAGTTTTAAAACCGATCCTTTGCCCTTACAGGTTACTGCTGTTGCTGTTGATACTACAAAGGCCATTTATGACATAAAGCAGCCCCTTGCAGTAAAATATTCCTTTTTAGATTGGCTAAGGGACCATTGGCAGTGGGTATTATTGTCGTTCGTGATAATTTTACTGATTGCAGGGGTGATCTATTACCTATGGCAGAAAAGGAAGAACAAACCGGTTAAGGTGGAGGTTAAGCCATTGGTACCTGCAGATGTAACCGCATTAAATAAGCTAGCCGTTTTAAGAGATAAAAAATTATGGCAGCAGGATGAGGTTAAACAATACCATATTGAACTTACTGATATATTGAGAGAGTATCTTGAAAAACGCTATCATGTTAAGGCACTTGAGCAAACCTCTGAAGAGATTTTTGCAGGTTTAAGACATATGGAAATTACGGATCAAAACAGGAGTAAATTACGTCAGATATTAATGCTGGCCGATCTTGTGAAGTTTGCTAAAGGGATGCCTTTAAACGCAGAAAACGAGCAAAGTATCGAGAATGCAATCAGTTTTGTGACCAACACTAAAGAGATTAATCAATTACCCGATAATAAAGCGCAAAATGAAACTGTTTAGTGGAATCGAATTTGCTAATCCAGGGTTTTTCTGGTTACTACTGCTGGTACCTTTAATGATTGCCTGGTACATCTGGCGCAATAAGAAGCTTCAGGGTACAATGCGCATATCGTCTGTTAAGGCCTTTATGGGTGTAAAGAAAAGCGGCTATGGTGTTTTACGGCATTATAGCATTGCATTGAAATCATTAGCCCTTATTGCAATAATTATTGGCCTGGCCAGACCCCAGAGTGCATTAAGTTGGCAAAATACAACAACAGAAGGAATAGATATTGTTATTGCTACTGATATTTCCGGAAGTATGCTTTCTGAAGATTTAAAGCCAAACAGGCTGGAGGCAGGAAAAAATATTGCTATAGACTTTATAAAAGACAGGCCCGATGACCGGATAGGTCTTGTGGTATTTAGCGGCGAAAGTTTTACGCAGTGCCCGCTTACCATTGATCATGATGTATTAATTAACTTATTTAAAGGAATTAATAATGGAATGATTGAAGATGGTACGGCGATAGGAATGGGCCTTGCAACAGCTGTTAATCGCTTAAAAGATAGCGAGGCAAAAAGTAAGGTGGTTATTTTGCTTACGGATGGCTCTAATACGGGTGGTTCAATACMTCCGGTAACTGCTGCCGAAATTGCCAAGCAAATGAACGTGCGTGTTTATACAGTTGGGGTGGGTACTAAAGGATATGCACCTTATCCTGTAAAAACACCTTTTGGTATACAGTATCAGCAAGTTCCTGTTACCATTGATGAAGGAACGCTTTCCAGTATCGCAAAAATTACCGGAGGTAAGTACTTCCGTGCTACAAATAACGATAAGCTAAAAGAGATTTATCAGCAAATTGATCAATTAGAAAAAGCAAAGATCGCTGTTACACAGTATCATAAGAAAACAGAGCGTTTTTTGCCTTTTGCATTGATTGCGCTGGCTCTTTTGCTGGTTGAATTTGGATTAAGAAATACATTGTTTAAAGGAGCTTTAACTTAATATATGTTACGTTTTGAACACATAGCGCTTTTATGGGGGCTAGCTGCCATTCCATTGTTTATCCTGATTTTTTTTCTGGTGCGCCGGTGGAAAAGAAAGGCGCTGGCCAGTCTTGGCGATAAAGCTACAGTAAGGAAAATGATCCCAGAGGTTTCTTTTACCAGACCGGGATTAAAGTTTATCTTTTTTACCGTTGCTTTTGCATCATTAGTTATTGGTGCTGCCAATCCTCAAATTGGAACTAAGGTGGAAGAGGGTAAAAAGAGCGGCGCTGATTTAATGATCCTGCTTGATGTTTCCAATAGTATGCTTGCAGGAGATCTTTCTCCGAACAGACTTGAAAATGCAAAAAGGGCAATATCACAATTGATTGATAACCTTCATAACGATAGGATAGGGATTATCATTTTTGCAGGAGAGGCTTATGTTCAGTTGCCCATAACAACTGATTATTCTGCTGCTAAATTGTTCCTGAATAACATTAGTACAGATATCGTTCCGACACAAGGAACTGCAATTGGTGCTGCAATTGATATGGGTATGAAATCTTTTGATTTTGTAAATGGAACAAGTAAAGCAATGGTACTGATGACTGATGGAGAGAATTTTGAGGATGATGCTATTGCCTCTGCAAAAAGAGCAACCGAAAAAAATGTTGCAATACATGTTATTGGCCTCGGTTCTGCAGAAGGAGCTCCGGTTCCAATTTATCAGAATGGCAATCCAACAGGCTTTAGAAAAGATGAAAAGGGGCAAACGGTTATCACCAAGCTAAATGAGCAAATGTGTAAGGAGATCTCTGAAGCTGGTAACGGAGTTTATGTTAGGGCCTCGAATGCCAATAGTGGATTGGGAATTGTGATGAATCAGATCAGCAAAATGGAGCAAAAGACATTTGACAGTAAAGTATTTAAGAATTATGAAGACAGGTTCCAGTTTTTTCTTGGGTTTGCTTTAATACTATTGGTTATAGAATTCTTTATCTCAAGTAAAAAGAACCTGAAATTAAGTGAGTTGAATTTGTTTGAAGTAAGAAAATAATGAAGCAGTTTATCATCATCATATTTATATTATTACAAGGCACTTTGCTTTTTGCTCAGAAAGAGAAGAAGTATATCCATAAAGGGAATCAGCTGTATCAGGAAAAGAAATATGCTGAGGCCGAGGCGAGTTACAGGGAATCGGTAGATAAATCGAAGGCTTCTGTGGAGGGAAACTTTAATCTTGGTGATGCTTTGTATAAGCAGAAGAAATTTGATAATGCTGCTCAGAAGTTTACAGATATTGCATCATCATCTGAGAATAAAGCGGTTAAGGCCAAAGCATATCACAATCTGGGCAATTCATTACTAGAGTCGAAAAAGCTGGAAGAAAGCATCGAAGCTTATAAAAAATCATTGATCAATAATCCTAAAGATGATGAGACTAGGTATAACCTGGCTTATGCGCAGGAAAAGCTGAAACAACAGCAGCAACAACAGAATAAGGATAAAAACAAGGATAAAAATAAAAAGGATCAGGATAAGAAAGATCAGGATAAGAAAGACCAGAACAAAGATCAAAATAAGGATAATAAGGATCAGCAAAATAAGGATCAGCAGAACAAGGATAAAGACAAGCAGGATCAGGATAAAAAAGATCAGAAAGACGGACAACAGCCGCAACCTGATAAATTGTCGAAAGAAGATGCTGAAAGAATGCTTGAAGCCTTAAAGAATGAGGAAAAGAACACTCAGGATAAGCTTAAAAATAAAAAAGCAAAAGGTGTAAAAGGCCGTATTGTTAAAGACTGGTAGACTGAGTATTTTTGCGCTAAAATGAAAATGAAACACTATATATTGTCGGTATTACTGCTGTGGACAAGCGCCTTGTTTGCCAATGGAATAAAATCTGGTGCCCAGGATGTAAAAGTTACTGCATCGGTAAGTAAAAGTGTGGTGGGTACAGGAGAGGCATTTGAAATTAGTTTTTCTGTAAATGGCAATATAGAATCGTTTAATCCACCAGCCCTTAATGGCTTTCAGGTCGTTGGGGGGCCAAATCAATCCTCAAGTTATTCATCTATTAATGGAAACACAACAGCCAGCATGTCTATTAGTTATGATCTTGTTGGGGTTAAAGAAGGTGAATATATTATAGGACCGGCACTTGTTGTTGTGAATGGAAAACAGGTTAAGTCAAACTCTGTTAAAATAAAAGTAGTAAAGGGTAAGGCTGTACCTCAAGGGAATCAGCGAAATGCGGTACCTCAGGGAGATAAGGTTGCGGAAGGAAATAGTATAGACATTTCAAAGCGGTTATTCCTTAGAGCGGTTGCAAATAAAACCAATGTTTATATCGGGGAGCAGTTTTCAGTTTCCTATAAATTATATACCAATATTGATCTGGTAGACAATGCGCTTGATAAATTGCCGGATTTTAATGGTTTCTGGAGTCAGGAGATCAAAAATAACAGCCAAAATGTACAGTGGGAGATCGAAACTTATAATGGTGAAAAATACCATGTTGCAACCCTGAAACAGATTATTCTTTTTCCGGAGCGTTTTGGCAAGCTCACGCTCGATCCTTTGGCGATGACTTTTGTGGTAAGGCAAGCTGCACCTTCAAATGATCCTATTGAACAGTTTTTTGGAGGTTCTTATAAGGATACAAAATACAAGATTAAAAGTACACCAATTACCATTAATGTGAAACCTTTGCCGGAAGCAGGCAAACCAGAGGGTTTTAATGGGGCCGTTGGAAACTTTTCTATTGGGGCTAACTTAGATAAATCATCAGTTAAAGCCAATGAAGCATTAAACTATACCCTTAAAATTACCGGATCAGGTAATTTAAAGTTGTTAAAGGCTCCGGAATTAACCCTTCCGGCGGATATAGAAAAGTATGATCCAAAGGTAAACGATGATATTAAAGAGACCATGACCGGTGTTTCCGGCAGTAGGGAGTATAGCTATTTACTTATCCCAAGGCATGAAGGCAATTATACAATTGAACCGTTAAAGTTCTCTTATTTTAATCCAGCAACGGGAAGATATGTGAGCCTCACATCCGGATCATTTCCCGTAAAGGTGGCAAAAGGCGACCCAGGTTCAAATGTTACCGCTTATGCAACAGGTGGACAGCAGGATGTTAAAACGCTGGCAAAGGATATTGCTTATATTAAAACAGGAAACCCTGGTTTAACAAAAGATGGCGAAGGCTTTTATGGTTCAGCTTTATATTATATGCTCCTTTGTACAGGTCCTGTTCTATTTTTAGCGGCATTTGGATATAGAAAATGGTATAGAGAAAACAACAGAGATGTTATAAAGGTAAAGGGTAGAAATGCCAACAAAATTGCAGCTAAACATCTGGCCAGTGCCCAGAAGCAATTGATCAGCGGAGATAAAAAAGCTTTTTATGAGAACGTATACAGAGGATTGTATGGTTATTTAAGCGATAAATTAAATATCTCTGCCGCGGATTTAAATAAAGAGAATATTGGGGAACAGCTTAAGTTAAGGACTGTTAATGAATCCATAATCGATCAATTAACAGATACGCTAGACCTTTGTGAAATGGCGAGATATGCACCTATTTCTGGTATATCTGAGCAAGAAGTATTTGATAAGGCGAAAACTATTATTAACGATATAGAAGACAATGCATAATCGCTTGAACCACTTTTTTTACAGTTTTATACTGCTGGTGATATCGCCTTTGTTTTTGTGTGCCAAAGGGAATCCGGAGGCGCTGTTTGCGAAGGGTAACAGTCAGTATGCGAAAGCACAATATAAAGAGGCTGCACAATCTTATCAGGAAGTGTTAAATGATGGGTATAAATCAGCTGAGGTATATTTTAACCTGGGTAACGCCTACTATAAAATGGGAGAGATGGCACCTGCTATTCTTTATTACGAAAAGGCATACAAAGTTACGCCAGGAGATCAGGAAATTAGCTTAAATCTTCAGCTTGCTAACTTAAAGATTGCCGATAAAATAGAATCAGTACCAGAATTTTTTCTGACGAAGTGGTGGAAATCTTTCTTTCTGTTTTTTTCTGCACAAGCATTATCCGGGTTCGCAGTTGCGTTTTTACTGCTGGGTTTTGCTTTATTGATTGTTTACCTTTTTGCCATTTCGATCTCAATTAAGAAACCAGCTTTCTACGCTGGTATAATTCTACTTGCTCTGGGACTGTTATCCATTTTTATAGTAAGCACACAAAACAGTTACCTTAATAGTAGCAGTCAGGCTATTGTATTTAATGGCACCGTGAATGTAAAGAGTGGCCCTGATGACAAGTCAAAGACACTTTTTGTGATTCATGAAGGAACCAAAGTTACCATTAAGCAAAACGACAACAACTGGATTAAAGTAGAGTTGCCTAATGGAAACATTGGTTGGGTTGAGGTTATTGCCGTAAAGGAAATTTAAACCTTTCTAAAATCAACAATTAATTCATTCTATTTTGTTTCCGGATGTTCCTTCCCATTGTGGCAGGTAATGCAGGAAATTGCTAAAAGAGCTTTTCCATCTTTGTCTTTACTGCCAATCGGGTGAAAATATTTTTTATTAATCTTCATTGTCATACGCATCATATCTCTGGCAGTTTCTTTTTCCGGTTTTTCATCGCTGGCAAAATCTAGTTTTTTAGGATCGTCTTTTCTTGCTGCATGGCAGAAGTTACATTTTACTCCTAAGGCTGTTTTAAAGCCATCCATAACTTCTTTAAGCTGATCATGACTGATGTCTTTAGGAAGAACCTTCAGKTTTGTAGGCTTTTCGTCGGCCTGCGGCATAAATGCGCTTAGCATAACGACTGTACTTAACAATACAGATAATGTGATGGTTTTTTTGTAGGTCATTTTGAGAAGTTTGATAAACTAATATACTAAATATCAATTAAAATATATTCAGGTAGAAGAGTTGAGAAGTATAATCGTTACAAAGAATTATATTTACACCTTCTGACTACAACGGGACTATTACAGTTAAATAAAATGAAACATAAAAAACGCCTCTACTATTTTGTTATATTAATTTTACTTGTGCTTTTTGGTAGTTTTCTGTATTTCAAACCGGTGCTCAAAACAATGGTTGTTAATGAATTTAGAGATAGGTCGTATGAGAAATTAGTTGGTGTATATGATGAAAAGAAAGATGTTCCGTCTGATGTGATAAACAATATTAAACACGTATCGATTAAATGGAAATCTTTTGCATTAAGTTCTAATAGGAAAGCTTTGCAAAATGCAATAGTAGAAAATAAGAACGTTCTGATTACTATTGAGACCTGGCCAAGTTTTAATGCTGAAAGTATTTCTGTTCTTGATGAGGTTCTGAAAGGCAGCTATGATAAAGAGATCAAAGCATTAGCGAATGTAGCGAACCTGAGTAAAGGATCTGTTTTTGTACGGTGGAACCCGGAAATGGAAGTGCCTGTAAAACAATATCCCTGGCAGTATCAATCCCCATCAACTTATATAGATGCATTTAACTACTTTTCGGTTCATTTAAAAAAACTTGCCCCTAAGGTTAAAATTGTTTGGGCTCCTACAGGATATCCAGGTGATTCAGAATTCTGGCCAGGAAAGAATAATGTTGATTTAATTAGCATTGTACTAGGCAGTGGTGGAGAAAAATTATCAAACATATATCCTTCGAATTTAACTGATTTAGATAAATTAAGATTTAAGCTTCATAGACTCCGATTTATGGATAAACCCGTATTTATATTGTCTGCAGATGGGATGGGGAATGTTCAAAAAACAGATTCCATTCTTAAAAAGATTGAAGTAGAAAGAAACTTATATAAAAACACCATTTATTCGAGTGAAAACTTTAAGGAGCCATTTGTTAACAATCAAATCAGAAAGAATTTAGTCTTGGGTGTATTTGACCCTATGAAGAAACTAATAGATGAGCCGGAAATAGGTGTAGAGCATATATTTGTTGATTGGGGTGAAATACAACGAGGGGAATTTCTAAAGAAATTTAATGAGATTATTACGAGAAAGCATGATGTTATTTTAACGATGGAACCTTGGAAAAGTACCAGTAATCTTCCTGATCCAAATGTACTGCAAAGTACGTTAAACGGAAAATATGATAAAGAGATTTCTAAACTTTACAGCGTAATTGCCAATGTTAAACAAACCGTATACCTGCGCTGGGCACATGAAATGGAAATTCCTATTCATCGTTATACCTGGCAGAGCCAGGATCCCGTGGTATACATAAATTCATTCAGGTATTTTATGAATTTCTTAAAAGAGAAACCTAAAAATATTCAAAGAGTTTGGGGACCAGCTGGAGACAGAGGCTCGGCAGATTGGTACCCTGGCAACGATGTGGTTGATTATATCAGTATTGCTATATATGGTTTACCGGATAAAAACATTACTGATGAAAATATGCAGGAGGCTTTTAGCAACATATTTCAACGTAAAAGCTATAGAATGAGGTTCTTCAATAAACCAATATTTATAACTGAGTTCGGTGTAAAGGGGTCGGAGAAATATCAGGATAGATGGTTAATAGATGCTGCGAAAACCATTCAAAACGACAAGCAGATTTTTGGTGCATGTTACTTTAATTTATACGACAATCCGAAAGCCTGGGGCCATATAAAAGCTCCTGATTGGAGCATAAGTAAAAACTCATTAAAGAAATTCAGTTCAGAACTGAAACAAAGTTTTACTTTAAAATAATTAAGTTTTAAGTGTTTGCAGGGATTTGTTATATTTAGCGTATTATAAACTTGGGATGCTCTTAACTTTAAGAAAATATTTATTTTTTTTTCTCTTTTTAAGTACGCTGTATGCTTGCTCAGACAGCCGGTCAAAACGATCTGGTAAAGTTTTTATTGAGCAGAAGGACGGTGATTTTAAATTATTTAGAAACGGGAAACCCTTTGCTATTAAAGGCGCCGCCGGTTCTGAACATTTAGACCTATTGTCTGAACTTGGGGGAAATACCATCAAGACATGGGATACCACCCACATCGACTCTATACTGAAAAAGGCAAACGAGGCAAACATTGCTGTCATCATTGGCTTACCAATACCTGAAAGCAAACACATGTACTTTTATAATGACGATGCAAAGGTCGCCAGCCAATTTAAAGCGATAAAAAAGTTAGTTAACAGGGTGAAAGACAATCCTTCTGTACTAATGTGGTGTGTAGGTAATGAGCTTGTTTTTCCACATAAGCCCTCTTATAATAAATTTTACGGGGCATTTAATGATATCGTTGATATGATCCATAGTGATGATCCAGATCATCCGGTTACAACTACTATGATAAACTTTCAGCGTAAAACGATCTTTAATCTTAAGATGCGAACCAATGTAGATATTATATCATTCAATATTTTTGGCAGAATAGAATCTTTAAGTCAAGAGTTAAAAGACTTTTCCTGGTTTTGGAAGGGACCTTATCTGTTAACTGAATGGGGCATTGATGGCCCATGGGACGGGACTGCGGAAACAGCCTGGGGTGCTAAGATAGAGCAAACAAGTACAAAAAAAGCTGAGCAATATTATTCCAGATATAAAGAGAAAATGCCTGTAAATGACGGAAGATTGCTGGGCTCATTTATTTTTTACTGGGGACAGAAACAAGAAACCACACATACCTGGTTTAGTATTTTTGATGATGCAGGAAACAAAACGGAAGTAGTAGATGCTGCCGAAGCTATCTGGAAAGGCAAGCCATTGACCACCACAGCACCAAAATTAAACTATATGCTCCTGAACAGCAAAGGGGCAAAAGATGATATATTTCTAAAGCCAAATGAGAAAAATACCGCAGAAGTATTGATGTTAAACGGTGATGTCAATGTTAAAAGAATTGTTTGGGAAATTTATCCTGAAGATTGGTATAAAATCAACAATGTAAACAACACTAAAAAACCTTTACTTATTAAGGGGCTTATTGAGCACACTCAGGATTTGAAGGTTATCTTTAATACTCCAATTAAAGAGGGACCGTATAGAATATTTGCAACAGTTTATGACGATAAAGGTTATGTGGCAACATGTAATACACCATTCTACGTATTAAAAACAGATGAAGATAGTAGAGCCAGTAATTAATCCAACGAGAAAACAGACTTTCACTTTACGCTTAATGATTGTCATTGGCATGCTTTGCATGGCTTTGTTTCTTAGGGAGCTGTTTTTAACTGATGCCGAAAGTATTCCATTATACTGGATGTTGATGGCCACACTAATTTTCATGTGCCTTAAAATAGTGCACGAATGGATACATTACTTTTATATAACTGTACCGGATACACCTAAAGCGGAAAAGATATATACCGTTGATATATTTACGACTTTCTGTGCCGGAGAGCCTTATGAAATGATTAATGAAACATTAATCGCTATTAAAGCAATTAAATATCCCCATAACACCTTTTTATGCGATGAGGCCGATGATCCTTATCTAAGAAAAATATGTGAGGAACTCGGTGTAGTTCATGTTACCAGAATAAAGAAAATCAATGCAAAGGCCGGGAACATCAATAATGCATTAAGGCAGTCATCAGCAGAACTTTGCGTGGTATTGGATCCCGATCATGTTCCTTTTCCGGATTTTCTGGACCCAATAGTAAGCCATTTTAATAATCCTGAGGTTGGATTTGTGCAAATTGTACAATCTTATAAAAATTATGACCAGAGTTTAATAGCCAAGGGAGCGGCACAGCAGACATTTCAATTCTATGGCCCGATAATGATGACCATGAATAAATATGGAACTGTGCTTGCTATTGGAGCAAACTGCACTTTTCGACGTTCTGCATTGGATTCTATCGGTGGGCACGCGGCCGGATTGGCAGAAGACATGCACACTGCGATGCAGTTACATGCAAAGGGTTGGAAATCAGTTTACGTTCCTGCGGTATTGGCAAGGGGCTTGGTGCCAAGTACTTTATCTGCATATTATAGTCAGCAATTAAAGTGGTCGAGAGGTGTTTTTGAACTATTGGTTACTTCCTATCCCCAGTTATTCAAGAATTTTACCTGGCAGCAAAAGCTGCATTATGGTATTATACCAATGCATTACCTATCGGGTGTCATTTTTCTTATTAATTTTTTGATACCAATATTTTCTTTGGTTTTTAATACCAGTCCTATAAATATCGTTTTCTTTAATTTCATAACAATTAGCTTCCCGCTGGTGATGTCAATAATCCTGATAAGGCATTTTGTACAACGATGGGTAATGGAAGAAGAAGAGCGCGGATTCCATGTAGTTGGGGGGTTGTTAATGATAGGGACATGGTGGATATTTATTATTGGATTATTCTACACGATTTTACGCAAAAAAGTTCCTTATAACCCAACGCCGAAAGATGGTAGGGATGAAAATAACTGGAGTTTAAATATTCCCAATATAGCAGTAATAGCAATCTCTCTCTTTTCAATAATATTTGGATTATATAAAGACTGGAACCCTTACAATTTGATTATGGCAGGGTTTGCAGGACTTAATTGCATTATATTGTCGTTTACAATTGTTGCAAGCAGACAAAGCCAGTTCAGGAAGTTAAAGAGGAAAGTACCAGTACTAAACTCAACAATGAGTTATGTTTCGGAATTTAAAGCGCGCTTCTGGAAACTCAGGAGAAAAATATATAGTGGAGTTAGGAGTACTGCATTAATGATTACCACACTTATTGTTTGTGGGGCGATCTATTTTGTAAATACGCGCTCTGGCAACGAGGTAAAACCACTGCCTTATAATTATAATAAAGACATATTTATTTCAGGGATATTTGCCCCCGAAAAAAGCAACGGGTTAACTTCTTTAAAGCTTGTTAAGCAATACGAAATTCAGAGTAAATTACATTTTGGTATAGTTTCTCTTTACATTCCATGGGGAGATCATGCTGAATCTATGCTGCCCAACTCACTGATAGATTCAATTTACAAATCAAACGCTATACCGATGATTAGTTGGGAACCATGGCAAAGTTTATTTGATAAAGTAAAAAGTTTTGAGGAAGGGCAGAGAGAAGAAAAGGTGTTCTCACGTATCCTAAAGGGTGATTACGATGATTATTTAAATGCTTTTTCTAAGCAAATAAAATCGCTTAAACGCCCTGTTTTTATTCGGTTTGCCCACGAGGCAGACAATCCACAATATCCGTGGTCTGCTAAAGGAGGGAATAGTGCAGAAGAGTTTAAAGATGGCTGGAAATACGTTCACGACTATTTTAATAAAAATGGTGCCTATAACGCGATATGGGTTTGGAATCCCTGGAAGTCTGATGCGGTGTCGGGATATTTTCCTGGAAGGCCATATGTGGATTGGATAGGTGTTACTAATTTAAATTACGGTACTAGAAATGGTAGCAATAGTTGGTACAGTATGGAACAGCTTTATCAGCCATTCCACAAAAATCCTTTATTCAAAACTGATTTACCTGTTATGCTTGCGGAAATGGGATCGTTGCCAGCTGAGGGTAAGCAAGATCAGTGGTTTCAAAATGCGTTTAAAAGCATTAGACGTAAATTCCCGGAAATTAAAGCAGCTGTATTCTTCAATAGTAGCTTAGATAGAAACACGATAGACACAGCTATTGGCAAGCCTCTGAATTGGAAAATTGAAGATTTTACCAAAGTAGGTTTGGCATTAAAAAAATACAACAAAAAGCGAAGCTGGATAAATTATCCAAATGGTATTGAAACTGCTGTAAACAACACAGAAAGTTCTACAAAAAACACTCAGGTTTTATCAGAGATAAGAGGGGTTAATTATGCAAAAGGTCAGATATGGTCTACCAATTACCATGCTTTAAAGAAGAAAGAAATTGTAGCTGATATTTTGGAAATGAAAAAAGTAGGCTTCAATACGATCAAGTATTTTGGGCCAAGTGTATATGACCGAAATGTATTAAATGTTGCTGAAGATAATGGACTTAAAGTAGCCTACAGTTATTGGCTGCCGGATAATAGTGACTTTATTGCCGACAGAAAAGCTTTAGATAGTTATGCGGATAAAGTGTTAAATACTGTAGCAGAATTAAAGGGTAGAAAAGACATCATTTTATGGAATATTGCAAATACGCCTCTGCGTAAACTGGAACATGATTACTATATGCCAGATCTGTTTTTCCCGCGGGAAGCATATATTTCATGGTTGCATAAGTTAGTAAAGGAGATTAAGAAAATAGATCCGAGCAGACCAGTTACCGTAGATCTGTATGCAAACAATAATCTGGGTAAGAATATCGCCATGCTTCATAGCAGGATTCCTGATATCGACTATTTTGGTTTGGTTGCAGATAAGTACTCTGATTCTGTTGCTATGACTGAAATAAAGAATTTTAAAGAACCGTATTTCTTTAGCAGGGTAAATACTTCAGGTTATTTAAAGAACAAGAGTACTAAAGCAGGTGTGTTTATAGCCAACTGGCAAGATGAAATGACTAATCAATTCGTCACATTTGATGGTCTTAAAGATTACTCCGGAAAGAATAAGTTTGAATTTTATGAGCTGTCAAATCAATGGACCGGTTCAAAATTACCTTCAAAGATGCCAATGATAAAGGTATTGTTGCCTTCGGTAACCATTTTTGCGAATATGCCTGTAACATACCGGGCTTTGGTCTTTAATTCAAACGAGTGGAGTTTACCCAAGCCTGAGGCAAACCTGAGGTTTAAATGGAATCTTGTGAAAACTGATTCCTATGGTAATCCTGTTAATGTGATAGAACTGGGAGAGGGAAGTAGTATGACCTTAACCATTCCCGAGAATCCGTCAAGTTATAAACTATATCTCTATGCAATGAATGATAGTGAGGTCAAGATCGTAAGCACTAAACTTAATATTCCATTGAATTAGAGATAAAACATAAAAGGCTACCATTACAGTAGCCTTTTATGTTTTAATCGGTGGACTTGAGGGGGGAGACAATCGAACTTTTTTGGCTAAAATTAGGCATTCCCACTTATCCTATAATCTTCAATGACTGTATAAGTTCATCGACTATTTTCAGGTGATAGCTCATTAAAATAGGGCTACCTGGAAAATTTCCTGAAATTTCTGCTTTTAAAATACTTTCAGTTTCTTTCTCTTCGAAACTAACGGCCTTCATGGTGGCTTCGTAACGCTCGTTGGCCTCCGCTATCCAATGCTCTATTTCTTTTCTTCCACTGTGCGTTCTGCCCTCATCAAAAACTAGTGCTGTTTCTGAAAAACATTTCGCATAAGCAACGCTATCAAAACTGTTCTGCGCTTGTACTAGATTAGTTATTACTTTCGGTAAGTTCATTTTTTTTTTAATTTTTAAAGATGATTAAATTGTTGGTAAGGTGCCTCCGTCGATAACAAATTCAGTTCCTGTCAGATAACTAGCTCTTGGCGAAACTATAAAACCGACCAGTTCAGCTACTTCCTCCGGCTCTGCAGGTCTGCCGAAGGGTATGCCACCCAAGGCATCCATTACGCTTTTCTGGGCCTCCTCAATGGAAATATTTGATCCTTGGGCGATCCTTTCCAAAAAACCTTTTACTGCAGTGGTTTTTATCCATCCTGGAGAAACAGTCAGTACGCGTACACCTTTTGGCGTTACTTCATTTGATAGGCTTTTACTATAGTTGATCAGTCCCGCTTTTGCAGCGGCATAAGGTAAAGTGGAGTCATATAAAGGCAATTTGCCCTGGATTGAAGCAATGTGGATAATAACACCACTTTTTTGTGCAATCATCTGCGGTAAAAATCCCCTGTCTAGTCGAACAGGCGCAAGCAAGTTTGCCTGTAGGGTGGATTCCCAATCTTCATCGGTTAAGGAGGCAAAGCCCCCGGCCGGTGTTTGCGAAGAACCAAGGTTGTTCACCAAAATATCTAGTCTTCCATAAGTCGACAGCACTTCGCTGGTTACTTTTCGGACTCCTTCTGCCTTACTTAAATCGGAAGGAATGAAATGTAGGTTGCTGTTCTCTTTTTCGGGTGCGTTCCTTGCGGTAATGATAACCGTTGCGCCGGCTTGCAAGAGCCTTTCTGCAATTGCCCTTCCGGCTCCTTTTGTCCCTCCCGTTACCAGGGAAATCTTGCCCAATAACTCATTGTTGAAATTAAATTGTTCCATATTTAAGAATTGTTTACGGGACAAAATTGGGGAGTAAAAACAGTTTACACAATTACGGAATTACGATTCGGATAGGGATAAATTTTTCCCCTATTGCACAAAATGGAACATAGGTGTAACTTTATAAAATGTACCAAAGAAAGATAATACCGAATTTGAATTGTGGACTTGATCTTATCGGTGAAGTACTTTTCGGAAAATGGAAAATCCGTTTGCTATGGTTTATCAATGAGGGTCATAAACGCCCAAGCGAATTGCAACGCAAAATCCCAGATGCTTCACGTAGGGTCTTGAATATTCAGTTGAAAGAGTTAGAAGAGCACGAACTGGTGACTAGAAAAATTTTTCCTGTTGTACCGCCAAAGGTAGAATACAGCCTTACCGAATTTGGTAGGACATTAATCCCAGTGATTGCAGCATTAGGGGAGTGGGGTGATGAAAACGAAGAGCGTTTGCGTGATGTGATTTTAAGACAAGTTTAATATTGCTTAATTTCACCTGTACAAGTAACGCTTCTTTGAAGAATCAACTTTAAACACCTCACCTTATAATTCGCACGGATGCTATACAGGAAAATCTGGATGGTAAAGTATCCCAGCTTTTATAGTTCCCCTTGGTCTTGGTCCCGGGTGATTATGCAATTCTGTTTTACCTTACCTTCTATTTACCAGGGTAAAAATTCGTCTGATTGTGAAAAAGTTCCTGTTGGACCATTCTCATCAATTAATGCCATGGCAACGCCAGACTTAGCACCTTCTTCCGGAGTTAAGGGTRCCTGATCTGAACCGATGGATGTTTGCACCCAACCTGGACTAACTGCATTTACTTTAATCTTGGAAGCGTCAAGGGCATTAGCCAGAAAAACTGTGAACTGGTTCAAGGCCGTTTTTGACGCACTATAAGCATAAGGTTTTAAAGCGTATAACCAATGTTCTTTATCCAAATGAACACCAAAGGAACCGGACAAACTGCTGATGTTTACAATACGCCCCGCTTTGCTTTTTTTTATTGCGGGCAATAATGCCTGAGTCAGCTCTACGGTACCGAAATAATTAATATCAAAAGTATCCCGCAGGGTTTGTACGGGTACAGTTTCCGTGTTATTTCCGAACCACACGCCGTCTAAAAATACGGCTGCATTGTTGATTAGAATGTCCAAGACACCATATTCGCTTTCAATATATTTTCTAACGTTATCAATATCAGCCGGATTACTGATGTCAAGTTTAACAAAGATAACATCTAAAGATGCTTCCCTTAAGGCCGCTTCCGCTTTTTTGCCTTCGATTTCATTTCTTGCCCCTAATAAAACTTTAATATTATGAGCTGCTAGTTGTTTCGCTGTTTCAAAACCTATTCCTTTATTGGCTCCGGTTACTAATGCTAACTTTTTCATTTTGCAAGTTGTTTAATTTCAATGCAAATGTAGAGAGGATGACATGGCCAATGTTAGCGTAAATAAAACCGATCCTTACTAAAATCAAACTTTCTTGCGCAAACTTCGAGGAGCAGCTATTCCTTATGTAATTTTCTGTATCCTGTGGGAGAACTGCGGGCATGCTTTTTAAAGAATAAATTGAAATGTGACGGCTCTTCGAAACCGAGTGCAGAAGAAATCTCCGCAATGTTCCAGTTGGTTAATTTTAATAAGATCTTAGCCTCTTGAACAAGTCTTGCTGCGATGATCTCACTTACGGTTCTTCCTTTGGACAATTTTACCTGGCGGTTCAAATAATTGGGATGGAGTGATAGACTGTCTGCGAAATCCTTTGCAGTTTTAAATTTGATCGTATCCTGAGGGGATTCTATGGGAAACTGCGATTCTAACAATCTTATAAAGGAACAGGCGATAACCTCGGTGGTATTATTTGTTTTTACGAAGGAGCTAAACGGAGCGAGTTTTTGTGCATTAAAAATAATTTCAAGTAAATAGGTGCGTAGCAGATTCTCTTTAAAAGGGCTATCGGTTTGTGATTCATCAAACATTTTATTGTAGACCTCAATAAAGTGTTTCGTCTGTTCCTCTGTAAGGGAATAGATGTTCTGCCTGCCTGGTTTATAGATCGGAAATTCAAGTAGACGATAACCACTGTTAACTTTAGTAATAAACTCCTCTTTAAACACGCAACTGATGCCGGAGTACCCTAAACCGGCCGAATGTATCCCAAAAGGAATTTTTGTGGTGGTGAATAGTAAAGAGTTGCCCGAAACATCAATGTTCTTATCTTCAAATTCAAGCCGATAGTTCCCTTGTAATAAAGTGGCGGTGTAAAATTTCTTCCTGCTATATTCCAATGAAAAAATCGGATTCCCGGTTATGCTCAGGTCCAGTATATGAAAAGTATTTGGACTATTTTGGATTGTGTCTGATAAAGCAGTACTATTTGCCGGGTCAATAGAAGATGTAGCATCAGATATTTTCATAAGCAAAAATAAGTAAAATTCAGTTCAAAGATTAGCGCCTAATTTAAATACATCGTTTCAGCCAGTTATTTGAATAAACATCCCTTTGATTTTTGGTCGATGTAGTGGTAAAGAAGGAAAGGACTTTTCAAAGTAGTTTACTGTTAATAATTAGCTAATTACGGTTTTATGGAAGGAAGTAGTTTAGATAATCGAACACTTTAACTGCTTGATATCAAATGATCTATTATTTTTTTTGAAAAAGAAAAAACCTCTAATTTCTGTTTAACTATTTGTTAATCAATAAATTAGAGGTTATTCCGTGGACCCGAAGGGAGTAATTAGGTTGTTGTTAAGTATTTGTTAGTCAAATGGTTATGTGGAGTGGTTGTTTTTTGGTGTAAATGAAGTAGACTATTTATGGTGTAATTTGTTCTTTAGGTCCTCAATATCCTTTCCTTGTTTTTCTATTATTTTTATGAAATGAGACACTGTACTGTTTAGCATTAACACTTCAGTTTGCAGTGCAGCAACTTCTTCTCGAAAGGCAGCTATATCATGCATATTGTTCGACTTCTTATCAGCTTTCATGTTGCCGGATGAATGGAACCACCATTCTTTACTCAATCCAAAATCTTTGACCATCTTATTAACAACAGTATTGTTAACTGGGATGATTCCGGCCTCCATTCTTGAAAGTGTACCTTGAGATATACCAAGTAACTTTGCTGCTGCCATTTGACTATCTGCGATGTGTTTGCTTCTGAATTCAGTAAGTTTCTTTGATTGGGCCTTATCTACAGCCATTGCTACTTTCATTATCTTATATTTTGTGGGATAGGTGATGAGTCTATCGGGTTTATTGTGAATTTGAATCTTAGTTGAAGTGAATGCGAATTAGGGATTAGATACCCTCCTAAAAAATACCTATCATTTAATGCATCATTTTTATATATCAATATATTAAAAAGGACATCGTCATAAGTTGCCTCTTCCATAATCATATCTATAGCAGCGCCTTGACTTTTAAGTCGTTTCGCGTCCAGGGACTGCATATTAATTATTAATAGTTTATCTTCTTCCTCTTTAGGTGGGTAATTCCAGTATTTAGCGTTGAGATAAGCGATGTCATGTAGAAATTCTGAACCGTGGTAGCCAATTTGAAAACCATGCTCAGGCCATAGATTAGAACCGGACAAGTGACTTTCATGTATTATATGCATAGCCGCTGATATTACACGAGAAAGTTTATCTCGCTTAGCTGCCTGTACTTGATTATGTAATTCAGCTTTGGTTGACATTACTCTGAGTAAGTTAGTTTTGTATGAGGTAATGATTTTGCAAACTTATTCATAACCTCAAAAATAATTTGCTCCCTGGAAATTCCCTTGGTGTATTTTACTGGCGAATAGGTGCTTTGGCTCTCACTAAACGAAACTATCTTAGTGGTTTCGTTCGGGTTATATTGAGAGTATAACGTGATCAGCTTGTCTTTAATTTTTGCGATTATTACTGAATGCCCTTTGCCAATATAATATATGTCTTTAGTTTTAAACGGAGCGCTTATTATTTGACCAAACTCCGAGTCTTTTGATCCTATTCCTAAATCTTGATCAACCAAACCTTGGCCAACTGCTTTAAAATTTTGTCCGGCTGTATCATTATTTTCTATTATTATCTTATATGCGCCCTTAAATGGTATCGTGTCAATTTTCTGAGCAAAGGCAAAGCTGTATGTTGTAATTAATATTAGCGTTAATAGTTTTTTCATGGTTCGTTTATAATTCTTACTACATTAAATATTGCCTGTATATCGTCGAGGCTCCACGCAAAGTCTTTATGTTTAGTTTTATCTGAATTAAAAGAGCCTAAATGAATAACACCGTCTTCTACATCTTGATTCAATATAGTTTTGCATACTATACCATATTCTTTATGTATTACTACAAATGCGGCCCAATTATGATAATGTAATCTACTTTTCCAGTGAGACCGTTGTATTTCTCGGCCAACAACAATAGATCCTTCTGCTATTGATTTCTTTGCTGATTCTTTACTTTCGTAGTTTTCCATACTATCCCCAATTATTTCGAACGCAAAGTATTTTCCTCTGTGCTGTTTGTCAACAGTTATTGATATTTTTTTCAGATCTTCTACATATTCCGGGTCCTTAAATCCAGCTGGGAAGCTACCATAAGCGTATTCATCAACTAACGGTACAAGCATAGTGTACTGACCGTTGCCCATGTCTATAAATGGAGATTCTCCTGGTTCTATTGGGTATTGCACTTCGTGTAAAGGTTTAGCGTTATTAGATGTGGTTTTACTATTTAGTTTATCTCCTTGTCCAGTTAAAAGCCAGGATGTATTAAGATCCGGAAAAGCGCTTTGAATCTTTCCAATTGTTGATGATCCGACTCCGCTTTTTATTCCGCTTACGTATCCAGAGGAAAGACCGCATTTTGTTTCAAACGCACCTTCACTAATATTTATGGACTTAAGATATTCTTTTAGCCTATTTCTTATTGGATACTCCATTTTTGCTATATTTATTCAGTGTTTTATTGTCTAACATTTGTTACTTAAATATCCTATTACCCATCCAACGACACCTAATAAAACTCCACCGATCGCTAACATCGTTTGTAACCGCTTAGCCTTAACATCATATACCCTAGCAGCGTAATCGGAAGGGAAGTATCCATTAATAAGTGCTGTTTCGCCAATTTTTGTAGTCTCTAGATAAGGGCTGCTATCTGGATTCTGTACAGGATATCCATTCTCATCTTCCAAATTTGGCATGAGTCCGTTCACTTCTAAAAATCCTTCTCTAATTAAAAACCCAATAACCCTGTCTTCGTGGATCTCATGGTTAGGGTACTGGAAAATAAGAGTTTTGATCTTTTTTGTTTCTTTGCTGCTTTTTCCCTTCTTCTTCTGAAGCAGAACTAATGTGCATCTGTCATTAAAATCCGGAATTTCACTACTCATCTTAAAATTTTATTATTGATTGTCAGGTAGTTACAAAATAACACTGAAAAAATACAGTGAAATATTTTGTATACTCTATTTATTCAGTACATTTGTATTGTTCAACTCAACAAAGATAAACATAACAATTAAAACAGCATATAGCAAATAACTACTACCATGAACCTACTAGCAAACAATTACGGTATACCGAGCTTAGATTTTGAAGTTGGTATCCTTACCAAAAGAGAAATCGAAATCGTTGAAAGATCAGTAATGATTGATAAGAATATTGCGTGGGATCTGAACATAAGCTATTACACCGTGCTGTCTCATCTGAAAAGCATCAGACAGAAAACGGGACTACAAGACAGTAAGCAGATCGTTTACTTCGGAATGAAAAAAGGGATAATAAATTAATAGATATGCAAAAAGAACATATTAGAATCGTAGCTCCTCCTGAGGATAAGTTCTCCTGGGTTAAGGAACTCCTTAAAACTCCGGTAGGTGAGAAGTTCAAATCTCCAAAGAAGTTTAAAAGCTCATTAGCATCAATAGCAAGTAGGGATGTAAAAATCTCCGAGCCAACCGCAGAGTTTTCACTTGACACGAAATCTGAACCAAAGTTCATAATCGTAAAAAGGACAGCATAAAATAAAAGTAGGGCCCTAAATCAAACTCCCCAGTTATAAATAAGGGCCCATTAGCTAACCACTTTAAATAATTAACTAATGTCAAAGCTATTAAAAAAAATTGCCAATCCGTTCACTACGGAGCAAACAGGATTCATCATCAGCTTTATAATTCCAAATTGTATACCTGTTGGTGTTGAATTAGTAGATATCATTTCCTATGTAGAGGATTATGAGTTGAACACCGCTGATATTGATGGTTCAGAGATTTACAACCCCCTAACATCTGCAGAGTTCTTTGAGCAGAACACAGATAAAGTGTTAGCGCTTTATTTCAATCGGTTCATCTTATCAAATCTTAAGTTCCTTAATGACGAAAGTCAGGCGTATGTTGAATCTAAAAGGAGGGCAGCGTAATGGAAGGACTTATACAAGTAGCTCCAGGCATGACCCTGATTGATACTCAGGTATTAGAGAAGTTAATTAATAAGCTGGACTCATTGGAACAGGCAGTGACCACCACCATCAAAGATCTTAAATCTACCACCACACCTTATTTAAGCACCAAACAGGTTTGTGAGATGCTGAATGTTAGCGAGAATTGGGTATTACTTCATAAGGACGATTTAGGATCCAGCAAACGCACAGGTAAATTAACCTTTAAGCGAAAAGCCATTGAGGAATTTATTGAAGAAGATTATTTCAGGATAAGCAGGAGGGCAAGATCATGACCTACAAATCAATAATGACAAGAATGAAGTCAGCAAGGTCGGTTGCTCAAAGAAGCAGGATCATGGATGAGTATAACAAGTGGTTAGAAACTGCTTCGTTTAACCAAATAGGGAGCGTGTTGGATGATATGCAGATCGGGATTAAATCAAGAATGGAGGCCACCAATGCATAACTACAAATCATTAGCTATACAAATGGCTGCTTCTCTTCATGAGATAGACAGGTTAGATGCTGAGTTCAACGATTTAATTCTATCTGGAATGCCGGTTGACGATTGCTGGAACAGATTATATCAAGTAAAACAATCATTAGCCAATACCAAAACCGAAGTATTCAAATTAAACGAAAAGGAGGTAAGTCATGCAAACTAAAAGAGTAATAAGCGCCTACAATGATCTAACCGAACAAGATCAGGTAATGATGAACTGGAAAGCCATGATTCGTAAAAGCCAGGATGATGAGCGTCATGAAGCAGTTAATCGGATGTTGGAGTTGGCTTCGAAAGACATCCTTGTATTACTTGCAGTTCTAGCATTGGTAATCACAGCGATAGTAGTGTTAGCCTCGATATGGGCAGGCAATCATGAGGCGGCTCAGTCGGTAATGGATAATTCAACAATTGTTAATCACTAAATAAAAATAAACACTATGAGTTCAGGACGTATCAAGGTAGCTAAGGCACAGAATAATGCAAGCACGCTGCCGGAAATCGGTAAAATTAAAACGGGCATTAAAGCAACATCTGCAAAAGGTGTTGAATACCCAAAAGCAATTGATTATTTCAGACCAACTGGAAATTTTGCAAATCAGTTTACAGCCTTATTTGGTGAAAAACCAAATTCATTGCAGGTAGCTTTCGTGTCCAATAATATCAATGAGGTATGCAATGAACAGTTTGAAAGTTGGGATAAAGGCAAACGTTACGGATATGGTGACGGAGAGTTATTTACCATATTCGATAGTTCCACAGGAAAGTATATTGATAATGTTCCTGCTGCCGATAAGCGCGTAAAAGCACTTAAGTGGGAACGCACCTTGACATTGCGTTTTGTACTTCTTAAAATGACAGGCGTGCTTGGTTACTGGTCATGGTCGACAAAAGCTAAAGAAGTAAGCATTCCTAGCATAACCAAATCATTTGATCTTGTTATGGAGCGTGCCGGATCTATCATCGGTTTCCCTTTCAACTTAACTATTGAAATGAAAAAATCATACACCCCCGGTGAAGCAAAAACTTATCCGGTGGTTAGTTTGATCCCGTCATTTACAGACGAGAACATGGAAGCAGTTCGTAATTATATCGAGGCTGGTGGTTCAATGAATCGTCTTACTACTAAGATGATTGAAAGCGGAACAATGGAGGCAAAGGTTTTAGAAATAGGGGAGGGATCGAAATAATGAAGGATTTTAAAGGAACACCTGGGCCATGGGAAATCGGATACTTTGTAAAGTCTGATGTATTTGCTAATGGCGGAATGAAATGGGTAGCAACATTGGTTTCTAACGAACTGGATGGAACATATGAGGATGCTGCTAACGCGAAACTTATTTCATCTGCTCCGGACTTATTGGAGGCGCTAACGCAACTTGTTCATCTTCACATGTGTGAGCAGGAAGGTGTCGAGTCTGGACAGCCAACAAGTTCAATGTGGATAGATGCCGTAAATAAAGCAAGTGAAGCATTGCATAAAGCAGTAGGAGGTATATCATCATGAGTATGTCAGTAGAATTCGTGCCTACCGAATGGTTCGACGAGACAGCAATAAAACTACCAAACTATAAAGTAGGGCGTGTTAATTTTAACAAAGGGCGTAGCTATATTAAAATTGAGCAAGATGGATCATTGGCTCAACCATTCAGGTTATACACCTCATTGACCACCTCCATTGCCCAATCTATGCCTACTCCTGTTCAATTGGAAGAATGGAAATTCCAACACGGTAAAAAGGAATCAGAACGATTGATGAATGTAGCCGCTAAATATGGGACATTGATGCACTTAGAGATTGGACGTTTCATTAAAGAGGGTGTTTACGACCTTGATTCAATTGACGGTATCATTGAAGAATACCTTAGCAATGAATCTTTTTGGGATGATGATTGCAAATGGTGGAACGATAAATTGCGGGAGGATATATTGGCATTTGTTCAGTTCTATAATGACTATGAGGTTATTCCTTTTGGTTTAGAATACGTATTATTAAGTGATGAACGCGGCTTTGGAACACCTATCGACTTAGTGTGCTTATTAACAGTTACCGAGGATGGCGTTGATGAAAACGATCCGTACAAATCAGGACCCAGAAAAGGTGAGCCAAGAGAATGCAAAGTAAGAGTTCAGAAACGTGCCATCATCAACTTTAAGTCTGGCCGAAAAGGTTTCTATGAAACTCATGGTATTCAAATGGAATGTGAGCGGTTATTGTGGGATGAGAATTTCCCTGAGTCACCTGCTGATATCGCGATGAATTGGGCTCCGGCAGATTGGAAAACAACTCCTAGCTATAAAATCAAGGAATGGCAGGGTACAACAAGTAGAGCCGAGATTGACGCAATTTTAAAGCTAGCTGAAATTAGATATCGTGATAAAGCAGAAAAACGAAATTACATTAATATGCGTGGTATCGTCAGTACTCCTGAAAGTATTACTGCGGCAGTTCAGTTTGAAGATGTAGAATCATTCTGCAACCGAAAGTTTGGAAATACACCTAACAATGTGAGAGCAACCAGGGCTACCGCCAAATTACAAGCAACACCAATTAAACCAGTATTCACTTCAACAGCCATACCAATATGAGTACCGAACTAACAATTATCAAACAGGAGGACTTGCAGAGCGCAGGAACCGTCCTAACTACAACCAGATCGTGGGTAACTACCTATCAGAAAAAACATGATGTGTTGAAACTGCAAGCCGAAAAGGAGGGTGTAAAATTAACTCCTGCAACTGACCAGGCTATAAACGACTATTTGGCGTCTCTTAAAAAAGCAGCAACCAAAGCTGAAGATGATCGTAAACCATTCACCTCTAAGTTGAATGAGATAATCAAAATGTTTACAGCCGAGGAAACTAAGCTTAAAGTTGATCTGGTTACTGAACTGCAAACAGCGCGTAATAATAGTGTTGCCGCATACAAGAAAGAGGAAGCAGCCGAGCAGGCTAAAGCACAAACGAAGTTGGATAAAGAAAAGGCACGTATTGAATTGTTTGCAGAAGCGGAAACGCAAATCCGTACTCAGTATGCCGACCTTCTTAAAGGAGACAAAGAGAAGTTGATGGACGTTTATGAGAATTGTACTCTTGAAATGTATGAATCAGTACTTGAAATGCTATCAATGGTTGTCGGGACCTTCAAGCAAGAGTATTGGGATGGGATTGTGGCAACGCTTGACCATAATCCACTTGACAACACTAAATACTTTACCCTTGAAGAACTAACCACGATTTGCAACAGCGCTAAAGAATGTAAATTTGAAAAAGTTGCGCCACACTATCAAGCTGAAATCAAGGCGTACGCTGACCACTTAGTTACATTAATGCCAGAACGGAAATTGGAGTTAGAAGCAGGTGTTACAGAAAGTGCCGCCGCTGCAACGTTAAAGTCTGTGCAGGAGGCATTGGAATTGAAACAATCTCAGGAGGCTTTGGCAAGGACAGAACAAAACGTTCAAACGCAGGTATCATCGGTGATTATTGACAATCAAATTGATACTGCTAAGCGATTATCAAAAGTTCCTGCTGCTCAATCTATAGATAGCTATGAGATCATTGTTCTTGATCGCGCTGGATGGTCTGAGATATTCAAATTCTTTATCACTCATTCAGATGAACAGGATCTTGGTAAAATGAAACTGGACAGCATGAAGTTGTTTGCTGAGCGTAAGGCCAAATCTGAAGGGCTTAAGATCGAATCTGCATACATAAAGTATGAGGAGAAATATAAAGCAGTTGTTAAATCTAAAAAAGCAGCATAATCATGGGAAACATAAACTATACGGAGCTGCTTAATCTATTTGTCAATGATGATGAGATGAGAGAATGGCAAAATAATCCATTCAGAATTGGGGATAAAGCAATTGCAACTGATGCGTTTACCATGGTTATAATTAATGCTGATCTTACGCCTGATGTTCAGGAATTGACAGATTATAATCATGAGAATGTTCTTAGTGTTATTCCTGAAACAGGGGGTGTCCTTGGAAAAATTGACATTAAGGATATCCGGTCAATAATTAAGGAATGTCCCAAAGTTGATGTTACTAAAACATGCGATTGTTGCGAAGGAGAGGGAGAGGTTGAATTTCAGCATGAATGGAATGATAAATTCTATGAGAAATATTGTGATTGTCCTGTATGCGAAGGTGAAGGTGAGGTTAAAGCAATTCCCATTCAAAAAGAAGTTGATCCAGCAAAGAAGATAAAAATTGGAATCTCATATTTCTCTGCTAAACTGGTATTTAGATTAGGAATGGCATGCAAAATTACCAATACTGACCACGTAGAAGTATTACTTCAGCAGGGTGAGAAATTAGCAACAGTCTTTAGAATTAATGATGCTAATTTGCTTTTTATGCCAGTGATCGAATGTGATAACGAAGATTATTTGGGAGAAATTAAAATTAACAAATAAGTTATGAAAACAATAAATTTACAAGGCGTTAATTATTCAGTTAACCCCCGATTAGAATCGTTTAACATCAATTCTATTCCTTCAAAAGGTATTAACTTTTTCGGAAGTAATCCACAAACTGGTAGCCTGTTTATTCAGTTCAAAAACGGTGGCACCTACATTTATTCAGGTGTTCCGCAGKAAGTAAAATCAGGACTATTCAATGCAGATAGTATAGGTAGATACGTAACCACAAATATTGTCGGCAAATACGCTTCGGAAAAGTTAGAAGGGGTAGGCGTAGAAAAGAATTAAAGCATTACCAGCCAATATTGGCAAACACCTGGCCGCGGTGATCAGTGGCAAGCCGCTCAATATCGAGCAAATTCAAAATCCAATTCAAATGAGTACAGAAAGAAAATTATCTGGTAGCATCGCATTGACAAAATTGCAACATGTAATCCAGGAGAAAAAAGGAAAAAACGGTCCTGTTAAATGTATCGTTATTCCAATTGACGCTAACCTATTAACTGAAAAAGATGGTGCAGTTTACATGTCCGTAAACGTGAATTTTAAATCTGAGCAGGATAAATACGGACAGAATGGCTTTATCAGCAAGACTACGGACAGCAAGATTTGGAAGGAATTAGATGAAGAAGGTAAAAAAGCTGCACAAGAGTTGTCTCCAATATTAGGAAACATTAAAGACTTTTCTGGTGGTTCAGCAAATGATAATGCAGGAGCAGCTGTGGAAGGAGTGTTGGCTGAAGAAGATGATTTGCCTTTTTAGTATCCCTTCCTATGCATTAACTAATATTTTGCATATTCTTCGCCCTGCCTCGTTCGAGTGGCGGGGTTTGGAGGTGCCGGGATGGCTCAAATCCTAATATCATGTCAATTAACTCAAGCAAAGAAAAAACATTAGAAGAAATGACAAATCAAAATATAGAATTTATTTGGGCTTCACCAGAATGTTTTCCTGGGTTTAGTTCAGCAAAAGGAGGTGTAGTTATTGACTATTCACGTATACAAGATAGGGAAGGCCACGAGGAGTTGGCGACAATCATAACTCAATGTTTAGAATGTTCAAATTTCAGCAAGGAGGTAAGAAGATGATAAATAAGCAACATTTCCTGTATACAGAGGGTGGTGGCTTTAATCCCATCAAAGTTAAAAATCCGGAATCAGTAGAATTTTTAATAATAGATCTTTTCTGTGGAGCTGGCGGAACTTCTACTGGATTTCATCGTGCCTTATTTGGTGATGACCAGGTTGCCATTGTAATGGCTTGCATAAATCATGATCCAATTGCTATAAAATCTCATTGGCGTAATTATCCTGATGTTGTGCATTTTGAGGAAGATATTAGAACTGTTGAATTAGCGCCACTGGTTGAATTAATTGCAAAATATCGAATACTATACCCTAATGCTAAAATAATCCTTTGGGCAAGCTTAGAATGCACAAATTTCAGTAAAGCTAAAGGAGGTCAGCCGCGTGATGCAGATAGTAGAACCCTAGCTGATCATTTAGACAGATATGTTGATGCTTTAAATCCAGATTACATACAGATCGAGAATGTTGTAGAGTTTATGAGTTGGGGCCCCCTTGACGTAAACGGAAAACCTGTTAGCCGAAAATCTGGATCTGATTGGTTAAAGTGGTGTAAGCATATTGACTCATTCGGATATAGAAACGAATGGAAAGAATTGAACAGTGCTGATTTTGGTGCCTATACATCGCGTAATCGTTTATTTGGTTGTTTTGCTAAACCGAATTTACCTATTGTTTGGCCAGAAACAACTCACGCTAAAAAGCCGGGTTTAGATGGAATGTTTGGTGTTCAGCATAAATGGAAAGCGGTTAAGGATGTACTGGACTTTGATGATGAAGGTTTAAGTATCTTCAATCGTAAAAAACCATTGGTTGATGCTTCATTAGAACGTATTGAAGCTGGTTTAATCAAATTTGTTGCGGGTGGTAAGGATGAGTTTTTATTGAAATACAATTCCATGGCTAAAAATGGCGACAGAAAACAGTCTGTTGTTTCTGTTGATAAACCTGCACCAACAATATCTTGCCAAAACCGGACGGCAATGTGTTTCATTGCTAAATATTACAGTGGCAAACCATCTGGAATGGTTATACCTGTAACAGGGCCAGCAGGTGCTGTAAAATGTAAGGATGGACAATCACTCATAAAATGTGAATACTTTCTCTCAAAAGCTTATTCAGGTAAACCTGAAGGAAAAGTTATCCCAGTTACAGGGCCAGCGGGGACGATCCCAACAGTTGGGAATCATTCCTTAATAAAAGCTGTGCCGTTCATAGTACAGAGAAATGGAGGAAACCCGTCACATAGAATTCAATCAACTGAAAATCCATCGAGAACATTAACATCTACGGCCGGTAATCAGGAACTAGTAAAGGCCGTTCCTTTTATTTTAAACTATCATCATTCAAGCATTTGTAATTCAATGGACGTACCATGTCCAACATTGGTATGTAAAGATAAGTTAGCTATCATAAATGCTCAGCCTTTCATTATGAACACCAACTTTAAAAACGTTGGGAGCTCAGTAGATGAACCAGCAAAAACTTTGTTAGCCAGCCGCCATCATCCTTATATTGTTAATCCTGCTTTTTTGGCCAAATATTATGGAACTGGTGAGAATGCTGTTTCAATCGATACTGCCGCGCCCACTCTTGGTACAAAAGACACGTTATCCAAAATACAACCTATATTTTTTGATAAAACCTATTCAGGTAATGGAAATTCAAATCAATATCAATCGATCGAGCAACCTGCTGGCACATTGATGCCGAACGATAAGCACAGATTAATTAATTGCCAGCCATTTATTCTAAATCCCTCTCATGGCGGCCATTGCACAGGCACTAACGTTCCATGCGTTACAATAGTCGCAAGACAAGATAAAGCGCCATTGTACCTAATACAGTATTCAATTGATAAAAATGTTAACATCCCGATTTACGATGATGATAGCGCGGTGATGGTCAGAATTAAACAGTTCATGGCATTATATGGATTAGCCGATATCAAAATGAGAATGTTGAAGGTTTCCGAGCTGATACTTATACAAGGATTTCCATCCGATTATAAACTTGAAGGCAATCAAACAGACCAGAAAAAATTCATTGGTAACAGTGTTGTGCCTCATGTAGTAACATCCTGGTGTTTAGCAATGGCAGATAAATGTAGGACTTTAAGAATGGCAGCATGAAAATCCTATTCACCAAACTCAGCCCCGGACAGAAATTCTTCCCCGCACCAAATGCTACACCAAGGAGCATTCATATGGTACATGCAACTTACGTAAGTATTATCAGGCATGATGGCCCAACTAAGAAGGAGGATTGGTACGGACGAGTTTATCCGGATAGTCCTTTATGGAGTAAAGAAGTTGAAGTAATTGGCGCAAACATTAAACAAAAGAATTAAAGTTATGAATCCAAAATTACCTCCTGGCGTAGCTGAAGCCAGAAGAATAGCCAGGAATAAGGCGCAAAATGAAAGATTAAAGAAAGAACGAGCAGAAGTAAGGGCAGCGCAAGGGCTTCCTCCTAAGGGGGCATTAACACCTGAAGAACGAAGGGAACAGATGAAGATCTATATGCGAGGTGTTCGTGAGCGTCAAAGAATTGAAAATGCCGCTGAAATTGCTGAAATTAAAGCGAAAAAGGATGCTATACGAGCCAAAAAAGCTAAGTTAAATCGAGATCTACAAAATGCAAAGGCGAAAGAAAAACGCAGATTGGATAGAGAAGCGGGGAAACCTGATCTTCGTGTTAACAATGGAAGAAAGCCTATTGACGGAGTTAAACGCGTCTATATTCCAAAGCCAAAGTCTGAGCGTAAGAGTAAGATGCCGCCTATGACTATAAAGCACCAGGCTAAAGCAATACCAACTCGCGTCATTGATTTATCTACTTGTACTAAAGTTCGTATCGATAGCAAGACTGAAATTTACGTTAAACCTGGTCAGGATATAGAAGCGGTTAGGGCTAAATACATCGCAGCAAGATTAAAATTGTGATTATTATTATGCATTAACTAATAATTGAAATAATTGTTTATATTTGTTTTATCGCAACGGTAGACGGTTGTAAAAAGAAATTCAAACATTAACCCCTGTAAGTAGTATCTCTAGCGCATCAGCGCAGAAATGGCTGTCTACCACTCTATTTGCAGGGGTTAATGTTTAACTAAAATACGTGTTTTATGAAAAGACTTAATGGAATTCAGAACATTAACAACATCCATGTCGCTGTGTACTATTGCGAAAATAAAGGATCATTCCACATTTGCTCAAAAGATAAAATAGTTGCAAATCATGACTACGCAATTGTTATAAAAACCCATACAAATATTGCTGATTCATTTGTTAGTTGGGCCTCAAAGATTAACAACTTGTCTAATCAGCCGGACAAAAATTTCGACTATACTGGAGATAGGCCAATCATTTCTAAAATTAGATCGGATTGGCAAATATTTAAAACAGTTTACGAATCAATTATTATAAAATAGTTAAAAATGGAGGCTAAGCATCTTAAAAACTTGATATCCAGTAGAGGTATTAAACAGAAGTTCATTGCAGACAAGCTAAACGTATCAAATTCATTAATAACGCAATGGGTAAAAGGCATTAAACCTATACCTGAAAATCGCGTACAAAGTCTTAAAAGATTGTTTGCTTAATCTTTATAAAACAGTTAAAAAATTTTAACCAATGATAACATTATTATTTACGGATAAGTCCGGTGCTGAATTGTCAGCATACAATACTTCAGAAAACAAAAGTGTAATTAAAATTCAGTCCATTGATGGTCCAGAATATTTTGAATTCGAAAGCAAGGAGGAAATAGAAAATTTAATCAAGGTTCTCAGAGAATTAAAACAAACCTTCACCAAATAAAAATACCATTATGGCACAACCTGAAAAAAATAATGTGGATTATTTTCCCTTTTTATGCAAAGAGGGTAAAGCCATAAATTACATAGAAAATCGTTACGGAAACGATGGATACTCTACTTGGATTAAATTATTGAGGGAGATTGCTGTAACTGATTTTCACTATCTTAACCTATCAGATGAAATCCAATTTATGTTTTTATCTTCTAAGTGTAGGGTCGACGAAAATATGCTTGATAATATTATAAGCGACCTCTGTAAACTTGGTGAATTTGATAAAGAGTTATGGCAAGATTATAAAATTGTTTGGTCAGAAAAGTTTATTTATTTCATCCAGGAAGCTTACAAAAGGAGAACTAACAAGTGCTTGGATAAAACTTTATTATGTAAACATTTAAACATTACATGTAATCATTTACAAAGTAATAGTAAGTATTTACTAAGTAAAAGTGATAAACCGAGAACAGTTACCCCTAAAGAAAATAAAACAAAAGAAAATAAAACAAAAGAAGTAGAGAAAAAGAGTTTCGCTCCACCAATAATTGATGAAGTTTTTCAATTTTTTGTGTCAAAATCTTTGGAAACGTTATGGACTGAATCTGAATGCAATGATCAATCTTTACGATTCATAAATTTTTATGAATCTAAAAATTGGATGGTTGGCAAAAACAAGATGACTAAGTGGAAAAATGCTGCATCTGGATGGATTTCAAGAGATAAGGAGGTTAGACAAGGCATAAAACCTTTTGTAAATAAAGGAGCAATAGACCAAAGCAAAAATGTAAACCTATTCAAATGAAACTAACCATAAACGACTACAGGGACTCGGTAATGCACCACTACGAGACCGGAATACAGCGAGGCATAAACACCGGATTTAGAAACTTGGATGAATTATTAAGTTTCAAGCTCGGATACTCAACTTTCTATTTGGGATTTGCAGGTGCTGGTAAGACAGAGTTTCATATGGAAATGATGTTCAACCAAACACAGAGCTTTGGATGGAAGCATGGTTTCTTGTCTGGCGAAATTGGAAACATGGAGGACGTGATTGCGGAGCTTATTAGTAAATTCCTAAAGAAGCCATTTTTTAAATCAAACCCTAATGCTCCTACAGAGAAAGAAGTTCACGGAGCCATGAATTGGTTGAGTGAATATTTCTTCCCAATAAATGCCGATGACACTGATCATGACATTGAAAGCTTCTATAAATATTGGAAATCACTGGAGAAGCAATTAGGCATAAAACTAAATACAACTTCACTGGATCCGTTTAACGATTTAGAAGAGGATCTTGTAAAATATGGGGGCAGAGAGGATAAATATCTTGCTTGGGCATTGAAACGTGTAAGGCAAGAAGCTAAGAATAATAATTGGCACAATAACATCGTAACTCATGCAAAGGACCTGCCACCAATTGTTTTAAAAGATGTTACTGGACAGGAAGTATACTGTACTGCGGTACCGACACTAAACAGTTTTGCCGGAGGTGCAGTATGGGGGCGTAGGGCATTTAATGTTGTTGGGGTTTGGAGACCAGAACATAACCGGGTTAATGGAAAGGTTGATTTAACATTAAATCCATCATCAGGATTGCCATTTGCAGAAAACGAAGCTATTATCAAAATACTAAAGGCAAAACCAAAAGGCACGGCTAAGAAGGGATCAGTGTCAGTATACTTTGATTGGAAAAAAAACAGGTACTATGAGAAAGTTAATGGTAAGGATTCTTATGCTTTTGAACATGAAATTGTTCCTGAACCTATTTCAACAGCAATGACGCCAAGTGCCCAATTTGAAATAAACCAAGACATAGTAAATAATTTATATGAAAAAGATGATACCCCTTTTTAACCATGGAAAGCAAAGAATATTATAAAGCAATAGCTGAAGCCAGGGAATTTACCATTGACACTATTTTAAAGCCCTCGATGGAGATACTTTCTGCTAGAGGTGTGGTGTTGTCAATGATTGGTGAACTTACTTCCTACGGCATTAAAAATGGTCAAAATGAAAAGTACTTCGAAAGCATGAAACGTTTATTGCTTCTTGATGAATTTCTGGATAGCTGCAATAAAGTGAATGATCATAACTACCAGTTAAGATGGCTATTGAATAATTCAATCCACCAACGGAATAAGCAACAGGTCGAAATAGAAACACTAAAAAAACAATTGGAATCCATAAATAAAGCATTTAACGCAGGAGAATAGATTATGAGTATTGTAAAAATAAAAGACATCAGGGATCAGGTAGATTACCTAAGAGAAAACGGTACAAGGAACCAAAACGTTTTCCAATCCGAAATGGAGCAAGCACACTATAACCAACTTGATATGAAAAAGAAAACCAAAAAAATATCAGCGCTGCAAGTTTTATCTGAAATGGATAAGTTGACCAGGGAGCATAAGTCCCCATCAATACCTACAAAATATGTGATTGGAACTAAACACACTGATCGTACTGCAAACGGTTTGACTAAAGCTATAATTCAGTTTATCAACTTATCCGGAGGAGCTGCCGAAAGGATCAATAATTTAGGACGTATGGTTGACCGGACCAAAGTTGTAACCAACAGCATTGGCCAGCACATGCGTATTGGTTCAGTAGAATGGCAGAAAGGGACTGGAACAAAAGGAACTGCCGATATTTCTGCAACGGTAGCCAGCCTATCGGTAAAAATTGAAGTTAAAATCGGTAGGGATAAGCAATCAAATGATCAGAAGAAGTATGAGGAACATATAACCGAAGCAGGAGGGGTATACATCATCGCAACTGAGTTCGCAGCTTTTGTCCGATGGTATGTTTCTAAGTTTGGAAGGTCTGAGGTGTTTAACAAAGCATTGGAAAGGCTTGTGGCATGAATCCTGTACTCAATTCGAGAGGAGAATACTTGTGTTCATCTTTTACTGGATCTACCGGTACATGGGAGCTAATAGGGTCGGAGAGTACACTTGACAGTGAGTATAGCAGAATTCCTGTGCCATGGCCAATGACGAGCATCGGAACAACGTTGGACACGTTCATCAACAGAGCAACAGGAAAATACAAAACAATGGAGAGGAGAGAAGTTTATCAAGCTCAGAATGATAAAAAAATTTGGTGCTAATTATGCATTAACTAATATTTGGAATAATGGAATATTGTAACTACTTTTGTTTTAAACACCCACTAAGTGGGGTTAATAATCAATAGGAGGTAGCATGTTATCAAAAGCTGAGATATTAGGGCGCGTAATTTCGCAAACCAATCCTGAAATGGCACAGGAGATTATTAGCCAGTTCAAAAGGACTTTGGTTAATCCAAAGTATGTTGAGAAAATCTATGAATCAGTACTTGATGCATTCACAGAGGAGGATTTTGAAACTCGGAAATTAATATTTATCAGTTGTGTATATCAACTTTATCAACCGCTATCATACCTAAGACGTAAAGAAGATGCAAAAGCTTCCGGTAAATTACCAGCAGGAGTTCGTGATGAGATGCAAAGAGTTTTAGGTGTTAATAATCCTGAGACCATCAACGCATTAAAAGTCTATACTGAAAGTCCTATGCTTCCAAATAGCAATGGAGTCATTCGTCCATTCAAGTTGAAAGTTATGAGTGTTGTGGATAGGTTTAAGGTTTTTAGTATTCACCCTGAGGATACACAATTTAATTTATTTGCGTGATGGAGCCACCTGTAACCATTCTAGTTCCTGAGGTTAAGTTAACAGCGAAAGAAGTTAAGTTCTGCCATGAATACATTAAAGATTTTAACGCTTCAAGGTCGGCAAGAGATTCTGGTTACTCAAAGAACACCTGTGCTGAGATAGGATACGAGAACCTCAGAAAACCTCATATCAAAAAATATATCGATAATTTACTGGAAGAAGCAGGAGCAAGTGAGGGAGAAATTAAAAAACGCTTCACAAACATTGCCAGAACTGATATGAAGGACTATTTGGTTAAAAAGAAAGTTCCTTACACTCCTCAGGTAATAATGCCTTTAAAAGAGGTTATTAAGCGTAGAAATGATTGGGTGATCCGTGAGGAGATCTTTTGTGATAGAATGGGATACACTGGAGAAGAGTTCGATAAATTCCAAGCTGAACTAAATATTACCAGGTCACAAATTGTTAGACTTGAGATTGAACTTGAACAGAATCCAAATGCATATCGAGTTGTTGATGGTGAAACCGAGATGGTAGAAGTCGCTGAACTAGATTTGGTTAAAGTTGTTGATGATAAAGAGTGTGGAATTATTAAGTCAATTAAACATACCAGAGATGGTATTTCGATTGAGCCTTACAGTGCAGATGCTGCTTTAACTACCCTTGCTAAGTTTAAAGGCATGCTTGTTGAAAAATCTGAGCTTGACCTTAAGGGAGAACTGAATACAACAGTGAAAATAGGATATGGTGGAAACAAGGCAGATTAAATTTGATTTTAATCCTGACATATTCAACAATCTATACTGGCATCTTCGCGATGCCTTTTTAAACCCCTTAATTCGTTTCATTTGGTGTTATGGTGGCTCATCTGCCAGTAAGACTTACAGCGTCGTGCAGCTCATTATTATTTCCATGATGGAGAATGAAGATGAGAACACAATGGTATTGCGTAAGTATGCGGTTGACATTAAAGACTCTATCTATTCAGATTTTACAGGGATCATTAAAGGTTGGGGCCTTGAAGATTATTTTGTCATCCAGCAGAATTATATCATGTGTAAGCTTACCGGCTCATACGTTAGATTCAGAGGCCTAGATGATAGCGAGAAGATTAAAGGGCTTGCAAACTTTAAACGGGTAGTCTTGGAAGAGATCAGCCAGTTTGATGAGAACGACTTGAAACAGATCCGTAAGCGTTTGCGCGGTAAGGCTAATCAGCAGATCATTGGCATATTCAACCCGGTTAGCGAAGAGCATTGGATTAAAACTAAGGTGTTTGATTTGGAGGAATTGACAGAAGTTGAATCAAACATTGCCGGGATGTGGGTTAATGAGAAAGGCAACCTGGTTGTATTCAAAACAAATTATCTAGATAACATTTTTATTGTCGGGAAGTGGTCTGTAAATGCCGCAGGTCAGCTAGTTCAATCAGGCGGTTTTGTTGATCAGCATACCATAGATGACTTTGAAAAGGACAAAGTAACCGATTTTGAATATTACCGAATTTATGGACTTGGTGATTGGGGTAAGATCAGGACCGGTGGTGAGTTCTGGAAGAAATTCAAGTACGCTGATCATGTGAATAATATTAAATGGGATAGGTCTTTGCCTATTTGGATGTCATGGGATGAGAACGTAAATCCATACCTGACATGTACTTTGTGGCAGATAAAAGGAAAACACCTGCAACAGATCGATGAGATATGTTTGGAGGATCCACGCAATAGAGTCAAGGATTTATGCCAGGAGTTTGCTAAACGTTATCCATTAGGAGAGGTTGCCGGTTTATTCGTAGGAGGAGATAGGACTTCCATTAAAGAAGATGTAAAGCTTGAGAAGGGTGAGAACTTCTTCACTAAGATATTGGAATATTTGAAAGAATACAGGCCGATATTGAAGATTCAAAGTAAGAATCCATCGGTTGTTCAGTCTGGCGGCTTCATCAATGAGATATATGAGGGCAATGGTAAGTCTGGTATAACCATTGGCATTCACGAGAGCTGCAAGAAATCAATTTTTGACTACCAGTATGCATTGGAAGATAGTGACGGAACGATTAAAAAGACCAAAAAGAAAAATAAGGTAACTGGAGTTACTTATGAAGAGTTTGGGCATTGTAGCGATACTAAAAGGTACATCGCAACCACTGCATTTGATAGTGAATACTTGATGTATTGTGGTGGTAGGAAAGGACTCGGGATTAAAGCTTTGAGCTTTTAGTTATGATAACCTTGCTTTTTGTGTGGAAAACTTGCATAATTAATTATATGTAACATTCCAGTTACAATCCGTATCTTTAGGTATGTTTCATATTTAAAATAAAATATCATGCAAGAAAATTTACAAGAAAACGAGTATCTATTTTCGATTGATCGTGCAGTCGAAAAAATGATCCAAATTGAGTCAATGGTTGAGATGTCTCTAAAAAACCAAAGTAGAATAATAGCTAAACTTGAGGGTTTAGATTATGAAGAAGTTAAAACTAAGGTTTTTGAAGATCAAAAGGCGATTGAGAACAAGATTTTCGATTACTTAAGAAAAGCGTAACTAATATTAAACTACGCACGTAAGCCTACCTACTAAATACCCTGCAATCTGTGGGGTATTTTTGTGTGTGCCCACAAGGGTAGTACACGAATGGAACAACTGGAACTCGATGAACTTATTAAAGATCCTAAAAAACTTGTAGACAAGGTTAAAGCCTTAGCTCCTGAGATTTCGGATGCAGCATTAAACTTCGAACCAGAAAACCATAAAGTTACCAAAACTGACAACAGGCCAATGCGCCCTGTTGAAGTTCCGACTGGTCTTGATGACGCACAAGGCAATCCATTATACCGTACTGAATACCGAGACATTCACCGTATCCCTTCTGCTACTGAAAAAGTTATTGTGGATTGGAGTGTAAATCTATCACTTGGTGGAGGAGTTACTATTGATTGTAATCCACAAACCGATGTAGAGAAGAAGATGCTTGCGATGATTGAGCGCACGTATGATGATAACAAAATGGATTATCAACGTATGGAGATTGAGCGTTTGCGTTTGATCTATCTTCAAGTGTTGGTAGTCTGGTATGCTGTTGATGCAGAAGAAGGATTCTGGGGTGATCTTGCTGCTCCTGGTAGTAAGCAGATCAAATGGCGTTGTGCGATATTCAGCGCTGAAGATGGTAATACCATTGTTCCAATCCGTAACCAGTATAAAGACATGATCGCTTGCGCCCGAATCTACACCGTTAAGGTTGATGATAAGGATGTGGAGAAAATGGATCTGTTGCTATCTGGAAAAGTAATAACTTATGTTCAGGGGGCGCAAGGATGGATTGAAGAGGTTAGTTTTGATACTAAGGTTGATAAAGCATTGTACATCCTTCACGAAGCAAAGCGTAGGATCTATCAGGATGTGGAGCCTAAGTTGGAGCGAAGAGAGGAAATCGACTCAGATACGGCAGACGAAAATAAAATGTCAGCATTCCCTATTCTTGTTGGTACTGGCACTATCGTAGCTGCTAAAGGTGGTGAGAATGCCAATACTCGTAAAACATTCCAGTTAGAAGGTCAAGGGGCAGACCTTAAGTATGTAGAGACTAAAGGAGGTCAGGAAGCTGCCAATAAAGAACGTGAGAATATCTTGCGTGACATTTACATGGAAACCAATACCCCATCCGTATCTTTTGATAGCGCCTCCTTTACTGGAAATATGCCAGGGGTAAGCATTGAGCTGATGTTCTTACCATCTACCAACCAGGCTAAAGCTAATCAGAAAGGGCCAATCGGTATGGCTGAGCAGCGTCAACTAAATCTACTTAAGGCTTGTTTAGCAACCAGCAATACGACCGTTAAGGACGCTGTTGCATTACCAATGAAACCTGCGTTTAAAATTGACTTACCACGAAATAAAACTGAAGAGATTACCAATGTAGTTTCAATGTATGGAGCAGGATTGATGTCACGTGAAACCGCGATACGTAAGCTTGATTTTGTAGAGAACATTGCAGAGGAGATTGATAAAATCGTTGCCGATATAAAAGCAGCAGCCCCTGCAATAGTTCCGCCAGTCGCATAAACCAACCCCCTCATCAAGGGTTAAACATAGCCGCAAGGCGTAAATACAATCAAAATGAAAAGAAACAGACTATCAATGTTGGGCGCAGGTTTTGCTTTGGCTCTTGCCGGGTTAATGGGATCTGCCCAAGCAACCGCGCCATTAACACAGGGCACCACTCAGAATGAATTGAAAGGTACGCCTGCAACAGGTAAGGAAGCCCAAGAACGCAAAGTCCATTCGGTAGGAGGGTTAGATCTAATTCAACGCGGTGAGTATGGCATGTCGCCAATGCAATATGGAATGATGTATGGTCATGGGAATAAGAAAGGTCATACTAATTTGAACAGGTGTTCTCACAATGCTAAGTTGAAACGTAGAGCGTAATGCTAATCATCCACGTAACCACATTTCTTAGCTGTATGCTCTTATTCACACTAAGGGCATACAGCGAACAGTATGGGTTGATTGGGACCATATCACCTATTTTGTTCTACATCGTCTTTGCTGTTGTTTGGGGGTTTATCACTTACCCATCTTAAATACCCATTTGTATTTGTTGCCATTTTTTTCCATCTCATATATTCTACCAGTTTCGCGATTCATCATTACTGGATTGTATGTATTATCTCGATCATCATTATCGAATATTCTCATAGGAATTATTTCAAAACTTGAATGGTGGCTATTTACTTTGTTAAGTTGGAATCCTACATAGCACAGTGAAATAAGTATACCACCTAAAAGGATATTAGTAATGTTTGCTTTCATGCCGTTTAATTTAGATCGAATGAAGGTCGTAAAAATAAATTCAAGTTTTATGAATTATGCATTAACTAATATTGGGAATATTCATTTATTGTTTTTACCTTAGTGTTATCAAAAGGAGAAAAGGCTATAAGCCTTTCTTTTTTGGTTAAGAATATGCATTAGCTAATAATTGGAATAACTCAATTTCAAGTCCTGTGAGTGGGTGATCCACGAAGGGCAGGCAAAGCATAAAAAACAGAGAGCAGAGGCAGGACATATAGGGGCCTGCAGGAAGTAGCAAATATAAGCTACTAGACATGTTTAAGAGCCCCGATGAGAACGTAGTCGGGGCTAATGGTAAAGCCCTTGTGAAGGATTGGCTTCGGGATGATGACCTGGTGTACAATGAAGCAAGGCAGATATTGCCCAATAGGGGTTGGTTTAGGTTGATTTAGCGTAGGTGTGGTGCCTACGCTTATTTTATTGACACTTTAAAATTTATTATATGGAATTATTTGATCTTTTCGGGAACAAATCGCAGTCTGTCTCTTCTGGAGCGATAATTTCAGAATGCAAAAAATACAGGTATCGATTATGGCGTATTTGGKATCAAACGAAACCAGCAGTGCTTTTCATAATGCATAACCCGTCAAAAGCCGATGAAGTTAATTCAGATCCAACAATGACCAGATGTGTGAACTTCGCTAAATCATGGGGGTTCGGTGGTATTTGGATTGGTAATCTTTCTCCTTACCGCGCAACAAATCCTGATGACTTGAAATGTTTAGCGCCTGATGAGTTGCAGCCTAAGGAAAATCAGAATCATGTAAAAGAGATGATGAGTATTTGTTCAATGCATATTCTGGCATATGGCAATCCATCTAGAGCCATGTTAAAGCCAGACCTTACAAAGTATGATTGGCATTATCTGAAACTTACAAAGCAAGGTAATCCGTATCACCCATTATATCTGAAAAGCACACTTAAACCTTTAAAATTCACAACAAATTAAACATTAATAGACACTTAAAAAACAAAATTATATGAAGTTTGGAATGAGAAACATGTTAGGGTTGGGCTTTATTGCTGCCCTTGCAGGATTAGCAGGTAAAAGTAAAGAGCAATCAGCTGTTGAGGCATCTGCTCCATTTGGAACAGCGAGGATTGCTTTTGGTAGTCCAGTTTGGTTTGGCAAATCTCAAAAGCAACGTAGGACGAACCGGTTGAAGTTCTCTAAGAATGCTAAGTTAAAACGTGGGAGGGGGTAACATGACCATCTTCCGCACAATCACACTAACAATCATCGTCGCTCTGGTCATCTACGCAATGGTAGCAGGCGATTTTAAAGGATTTAATAATACTTATTTAGGATGAAAAAACACGAACTACTCGAAAAAGCAATGCGGGATTATCCTGCTGGGACTGTTGCACGGTTTGGAGGCAAAGCGCCTGACCACACAAGCAATGGAAAGTTTCAAATAACCGACCTAAATCATAACGGAGATATTCAGGTTATGTCGGACAATGGTAGCGATTGTTTCTATGCTGATGGCGAATGGGCTATACCCGTAAAAGACTCCATCCTATCCGAAAAGTGCGCAATACAGGTTAACAATGAACGTGAGTTTAAGTTGTTGATGGAGCATAGAGCCTACCACGGTTGGGATGTGTTCAATATACAAGATGGAGATGCTAAAGCTCCTAATCCTATTATTGTTAGGCATACTAAAAAACCGGTATTTCTTGAGGAAGGATGTGATAAGGGTTTCGGAACTGAAGGCTATAAAATCATCCCCTTCCAAGACTTCGCAGCAGAGGCTGGGATTGAAGTACCTGTGTTTGCAATGACCAGTGAGGATAATGTGCCGCTTTATGTTGGGGATAAATACAGCCATGCATATTATTCTGATGTATCTGCCAAATGGATGCTTGGTATCAGTAATAGCGTATTTAGTAATGACAGCAAAGCAGTGTCAACTCCAGATCAAGTTAAAGCCTTCTCCACCAAAGAAGCAGCCGAGAAATGGATTGAGCAGACGAATATACCTCAACAAATTCGCATTGAGGGCGATGGTGGTTATGCTATCGTAACCAAAGATAAATTAACACTTCATTCTACTGGTAAATACGGGCCTCGACAAGGTGTATTTATTGATAAGGAAGATTTAGTTAAAGTGTTTGAAGCCTATCAATCATTGACTTCATGCTAACCATCCTATTCACCATCCTGATAGGTGTTGGGATGGATTTATACACCAGGTACTTGAATAAAAACAAATCGAAATGAAAATCAAACCAACAATCGGGTACGTCCTGATAATACTTATTGCAGTGGGATGCTTATGGGTTGTATGCCAATCACCTTGGTGGTTACTAGCGGCTTCAGTAGCGTTTGGTATACTTGGCGTAGGACTACTATCATTATTTGCCTGGCTATTTAAAAAAGAGGAATCATGAAGGAGCCATGCTGCAACCCTAAAGTTAGGGAGGAATTAATGAAGTCAGACCCGACTTTAACACATGTTTACTTTGATCTATCAAACATTGGTAGACTTGACGGTAAAGGATCAACTAAAACTGGACAGAAAATAGAAGTTGGTTATAATCACACCATGAAGTCTGGTGAAGTGCGCGAAAAGACAAGAAATACATTTATTACTCACAATTATTGCCCTTTCTGTGGCAAGAAATATAAATAAGATTCATATGAACAACACAATCATTTTAGAAAGAGAGAATAAAAATCTAAGAGAACACCTGCAAGACGCAGTAATGTTAGCTGGTAGGTATAAGAAAGAAATGGGGCTTACCGATCAGGAGGAACTTGAAAGGTTGAGCGCTAAAGCTAACGGAACCAGGTTTAATCCAAAGGACTTTGACGTTGCAGACCGCAACGGTGAACAATAGCTATGAGCGGAGTAATAACTTTCAGCAGGGTATTCCCCGCGTATCATCCAAGAAAAGGACAGGCAACATATTTCGTGGAGAAGCTATGTAAAGGTTTTCCAGAATATTCAGCGAATGACTTTACGGCATTAAAGAGCCGACCGACATTAGGAATATTTGATCTTATGGTACTTGCAATTGATAAATGGGCTGATTTTGCCCCCAAATCCCATACAATCCGCTCAGGTATCAGATGGAAAGTTGGTGATAAGTTTAGCCCTAGGGTTTGGTCAGGTAAGCCATACACTTCGAAGATGATTACAATCGCTCCTGATATCGAGATTAAGAAGATCTGGGAGTTTGAGATAAAAGGCAATTCATTTTACATAGATGGATATCCAATTTCGCCTGATAAACTGGAGTATGTTGCTGAAAATGATGGTTTATCGAGGCACGATCTGCAAGATTGGTTTCAATATCCTAAGCCGTTTAAAGGACAAATAATCTGTTGGAACGAATCAATTAATTATTAAGGACATGACAGACCTAGCATTAGAACAATTCAAAGACACCCTCCAGGCAAAGCAAGATAACGCAGACTTAGGACTGATTGAGATTAAGCTTAACAAGCACGATCTGGTTACTATTGATACGGTGAATCGTACAATAACCACATCTGGAGTATTGTCTTTCAAAGAGTTCGATTGTATTACTGAAGTATACAGGGGGCTGAGATGAGGCGCGTACTAACTGGCCTGATCGTTTTGTGGGCCACTCTTTCAGTCATTGCATTGGTTTTAGTCGGAATTGCACGGAAACCTGAGGGCAGAGATTACAGCGGTTATGGTGCTTATCAGGGGAGGAGGTTTTAACCATGCTCTTCAAAACAGTTTTCGCAATTATAGCAACAGCACTGGTGTGTTTAGCGATATGGATTTTTAATTAACATACTAAATATAACGTAATGAAAATAGAAGATGTRAAAAAGCAAATGAAGGAGTATAAAGATTTCTTTGGAGGTAATTTGATAGATGTAGACGAAATAGACGCTTGCACTAACAAAGGTGAATTAAGGCGCCTTATTGACCGACATTCAGAGCATATAGAAATGCAGTGTAGTGATGCGTTAGGTCATTTAGACAGGTTAACAGAACGATTATTTATTATAAAACATTAATCCATGAACAACCAAAACACAATTAAGCCGGGGATGACAGAGAAAGTATGCGGAACTTACTTCAACAGGGATCGTAACGATTTCTATGATGAGACAGGGTGCTTATTACCACAAGGTCATAACGGGCCGCATAGGTGTAAAGAAAAGCATGGAAGAATAGTAGAATGGGAATACGATTTCGATTGTGGTTGTGATGACTGTAAAACAGATGATTTTTCGGACATGTGTATAGTTTATGAATTTTTAAAAGGAGGAAAATAAAATGGAAGAATCAAAGGTAAAGATAGCAGAGGAATACGTTTCATCGCTTAAGCGCTCCGATATGTTTCCCGTTAGAGAAGCCATCGCAACGGCATTTTCAGACGGGATGGATAATCAATATTTATCTCAACCAGGATTTAATGACCTACAACAGTATTGTCATGAATTGGAGGCTAGAAATAAGGAGTTGGAAGAGGCTTTGGAGATAAGAGATAAAAATATCAAAACTCTTAGTGAATGGTTTAAGAAAGAACGATCTGAAAACAACATATTCAGAAAATGCTTAGAAAGGATAGTAACTATTTCTCCATTTAATAGGTCAAAGTCTATTACGATAAGATGGAACGGTGAAGAGATACTAAGGCAGGTTAAAGAAATAGCAGAACAAGCACTAACTAAGAAGTAGATGAAAACACAACAGATAAAAAAAGCGGCCAATGCTGCTAATGCATATAAATTATTATGTAATAATACCAAAGCAGAGCCATTTAATGAAGGGTTTGTTGAAGGGGTAAAATGGGCTTTTAAATGGATAAACGTGAATGATGGTAAGCCAGAAAAACTTACTTTGGTTGTATTGATTAATAAGGATAAAAACAAAATGGAAGTAGGTTATTATATTGAAAGCATTGATAGGTTCTTCAAAAATAACGAACGTGCTGGTAATTTCTTTAATGCAACTCATTGGACGCCCTTACCAGAATTGCCTTAATGAAAACAACAACCATAGAAGTCCCATTGTACTATCAATCACTTCAAATTGTAGTTGCACCAAATCTGCAATTAGCCTTGAATGAAATGGATATAAAGGAAGATGCAGAGGATTTTGAATCATTTTTAATACCAGGTCGGCACAAAATATTATTACTGATTAAACCAACTGCTCCATCGAGTGTTATCGCTCACGAATCAGTCCATATCGTAAACCAAATATTTAAAAGCGCCCATATCCAGTTGGACATTGACAACGATGAGCCACAAGCTTATTTAATGGGATGGGTAGTAGAACAAATAACTAAAACAATAAAATAATGTGTAACTGTAAAAACATAATACCCCAAACGAAGGAATGCTATGATCAGATGATCTTAGTGGATATACCTGAGCATATGTCTGCTTATAAACAGGCTAGGTTAAATAAAGGGCTGTCTGGCACTATTAGCATTGATCCGTGTATTTTTGAAGAGATTAAGTACTTATGGAGTTTAGGTATATCGACCGGTGGCAGTTGCTGTGGTCATAACACCCACGAGCCGTTTGTTAACGTCCTGTATGAAAAGGATATTGACCAAATGTTAGCGTTAGGTTATATTCAAGAGCATTGGGATACTGAAAGAAAAGATACGTTTAGATGTGAGTCGGTTTGATTAAAATAACTAAATTAGCACTTATGAAAGCCACCGAACTAAGAATTGGTAATTACATAGACGCAAATTTTGCTTCAATTGAAAAACCTGTAGCAGCTTTTGAAAATAGCAGGGTACAAGAGGTCAATGAATCCAGTGTAAAAATTCAGGACAAGGTGATTATTCATGAATACATTGCACCAATACTAGTAACTGAAGAATGGCTGGTAGCACTTGGTTTAGAGCGTAAAGATGAAGAATATTTCTACGTAAAAAACGGTGATCGTCAGATTTTAATTGATGTTGACGGCTTTGATGTTTGGTTTGATTACAAAGAAGAAGGTTACCATTGTGCTATTAAATACGATTTAAAATACGTTCACAGATTACAGAACTTTTATTTTGAATTGAACGATACGGAGCTTGAATTGAAATAGTTTCCTACCTTCGCGGCATGAGTAAGGGATATGTTACAGCAGAAGATTACGAAGCAGCATTTCATGGGATAGAATTACCACAAGGGCGAATTGAATTGAGGCCAGGTGCAACGGTGCCAGATGTGGCTTTATTCCTGGATAAACAAATAACAATCCTTCGTATGGGTACGCACGAACGAGTTAAGGAGCCGGTAAGATGGCGGTTAGATCGATTGTTGGAGATTATTGACGAGGCTAAATAAATTTCAGGGTAGGTATGGTTGATCCCATATGCTTATTGAATTGCTTAATCACATAGTCCGCAAGTATTGGGGTGTTTTTTTCGTCATGTTGATGGACAATAAAATAAACAGCTTTTAGTCCTTTGCTACCCCATTCCTTTAAACGCTGAACCCACGCATCAATGCGATCAAAATCAGATTGTTGGTGATTAGAGCCATTTCCAACAAAACGTATATAAATTTCAGGTACGGTTAATTCCATATGGAGTACGTCCCTACGTCCTGAAGCATCGGTTATAGCCCAACCAATATGATTATCAATAAACAATTCTAACACTTCTTTACGATCAGAAAAGAATTCTTCATGCCTTAACTCTATAAAGTATTTGTGTTCTTTTGGTAATAATCCAATGAACGTTTCAAGGTCATTAAAACTTTTTGGAGGAAAATTGTCGCCAACCTGTATCAGTATAGGCCCAAGGTATTCTTTAAGTTCTCCTACTGCTCCCATGAACATGCCCAATGGTGTTTCGACATCCTTTAATCGCTTTATATGGGTAATAGTTCTACTCATCTTAGGGAAGAATAAGAAGCCAGGGCGTTTAACCATCTCATACCATTTTCTTATTAAACTAGGATTGGGAATTGAATAAAAAACCGCATTAAGTTCGATGCATTCGAAATGCTTGGCGTATTCTTCTAAGAAATCCGCTTCTTTGGTTTTTGGTGGATAAATCATTCCTATCCACTCCTGACGTCCCCACTTTGAGCAACCTACATAGCACTTTGTATTTGTAGGCACCCCCGGCACGGTTTGTTCAACAGACACACCATCGTTTGGCAATGTAAAATCAATGTACTGTATATCTCTATCTGCTACTTTTCCAAAATCCATAATTACATTTCATGTTCATCAATTAGTTCACCTACCTGTTGCGCATAATCAACGGCCATTAAGTCCAATGTGCGCCACCTCAATGCGTCTGACTCATCATAATTAGGAGCAATTGTTCCAAGTAAGGCATCACCGTTAAATATAGTAAATGATCCATCCGGTTGTGGCATGACTGTTAACACCTCGCCTACTAAGTTTATTTCAAATGGTTCCATAGTTAATCAAATAAAGTAGGGTTGATCACTKGCTCTAATATTTCAGGGATATTACTTTCAACCCTTTCGTTTAGGATTTTTGAAACTGGGTAAGCTGCCATATTCCGATCATCGCATGGTTTCATAAGATCTTTAATCTGTGATTTTGTTAATTCTGGGTCTAACCACATTTCAATTTGATTATTATCGATCATCAAAGGCATTCGTTTAGCTGTATTATGTATGCCAGCCATTAACTCGTTTGCTGGACCAGTTATTATTGTAAATGCATCAATATAACCGCCACTTAAGGAATCTATCCATTTATTATGCACACCGAGAAGATTAAAGAATTGATGTTCTTTTGGGTGGATGTAATGGGGCACTTTTTCCTTACCAACATGTTTAGACTCGAAGAAGCCACTCACCGGTACAATGCATCTTCCAGTATAAATTGAATCTTTATAATTGTACCAAACACCTTCGGCTCTCGCATTCAGCCTCGCATTTTTAGGTTTTGTCGCTTGGTCCAGGCTTTCAATATCCTCCGGGATATATCCCCATCGAATTAATTCTAACTTCTTTCCACTAGGATCATTCACTAATACGGGCAGTTTAGGTAAGGTAAAACCATTTGCATGATAGTATTCCTGTATATTTGTTGCCTCCGGAAAGGGTGCGTCAAATGCTTTAATCAGATCATGAGCCTTTGCCTTAAATGAAACGTGGTAACACATGGTTTTAAGTTTAGGGATTAAACATACTAAATATCGTGATTGTTTTCAAACCAGCCAGCATCTTGTAATCTATCTAAAATGGCATCGCTATCGTCCGTAACATAACGCTCCTGGTGAACAGTCTTTTCGGTCGGTACAAGCCAATTAACTCTCCATTTGCCCAATGCATAGTTAATACTACCCAATACCCAATATCGGTTAGGAGAGGGTTCAAAGTAAATATGAATCCCGTTAAGACTACCGCTGACTTGGTTAATCACTATTTCCCGTTCCTCATCACCATAAGCAGCTTTAAACTTAATAAATTTCATTCTTTAAATTTTTGGACTGTAAAATTACTAAAATATTTAGCATTAGTCAAGTGTTGCGTCGTTGTATATGCATTAATGAATAATTGGCATACACTTACTAGCTACGTGTAGTAAGCTAGGTTACTTTAGTGGGAGCTGCTATAGGGCTAAATTTGGGTATTCGCAAGGTGTAGTACGAGTAATTAACGGATGCAACTTAGCAACAAACCCAAAAAACAAATTTATTATGTCACTTAAAATTAAGATTGCAGCACGACTGAAAGCAAAAGCAGCAGGAGTGAACCTATCAAAAGAAAGAATCGATGCAATTGTATTACGTGCTGAAAAGGGATTAACGGACGAATCGGACGACACCCTAATTGATGCAAATCTGGATGCGATTAATGACCTGACTCCTTTTAAGGATATCGCGGCATTAGATGATCACGAAAGGGCAAAAGCAAAGAAAATTGCTGATGATAAAGAAGCATTGAGATTGAAAGCTATTGAGGAAGGGAAAACTCCTGAGCCAGAACCAGATCCAAATGAAAGCTCAACTGATAAGCTGTTAAAAGTTCTGTTAGCAAAGATCGACAAACAGGAACAGGCAATTTCAGCAATGGGGACTGAAAAAGTGACAAATACCCGTAGGGAACAATACGCTAAAGCATTGGAGGGTACTTCTGATGTGTACAAAAAAGACGCTCTTGCTGACTTTGATCTTCTAAACTTCAAGGATGAAGATCACTTCACCGGTTGGTTAACTAGCAAGTCTGAAAGCGCTAAAGCATTTGTACAAGAAGATGCCAACGATGGATTAGGTGTATTTAAACCTGTAGGCGGTGCTGGCGGTGCTGGCAGCAAAAAAGAAGCCTCAGCTGCTGAGGTAGAAGCAGCAGTAGATTCAATACTTTAATTAACAACAAATGTCAACAGCAATTGGAAATTTAGCTAACGCTGCAACATCACTGAATACAGGAAACGATTCAATTGTGATTGTTGAATATATCAGCGGTAAAGTTGGCGGTGCTACTTTGGATGTTACTGGTTGGGCCTCGGATGTAATTCCAAGAGGACACGTAATCATCCAAGAAACCGCGACAGGTAACCTTAAGCCGTGGCCGGTATCCGGTGCAGCTTATGATGCATTACCTGCAAATCATACCATTTCGCCTTATGTAATGGACAATACAGTTTTAACCACAAGACCGTTCGCGGGATTGATGGATAGAGGTACTGTAAATCCAAATGCTCAGGCTTATACTATCAGTTCAGTTCTGGCAGCGATTAAGACTGCTCAACCACAAATCATTTATAGAGCAGATTAATTATGGAACCATCATTATTCACCGCATGGGTAGCGAAGTATTTCAAACCCTTAGTTGCGAAGGTTGTTGAGAAAATCAACGGCACAAAAGTACCGGATTCTTATCGTCACAAAACGATGCTCCGTAAGGAATATTCTCCTACATTGAAATGGAATTCAATTAACGTAGATGGGTCTACAGTAGCGGCAGATGTCGTTTCAATGGACTCTGCACTACCATTAAAAAAACGTGATTCAATCTCAAAAGCAGATGGTGACATTCCTAAATTGGGTATGAAACTAGCCTTGAATGAACGCACGATGACTGACCTTAATATCCTGGCTAATAGCCCTGCAATTCAGGAAAGCGCACTTGTAGCTAAACTCTTTCAAGATACCGCGAAATGTATCACAGGTATTTATGAGCGTCTGGAATATATGTTTCTTCAGGCTCTATCTACAGGGATTACACTTATACCTGACACTGAAAATGTAGGCTTAGGTATTCGTGTTGACTTTGGCTACAAAGCATCCAACAAGTTTGGGGTAGCAGTGGTATGGTCAGCAGGAGCGACAGGAACTCCTTTGAGTGATTTTAACAGGGTGAAAGATGCTGCTGATGCAAATGGAGATACCATTACTACGGTAATGATGGATACGTTTGCCTTCAACAACATGCTGAAATCAACAGAATTCAAAGAGCGCTATGCAGGTTCATTAGGTATCGCTGTAAATACTTCATCAGTGTTGCCGATCCCAAATAAGGATCAGGCGAAATCGTTCATCTTGGGCGAATACGGTTGGACTATTGATATCGTTAACCGTACTGTGAAAACAGAACGTGACGGTACTAAAACCAACCGTAAGCCTTGGGCCGAAGGTGCTGTTGTATTCTTAACATCTACTGAGGTAGGTACACTTACATGGGGTACTCTTGCTGAAATGGTTCACAAGAATAAAGCAGTTGACTATCAGGTTGCTGATGAATTCATCTTGGTTTCTAAATTCCACAAAGTTGATCCATTGAAAGAGTTTACCTCTTCTCAAGCACTGGTTTTGCCAGTAATCAACAATGTTGATGAGATCTATTTATTGGATTCTAAAACTGTTCAAGCGTAATGGGAAAAGCTAAAACCGACAGTGCTTCTGCTCAAGGTAGTGGGAGTAATGAAAATAAAGAGTTGTTTGACCACATAGTGGTACAAGAGGACTTGGACGCTAACCCGGAATTGGCTGAGTCAGGAGTAAAAGTTGGCGATACCATTCAAGTCCCTGTAAAGTCTGATGTTCCTGATCAAGTGAGTGAGGGTGATGACGAGGAAAAACAAGAAATACCTGAGTGGGCTGTAAAGGCATTAGTAGGAATATTTGATCCTTTATTTAAATCGTTGTCAGACGAAATATCTGACCTTAAAAAAGCCTTAGTTAAGGCCAATAAGGAATCAACTCCTAACGCTGTATCCGTTGAAGATGATTTTGATGAAGATGCTGATTATGTTGTTGCCTCAGGCAAATCATTCCGTGATTCGAAAGACTTCACTCAGGAATATACTGAAGGTGAGGATGTGTCCCATTTAGACAAAGAAGTTCAGAGACGATTATTTGCTAACGGTTTAATAGAAGAAGCATAATCATGACCATAAAAGAAGCCCTTTCAACCAAAACAAGATCGCTTAACGTAACTAGCGAGGAACTTGACTTAGCAATACTTGAAGCAGGATTGGATGGCAGTGCCACATATAGCCCTGAGACAGATGGTAAAGCGGTTGATATGATTTGGGCGGGGCTTCTTTTATCTACCATTCAAACGGTAGAGGTTAAAGAGGATGATGTAAGCATTAAGTATTCGTCAGACTTGCGTGGGATATATTCATGGATAATGCGCAAGTGGGGGATGGTAGATCCTTTTTTACCAATTAAACCAACTGTAAAACAAAGACTATTCTGGTAATGGATTTTCAACCGCACATAGCTACCTGGAGCGTACCAGGAACGGAGCCACAAACAGATCCGGAAACTGGATTTCCAATTCCTACTGAGGATATCACTATGTCTGTTCCTTGTAGGTACCATTCTGAAAATGGCAAACAGTTTACGAATGAAGTTAATCAGCCTGTTTTTCAGAAGGGTAGAATCAGATTTGTAAAGGGATCTCAAATGCCATCATTATATGAAAACATTAAGGTTACTGATGGTGATGTGGTAGTTTTTGAGGGCCCAGTTATGGAAGTTTATCGTGGACAATTAGGATGTAGATGTGATGTTTAGTATAGAGGCAAATTTTAATCAAAGCAAGATTCATTCGTACATAGAAAAGCGAATTGAGGAGCGTGTTAATGAAATCGTTGCTTTTTTACGCGAAAAAGGTACCGAGTATACTACAGCCGCGAGGAATAAAACATTAGCCGGTAAGCCATATACCAATAGGACTTTCAATTTGGTGTCATCAGTTGGTTTTGCAATAGTTAGGCAGGGTAAAGTTCTTGAGTCATATTTTCCTTTGTTAGAATCAGGCGACGAGGGACGGAAGAAAGGAGAAGCCACAGCAGAGAGAGCAGCGAAAGAATATAGTGAGTCTGATGATGTCGCATTGGTATTGGTCGCTGGAGAATATTACGCGAGTTATGTTCAGGAGACGTACGATTTTGATGTTACCAAACTGGCATCTGGAGCTTTTGCTAAGTTTCTACGAAATCTATGGAGGAATAAGGAATGAAAGACGGTATAGACATGGTTCTTGATGTTAGAGGATTAATAGATGTACCCTCGTTCACAAGTTTAATCGATGGTGAAGTTTATGGTAACATTCGTCCTGACAACAGTATAAAGGCAGATGTCGTAGTGACTGCGCTTGGCGTGAACGATGATCCTGATCAAGACGGAGCCGGAAACATAAGGTTATATGTTCCAAAGATAAAACAATCCGGTATAATGGTTACAGATCAGACCAGGCTACGGGAACTCGGCAAAGTGATAGTAGGCCTAGTAGATAATCAGTTTAAACCAACATTTAGAGTATGGATAGATGAACGTCCAAAATTTAACAGAGACGCTGATGGTTCATATCATTTACACATGGGATATCAGTACCATTCAATTCGAGAAAACACAGGTATTTAAAAACCGCCTTAGGGCATTAAAACAAATAAATTATGGCAACATATGCAGTAGGCGGAGTAGAAAAAATTAGAGTCGCACCCGCAGTAACAACAGAAGCGGCAATTACAACTGGATTAGCTTCAGCGGTTCAGTTAGAGTATGTGGCGGACGCAGTTGCGTACACCCGGAACTCTGACACTTTAACTGATCTTGTTCCGGAGGATAAAGATGTTGCGTTTGTAACATTCGCAGCTCCAGGAGAAGCCGATCAAATCACAATCGGATTACTTCAACAGGACCCAATTGTAATGGCGATGTTCGAAAACATTGTTTACACATCAGCTACCACAAAAATCGTGAACCTTGCTAAACGTAAAGTCGCTAATGTAATGTTAGAGATCACAACTCGCAGCATGAAAGATGGTCGTAAACAAATTATCGTACTTCCAAACGTAGCAGTGACTTTAAGTTATGTGAACAACTTAAATAAAACATCGTTACAGCAATTGCTTTTAACTGGTAAAGTTGGTTCATTCAAAACCACTACTACTTTACTTGATGCGATTTCAATCAAAACTTGGGTAACTGAGGCAGGAGCGCCAATTGACTCAACAACTCCTTAGTCATGGTTAAGGTAGAAGTAGTTAGCGATTTTTTTGTAGAAGCTACAAGATCACATTACGTTACTGGATGGAAAGGAGAGGTATCAAATGATCTCGCTCAAAGACATGGAGAAGAGGGGACTGGCTTTTTGAAAGAGTTACCAGAAGACGCAGAATTGACTCCACTACCAGAGACTTTATCGAAAGCCGCTAAATCTAATGACGGGAAAAAGATTAAAAAGTAATTAAAGTTGTCCCAATCAAATAAAAGCCCTGCCTGTCTCAGATAGGGCTTTTTAATTTCAACTACAAAATGGAACAGAATTTTATTCTACAATCAATAGCAGACACTTTTACAGGAAAGCCACTTCATAAACTCACAATTCCAGTGAAAAATGTTCAGCCTCCTAAAAAAATAATCGTGAGTGCTGCTCAACCTATAATAGTAAAACGAACTATATGGGATAAGATATTCAGACGGCCAATTGCACCGCAGTCATATACGGAAGAAATTGTGAGATATGAGGATGCTGAAACAAGTAGAACATACGAAATAAAACCCTGTGTAGTTGCGAATATGTACCGTGTCGCTGGACGGGCCTCACAATTGCCAAAGGCATTGTATTCACATAAAAGTGATAATTTAAAATTCATTCCAGAGCACATGCCTACTATCGCTTATATAGTTGCGGCAGCTATTCAAAATAATCACTTAGAGCCAGATCAAGAGTTAATTCAGTTTATTGAACTAAACCTTGATGCTGATGAGATGTATGAGGCACTGAAAGCTGTTTTTAGTAGTTTAAGAATGGATTCTTTTACGAATTCTATCGTCTTAATKACAGGAACAGTAGGGATACTGGATCAACAGACGAGTCCAGCGGACGGGAGCGAGTTAATAGCCTCCCTCATTCAAACATCGGATCAGCTTGCAAACACTTCGGGTGGTCAGAATGGGATGTAAAATGGAATCTAAGCTGGGACAACTTTGTATTGTATCTGGCTAGTATACCGAAAACAAATAGTGAGGATAAAGAAGTAATAGAAACAAAGGATTCAGACGAAATATTTTAAGTTATGGGCGAATTATTAGATTTTAAAGCAAAGGTAGATTTCACTCAAGCTAAAAGGGATATAGACAATTTTGAAAAGATGCTGGCTAAAGTAGGTGTTGCCCCTGCAGCTTCCACATCAAATTTCACTCAGGCTAATGTCGGTATGACTAAAGCCATCCGGGATTCATTACTGGAAACCGAGCGGTTAAGGCAAGAGAATCTGCAGTTACAGAACCAATGGCAGCAGGGAGCGATATCTCTAAATGAGTTAACTGCCAAACAAAAGCAGAATACCATTGCCCGACAACAGTCAACTAAAGAGGCTAAAGAGGCAAGATTAATACAAGAGCAGGTTAATGGGTCTTATTTTGCTGCTCAAGCTAGATTAAAGGCTTTAGGGGTTGAAGTGAAAAGCTATGAAAATGGCTTAAAAAAACTTACCCCGGAACTTAAGAGTAAGGTAAAAGAATACAATGAACTGAATAAATCACTCACGAAGTTTGACGAAGGTATGGGTAACCACCAGCGTAAAGTTGGCTTCTATTCATCGGCCCTAAAAGGAGCTTCTGGGCAACTCGCGGGATTCGTAGCAACGTATGTTTCTGCGGCAGCCGCCATGCAACTTATCAGTGCTACTTTTACACAGTCGTTAAAATCATCAGCAGTCAGAACTTCTTTAGAATTCACATTTGGATCCGTTGACCTTGCGGATGCTAAACTTGAACAATTACTTGATACTGCAAATAGATTAGGTGTAAATTACAATGCCCTGGTTTCTTCCTATAAATCATTTACTGGAGCTGTAGTTGCTTCAAACTTTGATTTTCAACAAGGAGAACGAATATTCAATGCAGTTGCCGGTGCGGCATCAAAATTAAAGCTTTCCAGCGAAGATACAGAGGGGGCATTACGCGCACTGCAGCAGATGATTTCTAAAGGCAATGTTCAAGCGGAGGAGTTAAGAGGCCAATTAGGTGAGCGTATACCTGGTGCATTTTCAATAGCCGCAAGGTCCATAGGGGTAACAGAAACACAATTAAACAAGATGCTTCAGAAAGGTGAAGTTCTTGCTGCCGACCTATTGCCTGCTCTTGCTACCGAACTGGAAAAAACATTTGGTTTGGAAACAACCAAAAAGGTAGAGGGACTGAACGCTGAAACAKAAAAATTCTTCAATATATTTTCGGGAGCTGTAGCCGAAAGCACGAATACCAATAAATTCTTTGAAACTGTACTAAAAGGATTCAATGAAATCTTTGGTACAATATTCAAAATGGTAAACTCTGATAGCTGGAGTGAATTTTGGACTAGGTTAACTATTGGTTCATCTGTAGCAGATACAATGAAAAGCATTAGTAAAGCTACTGAGCAAGCTAATAAAGCAATTAGCAATACATTAAACATTCCTTCCGGAGATGCAAAGAAAACCACGTTTGCATATGAAGAGTTGTCTTTGGCTTATGAAAAGGCCACAAAAGCATTAACAGATTATAAAGAAGGAGTAAAAACAGGGGCATTGGTTGATGGAGGAAAAACGAGCATTCAATCTTTAGAAAATATAGTTAATGTGACTAAAGCAAGGATGGAAGCCGTTAAGAAGCTGATTCCTGAAGCCAAAGCAACAAGCACAGAAGAATCTGCAGCAGAAAAAGCGGCAAAGCTAAAATTGGAGCGCCAGGCAGAACGGGAGGTAAATGCTCAAAGAACTTTACAGAAAAAAATAACGGATATTCAGAATGAGGCTTCTCGAAAAACACTCACAAAGGATGAAGAAGAAGTCCAGGCGGTTAAAGATAAGTTTGCAAAAATAACTGAAGAAGTCCGTGTATTCAACGAGAATCCTAAAAACAAACTTAAAGTAGATGGGTCTGGACTTGCTCCGGCAATGAAAGCTCAAATCATCTCTATTGAATATAAACAAGACACCGAGAAACTAAAAGAGTCATTAGAGGTTCAAAAAAGCCTATATGAACAGTACGAATCCTATAAAACGGAATTAGGTAAGAAAGCTGCTAATGAACGCTTCGGTGCCGAAATAAATACTAGTAAAAAATATGCTGATATCTTACAGGACGAATATGATAAAATCTTAAGTTTCGGTTCAGCAAAAGGTTTTACTGGGGCTATGACGGAGAGGATGAAGTTCTTGGAGCTTGGAATTAAGGCCGAGGGGGTAGTTGAGCAAAAAAGGCAGGATGATTTAATTAAATCTCTTAGATCATTCGAACAAGAAAGACTATCGCTAGAGGACCAATATAAACAAGACAGAATTGATGTATTAGCAAAAGGCGGAAGCGAGGGACTTGCAGAACTGGATAAACAACATGCGACAAAACTTGCTGCATTAGGTGATGCTCATTTAAAAGAAATTGATGCGTTTAAGGAATTGTATGCAGGAATAGATCGGCTGTCTGATGAAAATGCACTAAAAGTCGTCTCTAATGCTGAGGACGCTTTAAGTCTCCTTAAATCTAAAGGAGTAGTTATAAGCAAAGAATTAGAGTCTGAACTGAAACAATTATTTGGAGATTCCAAAGAAGCCATAGCGGATAGATTACCGGATCGGCTTATAAATCTGGCAAATCAAATTGATAATGTTGCCGGCGCTGTTTCAGGTGTTGACGAGAACTTCGGGAAATTACTTTCTACCCTAGGAAACGTTGTAGGCCAGGTTGGTAATATCAAAAAGGATATGGCCGATCTGCAGAAATTCAGTGGGAAAGGAAAGAATGGGTTGGAGGACTTTAGTTCTATTGGACAGTTAGCCTCCGGCTTTGCTATTTTTAGTGCAGGAGCATCAATATTCTCATCTATTTTCAAGTTGTTTGATAAGTCTGCGCAACGTGAAGCTGAGGCTAAATATGCAAGAGATATTCAAAATAGACAACAAGAAGCTTCTAATAAGCTGTTAGAACGCCAAATTTCACTTATAGATGAAGCTTACGGAACAGATAGGATTTTAAAGTATGACCAGGCTTTAAAAACAGCAAGAGAAAGTGAAGCAAAATATGCTGCTGACGTTGCTGATAATTTTAAAACCACTGGTGATTTATTAACAGATAGCTTCTTAAAGCAAATAAATGAAGGTGTAGATCCGAAGAAAATATCCGGAGGGGATTTCTTTAAAAGGGACGCGTTCCTTGATAAGTTTTACAAAGGACAACTTAGTAAGATTGGTGATATTTCAAAATTAACAGTTCAGGAGTTAAGTGCTCTTGCTGAGGGTGGTCCAATCGATGAAGGCACTCAAAAACTAGTAGAGAATTTAATAAATGCGAAACAGGCGGCTATAGATATAGTAAATAAATTAAATGCTGAATATGTAGGACAATCTTTGGATTCCTTGGCCGACAGTTTCATTTCTACACTGACTGATGGAGTTGGGGATTTCGGCAAAACATTTGAAGAAACTATACGTAAATCTATCCTGAATGGGTTTAAGAGTAAGTTCATCCAAGATCAGTTACAGTCCTTTTATACAGAATTTGCTGACTTGTCAAAAGGAGGATTGACTAAAGAAGAAATAGCGACCTTAAAGTTATCCTATGATAAGGCTACTACTGCAGGGGAGCAGAGGCTAAAGGATTTAGAAGCCATATCAGGAGTTAAATTAACCGACACTGGAGGCGGGAATCAACCCGAAACCATGAAAGGCCGTATCGAATCGATCACCTCTAACCAGGCAGATAAATTGGAAGGCGTATTAAGAGGAACTCAACTTGCTACAATCCAAGTAAGGGACTTATTAAAGCCAATTGGTATGACCATGGGCGAAATGTTGGAGATAGGAAGGGGTAAATTAGCATCATTGATAAAGATCGAGCAAAACACGGGGAAAACGGCAACGAACACTGATAGGTTGGAGAAAATCGAAACAGCGTTGGTGAGTATCGATAAGAAGATGAACGACAATAAAAATGCTTTGTCAGGCAATGGGTATGTTTAAAACAACTATAGGGTTAGGATGTTAAATCAGGCTGATATAAATGGTATTGAGGTATATGACGCCTATGGTCTTTGGTTCACAAACGGACTGAAGAGCATGGAGCGCCCTGCCGACCTTAAAGAAGCCGAATCTCAAAGCTGGCCTGAACGTGATGGTCGTGAATATCGGTTGACCACCAAGCTTGATGATTATGATGTATCTCTGGATAGTGTGTTGAGCGCACCTACAATGGCTGAGTTCTTAGTTAAGAAAGCAGCATTATTTGCAGTGTTAGGCAATGGATTAATCAAGGAGTGGTTTGTATACTCAACTGGCGTCACTTATAATATCAAATACAATCGTGCTACGAATTTCGATTTTATCAATACCGTTGGAGCTATAAGCGCAAAGTTCAATATTGAACTAACAGTGACGCTTCAACAACAAGAAGAAACAATTTATATACTAGACGGGAATGGCTGAGCAAATAGTAATTGGTAGGATTCAAATGCGTAGGCGTGTTGCCGTTTTATGGTCTGCGCTTAATGAGATATTAAAGGAGGGAGAGATTGGTGTTGTTATTGACACTAACCCTATCAAATTTAAAATAGGCGACGGATTTACTCCATGGAATGATTTGCCATTTGCTCAAGGTGAAATCCCTCAGGGGCAGTATGCCGGGCGGGCAACCCCTTCAATGAATCCTGGTACGCAAACCACTCCAGTATATTATACGGCTAATCAGGCCGGTACATATACMAATTTTGGAGGCGTTATTTTGCCTGCCAATTCTCAGGGGTATATTAATTGGACAGGTTCTGTTTGGACAATTGACTATTTCACGATGACCCTAGATAATTACCTGCAAAAGACAGGGATTAATACGAGGCCCGGCGGTAAGAATGAAGCTAATACTGCACGAGTTGTTCAAGGTTCAATAAACTCATTAGGTAATTTAGGGAGTACTACTAATGTAAACCGGAAATCGATAGTTGGGCAACCTGTTATTTCGGGTCAGCATTATAAATTGTCGGGGATGGCTTTTGCTTCAGGCAAAAGTATTGCTTTTAAAAATGCATCCAATGTTTTAGTGGGCACTGTAATTACCGGGTCTGCGATTCCTGCCTCATTAACTGCACCAACTGGAGCAGTAACTGTTGATTATACTGTTAGATTAGATGAGGCTAACGATGCGGGATGGGTTAACCTACAATGGGAAAAGGGAGATGTTGCCACATCGTATGAAGCCTACATCCCATTAGCATATTCGATAGATGGAAAATCATTCTCCGCTAAAGCTCTTGAAGCAGGTAATTCCGTGACTGACCCTGTTGATTCGTTTAATGCGACAAACAAAGGGTGGGTAGAAGTAAATACACTACTAATTTCAGCTATCAAATCAAGGGCTATAAGTTTAAACTTATTTAACCCTAAAAGACTCGATTATAACGGGGATTGGAGTGAAGGAGGGTTTCTTTATGATTATGCTATAAGTAATATAACTGGAAATTTAACCCCAAGTCCAGGATGGATAACAGCGATTACCCGTATGACCAAATTCCCGATTCCAACCCCATATGCATTCGGAGGAATAAATCTCGGAGGAACCGGTAATAGTTCATTTTACAAACGTAGTCCAAGTGAAGGTCTGCCGAATACAGATCACAAATACAACGGTACTTTTAATTCTGGTGATACAAAAACTTATACTTCTGATGCTGATTCAAAATATTTAGGGGTAACGATTAGACGTCCTTTAGATGCTGATTCAGTATGGCAAGGTACTGCACGCGTTAATGAGGGTAGTGTATTACAACCATATGATGTTTTCAAACAGGAAGCCTATGAGATGGCTGGAAGAAGTTTAGCCAGTAGTGGAGGTGGAGGGCAGACATTTGATCAGGACCTAAATAAAGCTGACAGCCCTGAATTTGTTGATTTGTCCGTTTCATCACTTCAAACAGGCGCATTAATTGCCTTATTACCTGAGGGAGCAGGCACACCACCAGTTGGTGTGGTAATTGGTGATGCGTGGATTGATACAACTAATGACTCCATAAAAGTTAGGAGAGTATGATGAAAGTAAAATTCTGGCCTAAGGGTATGGGTATAACTACCAGGATTTGTAATCATCGGTACGATGCTGTAATGACATTTTCACACCAGACTGATGATAGATATCAGAATAGTATTTTTGCTGCTGAAGAATATGGCTTTAAAAATAATTTCTGTTTAGGTGCTTTTGTAAATAATATAACTGGAAATTATAGCGTAGGTATCTCTGAGGCTGAAGCCTCTGGTTTAATGAGGCATGACATATATTATCCAACTGAATATTGGAAAAATCCAATTACAGGAGTAATTCAAGTTATTCCTGATTGGGGTGTAACAACGTGGACATCAGCTGGTGCCGCCGTATTTCCTGTAACTGCCGGAACTACCAAGGCAAACAGGTATCCGAACCATGGCCAGCAAATGTACGATCTAAGTGCGGGAGCGTACGGATATGATGTTATAAATTCGGTATCAGGTACAAGTAATTTGAGTGAGTACGTTGGTGTGATTACCTATGTTCAGAACTGGCTAAAATCCCTTACAGGTAGATCGGTATCTGGTGGTAGTTATCGTCTTGGTATTACCAATATGTTTCCTCTGCAAGCTCCGAGATGGTTAGGTGTTAGAAACAGCGTTCCATCACCATCTGTAAATGGCGTTACTGGAAATACATTTTATGGCAATAGCAAGATTTCTGGCAAACTAGGCATACCAACGAGCTCAATATTTTCCAGACAAACATGGAATACGTACCCATCAACCTCAAGATGGTGGGATATGTGGAATAATGATGGTTTCACTAAAGCGCAAGCAACTACCTATATCCAGGCTCAAATTGCCTTAACGTTAGCAAACGGTGGTTGGTATAGGGATTTTTGTCACTGGCACGCGGCAAAGGCAGCAGTATCAGGTATAGCTTCGTTAGATGAATTTTTGAGCGTTGTCAGATCGGCTGTTGGTTCAAATTTCATTCACACTTGCAGTAATGGTGAGGCATTGGAGTACATGTACTTAAGGGAATTATCTCATCGTGCTACTGCTTATGAGTTGAATGGAGATGTTCATATAGTTGTTGATATGTATGATCAATTTAAGTCAACTTCAACCAGTGGAATACTTAATGATGTTCCATTAGATAAAATCAATACGCCTTTAACCATAAGCATTGATCTTTCGGCTTCTTCTCTTGCAKGGAAATTCATTTCATTGAATTACGGCAAGGCGATAAGTTTGGGTAGTGACCAATATTTGATCGAGGTGCCTCTTCTTTCGAAAGAAGAGGGTTTTATGTCAATAAGAATCAAAGAAGTAGTGAGTGCCAATTATAGAACATTAGCTAGGCCAACAGGATCTTTCAGTATAACGGGTGGTGTACTTTCAGGAACTACAAATATGCTTTGTAAAATAGTATTATTTAGTGTTGCTACTGGTGGTGCAGAATATGATAGTTTACCATTTTATAGAAGTTTACAATATGCAACTTCTCATTCGGTTGTTGTCCCTGCTGGTAATGATTACAGAGTAGGTATAATATCAGAGAGTGGTCAGGCTAATTTGGTAGTGGTTTAGTAGTTTATTTTCTATTCACTTGGGCAGGCCTAAACCCTAAACTATACATGTATAGTTCAGAATACCTAAATGCTACAACTTCTAGATGGGCTTGGTTTTTATCAAAATTTGATATGTCTTTAGTAGTCCAAGTTGAACCACCTATTAATTTTGGGAATAATGAAGGTGATATTTCGACATGTGAAGTAATAATTTCTTCATTTAAATGATTTTTTAATACTCTGTAGTCAGCAGGTGAAATTGAGGTTGATTTTACATCATGACCTTCATATCGATATACTATTTGCAGACGTACGACCGCTGTCGAGATCCCGCTTGTTGGATTAATGCAAAACAGTCCTTCTGGATCTACGTCGAAGTAAATTAACTTACCACTTTTATCGATTGGTTGCCTGTTAATAAAGTATCTTTTGTACATTTCGGATCTCCCTAAAATAATTCCATCCTTCATAAAAATGTAACTGAAGTCATCAATTTTATTACATTCTGTAGGTGCATTCTCGAGGGATGCTAAAAAGTTTAAAAAACAAGCGTGCTCTGTCTTTATCACGGGTATGGATAGTTCCATTGACCATTTCTTTTTAATAGCTGAATGAGCAGAATAAACCTCAATTCTTTCCTTTTTTGCATAATCAATAGCTGGCACAGAAAAGCCAGTATTACAAATTAAAATACCTTTTTGAGCCCTAACATCTTTTATAACCGACTTAAATTGACCGATTGTATTCACGTCTGCCTTTCTTGTCCAATCTTTGACTTGCACTATTATTAATATATCTATATCTAATATTTTAGATCTAATTGATAAKTCTATTTGCCGTTCGATTCCTGTATCCAATCCAAAAATATGGTCATCTTGAGTTATGATTGCATCGCCTTCTAACTCCTTATAGATTTGTTCAACTAGTAATTCGTATTCTTTTCCTTTTTTCATAAAAGAGCGTTTAATTTGGAAAAATTAACAATATCAATCTTCACCCAAAACTAAGTCTTTGAAAAATGCTTCAAGATTAGTATTGTCCAGAAAAATATCGGAGTCTTTAAATACTATTTTTTGCATTATTAATCTAAGGATATGATCAATCGATATCGAAAAGTCAATCAGCACCTGGTTGTCTTTATGTTTTTTGCTATCCAATGCTTGACCATGCATAAACTTAGATCTTACATCGTAAATATCTTTTACTGTTTTGTATATCTCTTTTTTAGTTTTTGAGGCTTCTTGATGTATATAGAATGCTACACGTTCAGCAACTTTGTGAGATATTTCGCTTCCGTCCGTTGTGAATAAGCATTCTAATGCTCCTGCGTAGAACGATATTTTTAATACGGGATAGGTAGCATCTCTAGCATGGTCTATAAAGAGGAAAGCTCGAAACATTCTGGACGTCTTAGTGAAATCAAGATAACTTATTTTAGAGCCCATCATCTTTCCTAAGACATCTTCATGCGGATTTTTAATATCTGGACGTTTAAACTCTTGTAGTTTGAATGATAAAATCTGCTTAGATTGGATTAACTGTTCAATAAGCTGCTCTGGTCTGTATGTTATCTTATCGAATAGTCCTGATGCATTTGAATTAAGGGAAAGAGTGTAATTTGTGGAGGTGAACAGCGGATGAAGTACCGCGGAAAAAGGACAGAAAATGCTATTATCTGTAAACATCCAAAAGATGGGCAAGGAACTTCTGGACGCCTCAGAAAATTTACGAAATCTTTCAGGTAATATTAGCTTTTCTTCATCATGTATAATCTCTTTCCTTATTATAAAAAAATCAGCATTCATTAGGTTTTTGTACGCTTGAGTGCCAATTTGTTCAATAAATAATTTGTTAGTAGTTAGATTCTCAACAAGTTTTTTATCATTAGTATATGTTAAACCCATGTGGGTAAAAGAAAAAAGCTCTCTGATAATTAGATTATCAATTTTACTTATAAATATGGCCTCCATTAATTTAGAATTAGGTATTGAATATACGCATTCCTTACCAATCATTCCAAGTAAGCTTCACAAGTCCTCTACCCTTTATACCAAAGGTATTTTTGTATGTGAACTACTCCATCAAACGAAATACATACGAGATTGCTAATATAAGGCCGACTGGACAGCAGGAAAAGGAGATCATGACAAAGGATATTGTGCCTATGTCCTTCAATGTACCGAATGCTATTCACTTCCAAATTGGGGATTATGTTGATGTATGGGGAGAACGTTATGAGTTGTATGAATTGGCTGAGCCAACTAAAAACCACACTCAAAATTTCGACTACAGTCTAACCTTCAAAGCGCAATGGTATAAATTGAGCAAATGGAAGTTCAGGGGATATGATGGCGAAAACCAACTTAAAGTTATAGAGTGGCAGTTTACGGGAACTTTGTTAGACTTCCTGACGATGATTGTTGTCAATGCCAATCGAAACCTTGCTGGCTGGACCATTGGGGATTGTGATGAGTCTGAAATGCAAACTTTGTCCTTCTCCGGAGAAAACATTCTACAAGCCATGAGCCAGATTTGTGAGGCTTTTAAAACAGAGTGGAGCGTAACCAATCAGGTTATTCATTTTGCAAAACGCGGTGAAGTTACGGGGTATAAGTTTGAATACGGATATGATAAAGGATTAAAGGGTGGCTTACGTAGAACCAATGTTGATTCAAGCAATGTGTTCAGCAGATTGTTTGTTCAAGGTTCAACTCAAAACCTACCTGCTGATTATAGGTTTGGCCAGAAGCGATTACAATTACCTGCTGGTATGGACTTCATTCAGAGTACGAAATACGGCCCTGATGAAATTGAGGCTGATGTGGTGTTTGATGATATACGTCCGGAACGAATAGGTACAATCAGCGCTATAGATGGTATATTCAAATTCAGCGATAGTGGTTTAGACTTTGATATCAATGAGCAACTATTACCAGGTTTATCAGCTAAGATTTCATTCTTGTCTGGTTCACTTACCGGCTACAACTTTGAGATTCAAAAAGGGGGGTATAATCCAACTACCAAGCAAATCACCATTGTTAAAAGTGATTTAGAAAAAGAGTCCCTGCCAAATGATACTTTGCATCCACAGGTTGGTGATACGTATTACATCTTCGATATTGAAATGCCTGATTCCTACGTTACTGATGCTAGTAATAGGTTATTGACAGCAGGAGCAGAGTATGTAACTAAAAATGCACCACCTAAAACAGCTTACGAAGTATTGCCTGACCACTTCTACTTTGAACGAAATAGCACTGTTTTACGCTTAGGTGATTTCTACGGGGTGAAAGATCTTGACTTGTTACTTAACAAGGATATCCGGATGATTGGATATGTTAGGGATTTGCATGAGGAGTTCAAATACCTATCCATGCAATTGTCTGATGTGGTTAATTCTGCAGAGATCGTAAGACAATACAATGAAACTGCTAAGGTTAAGAAAGCATTGAACCTCAATAAGATCATGAATGTTCAGCGTAGCCGAGAGAACTGGAAAACTACCATGCAGTTGACTACATTGCTAGATACGTTGAAAGCGGAAATGTTGTTGATCACTGTTGATGGAGGGGCGTATCAAACTAATATAACCAGTACCACAACCCTAACAGATTTCATTGCTACTGATGGACATGTGTTTCATGAACAGTATACTGAGCATAAAGGTATTTGGGATGTGACAGGACTAACAGCCAGCCTTGTAGATGATATTCCATACTATATTTATATACGTGCTTCACGGGCTGCCAATAGTGCTCAGGTCATAAAGTCGCCTACTAAGATTGCTGTTGAATCGGATCCTTTGTTATATTACTTCCCGTTTGGGGTGATAAGTTCGATTATCGATGGTGATAGGTTTTTTACTTCGTTAAGGGGGTATACAAGGGTTACTGGTGGGCAAATTGCAACCGGTGAGATTGTGGCCAATAATGGAGTAAGCAATATTAACCTTGATAAGGGCACCTTCAACTTTCAAAATATATTGGCTCAAATCGCATTTACTGAGGAGGGGGTGGTGTTGAACGGTAAAATAATAGCTACTTCTGCTGAGTTTATTGATTTAATTGTTCAAAACCTTAGGACCAAAGCCACAGGAAAGCGGGTACAGATACTGGAATCAGAGAATAATATAGAGATATACAATGCCTTGGAGCAGGTGTTGATACAGTTGGATGATGATAGTGCTATCGAGGGGACATATCAGACATATGATGCACCAGTACTAAATCCAGATGGGTCATATCCCAAGGATTACTTATGGAAGAAACCAACAGGAACACCTGGGGAGTTTAGATATACCTATGCTATTTTAGGGCCCGGAGTGTCGGTTGGAGTTTCTCCTACAGATGCTAATGGATATTCAACATTCGGAAGAAAAGAGATTTCTACAAATGGAGTGTTTAAGGCAGGCTTTGATGATGCAGAACAAACAACAATATCAAAGGACGGCATTACCACGACAGGAGATTTCACTGTTGCAGGCAACGTAGAAATAGGTGGAGATATAACTTTAGATGGAGATCCGGTTTTCACTGGCGATATCGAGTATTTGAATGGCGTTGGTACAAACGCTTTCCTAAGAGTGAAAAATGGTTTGATAACAAGTCCAACTTAAGATATCTTCTTACTATTAATCACTTTATGCACAGCATCGCTATTAATTTCTGGCTTATCGCATTTCTTTTCGCAGCTGGTAACACCTAGAATCACACATACTGCTAATACAATTGTTTTCATAGATTAAATGTGCAACTATTGTTTCACATTATCAAGTGTTTGTGAAACTTTATTTTCACAGATGTATTTGCTATATTTGAATATGGACTTCAAAAAGTACATTATTGAACAAACAGCCGTGGATTTAGGATACATTGCAAGAAAGATGTGGCCTGATAATAAATCAGCAAAGACTTATCTTAGCAGGAAGTTAAACGGAACCGATGGAAGAACCTGGACTCAAAAGGATAATGAACTCGCAAAGAGGGTTCTGAATGAATTGGGTATTGAGTTAGCCAAGCTTTAAACTTACCAACACTTTCAAGTAAGCCTCACAATCCGTATAGTTAGGTTCGTGGAGGTAAATTTGTGTAACACCTAAAAAGGTGGTTTATACAATGGGAAAATTATTTACTGGCATAGATTCATGGCTAAATACAGAGCCTAACCTTCCTAAGGAATTACAAGAAGCATTACGACATAATGGGTTAACCGAAATTGCAGGGGAAAAGCATAACCCAACAATTATTGGATGGCTAAAAGAGTTAGGGATATTTGGTTGGATCAAAACCGATGAGTCGCCCTGGTGTGGCGTTTTTAAAGGTATTTGTGCCCTTAGATCAGGCTGGTTAAAATTGCCTGCTCCACAAGTTGCTGCTGCTATTTGGTGGGCTACTTGGGGACGAAAAGTAGAGATTAAAGACGTATGCGTTGGCGATACATTGATTAAAAGCAGGGTTGGTGGTAATCATGTGACCTATTGTATTGGCGAGAACGATAAATACTTTCGTACTTATGGCGGTAATCAGTCAAATATGGTATGCCCTGGATGGATGCTAAAATCAGAGGTAACTCATGCTCGCAGGGCAATATGGAATTCAAGCCAGCCATTGGGAGTTAAAAAACATTATTACGCAAACCTAGACGGAACACCGGCTAAACTTAGTGAGGCCTAATGGAAGAAAATCAATCCCCTGTCCCTGGTAGCAAACAAGATATGATCGATCGTAAAGGTGCATGGATCGAACGGATGTTTGACCGCTTGTTTGGAGCAATACAAAAGAACGTCCAAGGGACTATTCTCATTCTCTCTGTTGCTTTAAACTTCTGGCAGTTCAGTATCAACAATGATTTGCAACAATTGAGAATTGCTGATATCACCACCCTCAATGAAAAGATCAACAAGGCCGTTGAGCAACGCGTGAACTCAAAGGTTACTGAGCAGATGCTTCCCATACAAGCCCAACAAGATAGTTTAAATAAAACTGCAGATACTTCATTTAGAAAACTCAATGAAACAGTTAATTCATTTAAAGAAAAATACATCAATAAAAAAATCAAGAAATGAAATGGATTTTAATATTACCCCTGTTTGCATTATTGTTGGCCGGGGCCAAACCGATTTACGTTGAACCATTGAAACCCTACCAACGAGTAGTTGTTCCAATCAATACGAAAGTCGATAGTATAAATACAATATTTCAGGAGTTGGGTGTTATAATCGAAAAACCATGAAACGGATAGTCTACCTATTATTCGTGATCGGCCTACTTGCATGCAGTGGTTGCGGGGCATTCCGAAAGGTGTTCAAATCAAAACAGTATTCTATCCTTACCAGTCAAACTGAAACTAAGCGGGATAGTGTAGGGCTGACTATTGATAAAACCATTACTACGATTAAAGAACAAGCAGATACTGTGATTAATGTTCCTGGTAAAGTTGTTCAGCAGCCGGTATATTTAAATAAGGATAGCTTAGTTAGTGGTATCATGGCTATACAAAGCGATCTGGTAGATGTTCAGTTGACATTAGATCCATTGACGGGGATATTAACAACTAAGGCTACGCTACATCCACAGCTCATACCGATTAAGTTTGATAGGACGATAATTAAGGCAAATGATATAACCTCATCGTCCAATGTTAAGGGGATGAGTAAGGCTAGTAACAAGCATGAAGAGGGTTCAAGTATCGTTGATAAAGATCCGATACATATTCCTTGGTGGACTTGGTTAATAGGATTTTTGGTAGTAGGAGCATCGATATGGTATTGGAAACGTTAATGGAATTAGACTGTTTTATGTAATTTGTTATAGGCGCCCGATTACACTAAGCTTAAATATAAAATTTTAAACAGATTTGTAATTGCTATCAGATTATTTTTTGGTTAATTTTATTAAAAACCAAGTATATGTCACAAGTTCTAAAAGCGTCTCGAACAGAATTAGAAAAAGCCAAACAAAGGCTGGAAGAAATGAAAGGAGAGTCAAACCCAGTAAAATTTGAAAGTTATTGGAGGGATTTTTTAAATTATATAGAAAAATCATGGCAAAAGTCCGAATTCGAATGTGACCATATAAAAAACAAATTTATACCATGGCGCGGGTCATATGTTAAAGCTAGAAAAACTGACCCGCTATTACAATACTTGAATCAAGCGCGCGATTCAGATAACCACTCAATTCAGGAGGTTGTAGTAAAACAGCAAGATAGGGTTAATATCAGACCATCGAAAAGTGGCGACCTACACATAAAACAAATGGTAATTGTAGACAATGTTTTGGAAACCTACGATGGAGATCCAATAGATATCATTGCTGTTCCTGGCAGAATAGAAGCGATAAGCGTTGTAAATAGAGGTGTGGCATTTACTCCACCTAATGCGCATAATGGACAGCCAATAAAAAGGCACAAAGACCCAATAGAGATAGCGGAATTAGGTATAGAATATTATGAGAGGTATTTAAAGAGAATCGAGGAGAAATTCTTTACCTAACTCCTTTGTTATTAAAAATAACATAGTTTTAAATCAATGGTATGCTATTAATCCCCAAAAATATCATCTGCAGCTTTATCCAACACATCATCTTGCCTTATATCATTTAAGTAGATCTGGTGTACAGCCAATGTACTATGTCCTAATAATTCCATTGTTACCATTGGATTATTAATCTTATCGATAGCCATACGAGCAAAAGTATGTTTCGCAATGTGAGAGGATAAGGGTTTTTTAATTCCGGCCATGACCGCCAGTACCTTCAAATTCTTATTAACAGCTGTTGTACATACTTCTTTATGCTTCAACCTGGCCCGTTCGTTTTCAAACTTTGATAGCTTTTTATTAGGCCTCCATGTAAAAAATGGAAATAGCTTATCGTGCTTGCCAGAATACTTATCCAATATCTCCTGAGCGCGGGGTATTAGTTTTATCGTTAATCCCTTCCCGGTCTTATCTGCCGTATACATAAACCGGCCATCTTCAAATTGTTTTGCCTCTGCTTGTAGTAAGTCTCCAACTCTTATCCCACGCAAATATACCTGCATAAGGAAAATATCACGCGTGGCGGTAAGCAGATCATCATCAGGTAATTTTAATTCTTCCAATGCCTTTAATTCAACGCTGGTTAGTTTAAGTTTTATTGTTTTTTCTGATGCTACTTTAACCTGTTTAATCTCCCTGGTTACGCCTTTATCTGAATATCTTAATATAATCCCACGAAGCTGCTTAATCTTCATGATAATCGTATTATTTTTATTCCCCTTAGATACATAGTTGGATATCAGGTTATCAAACCACTTCTCATCGATATCAGATAATAGTACGCCCGTTTTAACTTGTTTTTTTAAAGCAGAAATCTTGTCATAATATCCTGACTTAAATTCAGCCTTCAACCGTTCCAGTTCTAATTCTATTGCTTCACCCAAAGTAAGCCTCCGTTTTTCTGAGAAAATATCTGAAATACGCAAATCACCAGACTTCAGATCGTATAGTTCCTTTTCAGCTTTTGCGTACTCCGTTGAAATATAGGAATTGATACGAGCAGCATTGGTAACATTTGTTTTTACTCGATTGGTTTTGAAATTCCAGTTATCTGATTTACACCTGGCAATAACTTTCTTCTTAACCCGACCATCAATAATGTACTGTAGCACGATTGGATGCGTATTATCGGTGTAAAGTTTAGATGTGTACATGTGGACCTTAAGACTGGCTTTCATGGTGTAAATGGGTTTTTACTTATGGTGTTTCCTTGGTGTAAATAAAATGCGTTGGATATTGTGGTTAGGTGCAGCAAGTAAATATAGAAAAAATGCTTTGAAACAAGAAAGGAGTGGTTTAGAACTTGTCTTAACCACTCCTTTCCATTTAATCCGTGGACCCGAAGGGAGTCGAACCCTTGTCCAGTTGTGTGATAAATTATGCTTTCTTCATGCTTATTTTCCAATTAATTGTAGGGATCTGGCGGGCTGGAAACCGACCTAACCTTTCACCTTAGGTACTTTATCTCACAAATGTAGCGTACCTTACAAATGCCAGCTTCGTTATTTCGATGCTCCGGATTCTAGCCTAACGATGCAGCAGCTAGAGGAACAAAAGCTTATCTAATTCTAAATTAGGCAGCTAAGGCGTAGTTATTTTCGCCAATTATAGTTTGAACGTTATCTTTTAAGTGCTCTCCGTACAACGCACTGCATGCTTACATACTCAGCGCCACCCTGTCAAATCCAGAACGAGCCCATTATATGTGCTGATGGTGTGTGGTTAACTACTCCTTTCAAACCATCAGCTTAGATACAAAAGTACTAAAATTATGCCATAGTTCTACCAGGATATTGTTTTAATGCAATATCCAGACAATCCATAGCACTATTAAGGTCGGCGGTATTTAAGACATAAGCCATTCTAACCTCGTTTTTTCCATAACCTTCAGTCGAATAAAACCCGGTAGCAGGAGCCATCATAACGGTTGCGCCATCATGAGTAAAGCTTTCCAGTATCCACTGACAAAATTGATCAGCATCATCTATTGGTAATCTAGCTACAACATAAAAAGCACCGCCCGGATTAGGGCAAAACACTCCTTCGATAGCATTTAACCTTTTTACCAATGTATCTCTTCTTAAGGTATATTCTTTGTTTACCTCCTCAAAATAGCTATCAGGGGTATCAACTGCTGCTGTTCCGGCAATTTGTTCAACCATACCCGGACTTAATCTGGCCTGGGCAAATTTTAATGCCGATTGGATTACTTCTTTGTTCTTAGTGATAATACAACCTAATCTTGCACCACAAGCACTGTAGCGTTTAGAAACGGTATCTATTACCACTACATTTTCATCTATTCCATCGAGGTATAAAGGAGAGATAAATTCTCTGCCATCATAGCAAAACTCTCTGTAAGCCTCGTCAGAAAACAAGAAAAGGTCATATTTTAAGCAAAGAGCTTTAAGGGCTTCCAGCTCTTCCCTTGAGTATAAATAACCTGTAGGATTATTTGGATTGCAAATAATAATACCCCTGGTTTTATCGGTAATTAACTTTTCAAAATCAGCTATTGGAGGGAGTGCAAAACCATTTTCTATATGCGATAATATTGGTTTTACAACCACATTACTCATGCAAGCAAACCCATTATAGTTGGCATAAAAAGGCTCAGGAACAATAATTTCGTCGCCTTCGTTAATACAGGTCTGCATGGCTATGGTGATAGCTTCAGATCCGCCTACAGTTACCAAAATATCTTCAGGGGTAATGTTGTACCCAAGTTTATTATAGTATTCGGCAAGTTTAGTTCTATAGGTCAGTGTACCTTCAGAAGGAGTATAGGCCCACACATTGAATGTAATATTTTTGATGGCATTTAACATCACTTCCGGCGTCGCTATGTCAGGTTGTCCAATATTTAAATGGTACACCTTTTTTCCGTCCCTCTTTGCCTGATCAGCAAACGGGGTTAATTTTCTAATTGGCGAAGCGGGCATTTGTACCCCTTTCTCTGAAATCCTTGGCATGGTACAAAAGTAAAAAACCTCGTTGATTAACGAGGTCTTTTCTTAGAAATATCTTTATTGGATTCTATTTAGTGCTTCCAGCTACAGTTTCGCCTTTGATGTAAAGAACTTTAGTAGTTGTTTTAGCATTAGAAGTTATAGTAATGCTTTTGCTAAATGGAAGTGCTGCAGTAGGGTTATAAGTAACTTTAATTGTTCCTGTTTCTCCTTTTTTGATTGGAGTTTTGGTGTATTCAGGTACTGTACAGCCACAAGTTGTTTCAACTTTGCTAAGGATCAATGGTTGATCTCCTATATTAGTKAATTTAAAATCTACAGAAGCAGGTTTGTTCAAAGGGATTTTTCCAAAGTCATAAGTCTCTTTGTCAAATTTAAACTCCGCTGGTTTAGATTGAGCATTTGATGCAACACTTATTCCTAAAATTAATGTAAATAGTAATAATAACTTTTTCATCTTATGTGGGTTTTAAAACAAATTTAATGTTTTAAACGATAATTCAAAAAGTATTCCAATATATAAATTAACTCACACCGTTAAGTCATACTTTAGAATTTATGTATCTTTGCCCCATAACTGATTTGCTTATGACGCCAAATAGTAAACTTACAACGAACCCAATTGATGCTTCAGAGTTAAGTTTTGATGATTTCAAAACGATTGTTATTAACGACTATAAAATAGCTTACGAGAGTAGACAAGCTAGTTTATTAGGACGTAAAGAAGTGTTGACGGGTAAGGCGAAGTTTGGAATATTTGGTGATGGTAAGGAGATTCCTCAGATAGCAATGGCCAAAGCTTTTAAAAATGGCGATTGGCGATCTGGCTACTATAGAGATCAGACTTTTGCCTTTGCAACCGGAATTTGTACACTAAAAGAGTTTTTTGCTCAGTTATACGCAAACCCAAGTGTTGAGGCTGATCCTGCATCTGCCGGGCGACAAATGAATTGTCACTTTGCTACCCGTTCACTTAATGAAGACGGTAGCTGGAAAGACCTGACGGAGATGAAAAACTCTTCGTCTGATATTGCGCCAACCGGTGGTCAAATGGCCCGTTTAGTAGGTTTGGCCTATGCTTCCAAATTATACAGGCAAAATCCCGACTTAAGTTATCTTAAAAATTTCTCGGTAAACGGCAATGAAGTTGCGTTTGGTACCATTGGTAATGCCTCTACTTCCGAGGGGGTGTTTTTTGAAGCTATTAATGCTGCAGGTGTTCTCCAAATTCCAATGGCTATGTCTATCTGGGATGATGCTTATGGAATCTMAGTTCCTGCCAAGTATCAAACTACTAAAGAGGATATTTCAGAAATTCTAAAAGGATTTCAAAGAGATGAAGATGCAGCCGGCTACGAAATATTTAAAGTAAGAGGCTGGGATTATCCGGCACTGTGCGAAACCTATCAGCGTGCTATAGATGTATGCAGAACTGAACATGTTCCCGTTTTGATACATGTTACAGAGGTCACTCAACCACAAGGACACTCTACTTCCGGTTCTCATGAGCGTTATAAAGATAAAGATCGCTTGGAGTGGGAGCGTGAGTATGACTGCAACCTGCAGATGCGTAAGTGGATGCTTGAATCAGCTATTATTACAGAAGAAGAAATTACTGAGCTGGAAGCAACTGCAAAGAAACTTGTACGTGAAACCCAACGAGAGGCATGGAATGAATTCTTAGCTACCATTAAAGTAGAGAAGGAAGAGGTAATCGATATGATCAACAGAATTGCCAACGGCAATCCTGCTATCAGTAAAATTGCTTCACTACTTGCCAGTACGCCCGATGCATTGCGTAAGGAGGTTGTTTCTTCAGCAAGAAAAACATTACGTCTTAGCATTAATAACCCTTCTCCAGAGAGAGACAAACTGATAAACTGGTATAATAGCCAGGCCTCTTTAAACGAAGACAGGTACAATTCTAAGCTATTTACCGATGGTATAGAAAGTCCGTTATTGGTTAAACAGGTGGCTCCCGAATACACTGAGGAAAGTAAAATGGTAGACGGCCGTGAATTACTGAACGCTTGCTTTGACGCTAATTTTGCACGCGATGAGCGTTTAGTAGCCTTTGGTGAAGATTTAGGCGCAATAGGCGACGTAAACCAGGGTTTTGCAGGCCTGCAAGCCAAGTATGGTGATTTAAGGATCACTGATACCGGTATTAGAGAAATGACAATTATTGGTCAGGGTATTGGTCTGGCTTTGCGCGGTTTAAAACCTATTGCAGAGATTCAGTACCTCGATTATTTACTATATGCACTTAATATTTTAAGTGATGACCTGGCAAGCTTATCTTATAGGACTAAAGCCGGTCAAAAAGCGCCTGTTATCATCAGAACCCGTGGACATAGGTTAGAAGGCGTGTGGCATTCAGGATCTCCAATGTCTATGATTTTGGGCTCATTAAGAGGTTTGCATATATGCGTTCCGCGTAATATGACACAGGCTGCAGGTATTTACAATACCTTATTCAGATCTGATGAACCTGCTCTGGTTATTGAATGTCTGAATGGATACAGGTTAAAAGAAAAACTACCGGAAAATGTTGGCGAATACACTGTTCCTCTTGGAGAGGCAGAGATCGTAAGAACAGGAACTGATGTTACCATTGTATCTTATGGAGCTACTTTAAGAGTTGTTGAAGAAGCAGCAGAAGAATTAGCCCAGTTAGGGATTTCAGTTGAAATAATCGATCCTCAAACACTACTTCCTTTTGATACAAAACGGATTTGTGCAGAATCTTTAAAGAAAACAAATAAGTTATTGGTAGTTGATGAAGATGTTCCGGGTGGAGGCGCTGCATTTATTTTACAACAGGTACTTGAAGCGCAAAATGGTTATTACCATTTAGACGGACAGCCAAGAACGCTTACTGCTAAAGCTCACCGTCCGCCTTATGGATCAGATGGAGATTATTTTAGTAAGCCATCTGTTGATGATATTATTGAAACCGTGTATCAAATTATGCACGACAATAACGCATCAAAATACCCTTCTATATTCTAAAAACAGACTTGCCAGAGAAGATAACTCTTCAGAGTTATCTCAGACTCTGATCAGAGTCAACTTAGACTCTCCTTAGACCATGATCTAAGGAGAGTCTAAATTAACTTTGTTGATTTTCTGTTATGCTAATTTGCTTGATCTGTTTCGAAGCAAATGATCGGCTAGCACTAATGCTGCCATTGCCTCAACAATTACAACTGCACGAGGTACAACACATGGATCGTGTCGGCCTTTACCTTTAATTTCTGCAGCTTCGCCTGCAGCATTTATGGTTTGCTGATTGTGCATAATTGTTGCAACCGGTTTAAAGGCTACTGTGAAATTGATTTCCATTCCGTTAGAAATACCTCCCTGGATTCCACCAGAGAAGTTGGTAAGCGTTTTAGGCCGACCTTCATTTGCTAAAAAGATATCGTTATGCTCTGATCCCCTCATTTCGCTTCCGCTAAATCCAGACCCATATTCAAAACCGTGAACAGCATTAATGCTTAGCATAGCTTTACCCAGATCTGCATGAAGTTTATCAAATACAGGTTCACCTAAGCCAACAGGGCAGTTTTTAACAATACAATTGATCTTTCCGCCTACTGTATCGCCATCCTTGCGAACGCCATCAATAAATTCGATCATTTGATTTGCGATAGCGGGATCTGCACAGCGAACGATGTTTTCTTCGCGGATAGCTAGCAAATCAGCGATGTTTTTACTTTCAAGATTAGGTGCTTCGATTTTGCCTACTGAAGATACGTGTGCAAAAACTTCAATACCATGATGTTTTAACAACAACTTGGCAATAGCYCCTGCTGCAACGCGGGCAGCTGTTTCACGAGCTGAGGAGCGTCCGCCGCCACGGTGATCACGAATGCCATATTTAGCATCATAAGTATAATCGGCATGAGAGGGGCGATAAACATCAGTATTGTGGCTATAATCTTTACTGCGCTGATCCTCGTTTGGAATAAGCATTGCAATTGGCGTACCTGTACTTTTTCCTTCAAATGTTCCTGAAAGAATCTGCACGGTATCGCTCTCCTTTCGTTGAGTAGTAATCTTAGATTGCCCCGGTTTGCGTTTATCTAACTCTGATTGAATAAAATCAAGATCGATGGGCAATTGCGCCGGACATCCATCCAGAATAACACCAATGGCCACACCATGTGATTCCCCAAAGGTAGTGATGCGAAATAATTGCCCGAATGTGTTGCCTGCCATTTTAGAATTATTTTATGTTTTTAATTAAATCTCTGTAACTGTAAACCCTGCTTTTACTAAATCTTTCCAGAAATCAGGATAAGATTTTTCTACAACATCCATTTCTTCCAGAACAACTTCGTTTATGACCAGACTAAGCGGAGCAAAAGCCATCGCCATTCTATGGTCTTCGTAAGTAGCAAAAGATACCCTTTCAGGGAAGTTTAGCTGATCGCAGTTCAGTGTATAAATAAAGTTGTCTTCATTTAAGGTTACACCAATCTTTGAAAGCTCATTTTGTAAAGCCAAAACACGATCAGTTTCTTTGATCTTTAAGGTTTCCAGACCCGTGAATTTAAGGTTTTTTCTTAAAGCAGCGGCACATACAATAATGGTTTGTGCTAAATCCGGACAATCTTTTAGATCAAGAATATCATCATTAAAGTTTGTTTCAGTGGTTGTAAGGTTAATTCCTTTGCTGGTTTTTGCTGTTTGTACCCCAAAGGCACTCATAATTTCTCTGATACGACTATCGCCTTGCAAGCTTTTATCTTTTAGATAAGGCAAACCGATCTGTGCATTTTCAGCAAGCGCTGCTATGCTATACCAATAAGAAGCTGCACTCCAGTCGGGTTCTACTGCAAGTGTAGCCGCTTCAAAAGTCTGTGGTTTAATGGTAATGTTGTTTCCAGACCATTCATGCACAATACCAGCTTCCTGAAGCATGTCTAACGTCATTTTAACATAAGGAAGAGAGGTTAACTCACCTTCAATCTGTAGCGTTAAACCTAGCGGTAAAATAGGCGCAATCATTAATAAAGCTGAAATATACTGACTACTTATATCACCTTTAATCTTAACGGTATCAGTGCTTTGTTTTAACGGACCATTGATGTTTAACGGAGGGAATCCATCTTGTTCAAGGTAAGTAATATCAGCACCGATGTTTTTTAATGCTTCAGCAAGAATACCAATGGGGCGTTGTTTCATTCTTTCTGTTCCTGTTAATAAAAAATTACCAGGTAGGGTAGAGAGCATGGCTGTTAAAAAACGCATTGCAGTACCCGCAGGGCCCACATCAACGGTTTGTTGATGTGGGTTGCTTTGCGAGATATTATTTAATATACTGTTTAAAGTAACAGTATCAGCAGCATTAGACATATTATCAACCTTTACAGTCCCCTTACTCAAAGAGCTGATAATTAATGCTCTGTTACACTCACTCTTAGAGCCTGTAAGTGTAATTTCTGTATCTATTTGTTTGCTTCCTTTAAAAGAAACAAGCGCATGTTTACTCATTATTAAGACTTAACTTCTGTGTGTGCTTCTGCTGCAATTCCTTTTTCGGCTTTGCCTGCGTTCATGATCTCAGTTTGTTTACGGATAGACTCACCATGAACAAGTTCCAAAAATTTCTCAGTAAAGTTTAAATCTAACTTTAGTGCTTTTGCAAATGAGATACCTTTTTGAATGATGGCATCCCAACGGTTAACCTGTAAAATTGTAACCTGGTTATCGCGTTTGTACTCACCGATTTTAGCAACGATAGACATACGCTCACCTAATTTTTGTAATAAGATGTCGTCAATTTTATCGATTTGCTTACGGAATTCAGCTAATTGATCAGAGATCGCTTCATTTTTAGTTTCTGGTTCACGAACTGTTAAGCGATCAACCAACTCAGCTAAAGCAGCTGGAGTTACTTGTTGTTTAGCATCAGTCCACGCAACAGAAGGATCAACATGCGACTCGATCATTAAACCTTGCATATCTAAGTCTAATGCTTTTTGAGAGATGTAAGGAATTAACTCTCTGTTACCACAGATGTGACTTGGATCGTTGATGATAGGTAACTCAGGGCATAATGTTTTCAATTGGATAGCAAGTTCCCACATTGGTTCGTTACGGAACGAGCTTTTCTCGAATGAAGAGAAGCCACGGTGAATTGCACCTAATTTAGTGATACCAGCGCCATTGATACGCTCTAAAGCACCAACCCATAATTGTAAATCAGGGTTTACAGGGTTTTTAACTAATACAGGAATGTCTACACCTTTTAAAGCGTCAGCAATTTCCTGAACTGTGAATGGATTTACTGTTGAACGTGCACCAATCCAAAGGATATCTACACCAGCAGCTAAAGCTTCTTCAACGTGTTTAGCATTTGCAACCTCTACAGCTGTTGGTAAACCAGTTTCTAACTTAGCTCTTTTTAACCATTCTAAACCTATACTTCCAATTCCTTCGAATTCTCCAGGACGAGTACGTGGTTTCCAGATACCTGCTCTTAAAACAGATACTTTTCCTGTTGCAGCCAATAAATGAGCTGTAGTTAATAATTGCTCTTCAGTTTCTGCACTACAAGGTCCTGAGATGATCAAAGGCTCATTGTTGATGTTAAGCCAGGTGTTAAGCGGTTGAATGTTTAATTGTAATTTCATTGTTTTGGGGTTATATGTGTTAATATTTTATTTTAATTGGATTATTTATGCTAATTATACTTTGTCGTTTTTCTGGTACTCACCCATGATATTAAAGTTCACGGTGTATTTAAGGGCCTGGCGGACAGCTTTATCATAAGCCTCCATGTTTTTCCATTCCATATCTACATAGAAGTAATATTCATTTCTTTTGCCAAGCACAGGCATGCTCTGTATTTTGCTTAAGTTAACCTGCTGGTCAGCAAAGATGTTTAACACCTTAACCAGTGCACCAACATGGTTACTTACCTGGAAGCAAATAGATGCTTTATTGATTGGAGCCCCTTCTTCAGCTGTTCCTTTTTTAAGGATCAGAAAGCGGGTAAAGTTTTTCTTGTTTGATTCAATTCTTCTTTCAATGATATTTAGCCCATACAATTCCGCTGCAAGCGTATTTGCTATAGCAACTGTATCTGTAAGCTGTTCTTCCTTAATGCGCTTCGCACAGGCAGCAGTATCATTGCTCTCTATGATCTGGATCTGTGGGTAATCTTCAAAGAAATCAACGCATTGGCGAATAGCAATAGGGTGGGAAGTAGCATATTTGATATCCTCAAACTTTACACCGGGCAGTGCCATCAGGTGAAGTTGAATAGCCAGGTAAACTTCGCCAACTACAGCGAAATTGTATTCACGTATTAAGGTGTAATTCGGTAGAAGACTTCCGGCTATTGAATTTTCAATTGCCATTACCACGAAGTCTGCGCCATCGTTTTCTAAAACCTCGCATGTGTGTTTAAAGGAAGTACATTCAATGGTCTGAATGTCTTTTCCGAAAAACTTGAATGCGGCCTCTTCGTGAAATGAAGCTTTAATGCCTTGAATTGCTACTCTTGTTCCTTTTTTCATTAGAATATTTTCCCTTTTTAATGGTTATGAAATTATCATAACTGTTATTTTCTCTAAACGAAAAAAGTCCCGGCTTTAGACCGGGACTTTTCGTATACATTTATCTTATTAGATTCTAGTGCATATTAGTCCCGGCTCTTACTAAAGTAGTAGAAGTAACCAAACCAATATGTAGTGATATTTTTCAAAATTTTCTTTTCGTTTCGCCAAATGTACTAACAAAATTTAATTTGTCAATAGTTAATTTAAAAAAATTATTTATTGTTTGTTATAAGGTTCTTGTTGTGGTTCAAAATATTAGGCATTTTCTGACTTGGAAGTTAAGGTGTTTAGGTAAGCAAAACTATCCAAAATGTCGTTTTTTGATACCCTGCAGTTAAAATCACACGCTCCAATGCGGCTCAATAATGAGAACATGATCTGTCCGTTTTCATTCTTTTTATCGCTTTGCATAAATTCCAATAATTGGTCAAAACTTTCTTCCTTAATGTGATATTTAGGATATAATTTTAAAATATAGGTACCGATGTTGTTAAGCTCATCCTCGCTAAGCGTATTGTTTTTGGCCGACAAGAAGCCTTCGCATATCATACCTATGGCTATTGCCTCGCCATGTGTTAAAGGGTTTTTATCGTTTATTAAAGAATAGGTTTCAACCGCATGGCCTATAGTATGCCCATAGTTTAATATTTTTCTTAATCCTTTTTCATGAGGGTCTTCTGTTACAACCTCGTTTTTTATCTCTACCGAACGGTAAATAGCGTTGGCCCCAATTTGTTCGTAATCGCTGTTTTGCAATTCTGCATAATAGTCTTTGTCTACAATTAAACCATGTTTAATCATTTCAGCAAAACCAGAAAGCAGTTCTCTTTTAGGCAGCGTTTTAAGGAAGGAAGTTTCAATAAATACAGCTTGAGGAAGGGTAAACGTTCCAACCATATTTTTTACATTATCTACATCGATACCGGTTTTACCACCTACCGATGCATCAACCTGCGAAAGCAGGGTAGTAGGGATATTAATAAAATCTATCCCGCGTTTATATGTTGAAGCCACAAAGCCACCCATATCGGTAATCACGCCCCCGCCTAAATTTATCATCAAGCATTTGCGGTCTGCCTCAAAATCCAATAGTGTTTTCCAGATGCCAATACAAAAATCTATATTTTTGTTCTCTTCGCCAGGATCTGTTTCAATCAGATCAAATCCTGTAAAATCTCCCAGCATTTCCTGGAACTGAGGTAAGCATAATTCTGCGGTATTCCGATCCACAAATACAAAGATCTTGCTGTATTTGCTGCTTTCTATAATTTCTACCAGAGGGGCAAGATTTGCTTCAAAATGGATGGTATGTCCGGCACTGTTTAATTTGTTCATTAAATGATTGTTATTTTCTGACCCATAAAATCAATTACATCTCCAACCCGCACCTTCAATCGCTTGCGGTAATCAACCTTGCCGTTATATTTTACAAGACCGTCTTCAACAACAGTTTGGGCTTCGCCACCGCTTTGAACAAGTGCAGTTGCTTTTAACAACTGAATAAGGGGAATGAATTCGCCTTCTAATTTAAATTGTATCATTATAAGACAAACTTAGATAAAATTTTTTACTGCCAAAATTACAATTATTTATAGTGTGTTCTACCAGTGGTAGCTATGGAATTTATACTTTTGCAAACGATTTGACTAACTGACATTCACTAATGGAGACATTCCCCAAAAAATCATTGAATTTTGATGATACTGAAGTTGCTTTCCGCAACAAATCTAACTCTGAATTAAACGCCGCCTATTGGCTTTTTAAAATAATAAGCAGTAATTTTTTAACTAAAGTTGGCCCTCCGGTTACCAATTTCTTTTTGAACATTGGCTTACCAATTAAGGGTATTATTAAAGCCACCATTTTTAAACACTTTTGCGGAGGTGAAACGATTGCCGAATGTGCAGAAACAATTACGCAGCTTCATTCAGGTAAAGTAGGCACCATTCTGGATTATTCTGTAGAGGGTGAAGATGAAGAAGCTGTTTTTGATTTTACCTGCGAAGAGATTATCAGAACGATAGATCAGGCCGCTAAAGACAAACGTATTCCAATTACCGTATTTAAAGTTACAGGTATTGGCCGTTTTGCTTTGCTTGAGAAGTTGGATGCAAAACAGGCACTAACATCAGATGAAGAAGCTGAATATGAAAAAGTAAAGCAACGTTGCGAAAAGATCTGCAGAACTGCCTTTGATAAAAAGGTACCTGTAATGATTGATGCCGAAGAAACCTGGATCCAGAAAACAATTGATGAGCTTGCCGTAGAGATGATGCGTTTGTTTAATAAAGAAACCATTATTGTTTACAACACTTATCAGATGTACCGTCATGATAAACTTGCCGATTTAAAAGCAGACCACCTTATTGCGAAGGCTGCCGGCTATATTTTAGGGGTTAAAATGGTGAGAGGTGCTTACATGGAAAAGGAGCGTAAAAGAGCTGAAGAAATGGGTTATCCATCACCAATACAACCTACTAAAGAAGCATCTGATATTGATTATAACGAGTCGTTAAGGTATTGCATGGCTCATATTGATGAAATCGCTTTTGTCTGCGGAACTCACAATGAAGAAAGCAGCAGGTTATTGGCAGATTTGCTTGATCAGAATAAGATTGCGCACAATCATCCTCATGTTTATTTTGCCCAGTTATTGGGAATGAGTGATAATTTAAGCTTTAACTTATCTGACGCCGGGTATAACGTAGCGAAATACGTGCCTTACGGGCCAGTTAAAGCGGTAATGCCGTATCTTTTCAGAAGAGCTCAGGAAAATACTTCCATTGCCGGACAAACGAGCCGCGAGCTTGGGTTGATTATAAAAGAAAAGAAAAGAAGAAGATTGTAATACGTCATCTCCTTTGGTTAAAAGGAGATGACGGAGTGAAGTTAAATTTACTTCTTTACTTTAAAAGGCTGGCTCCCCGTTAGTAAGTCCCAGAATAAAATGAAATCGCAGGCTAAACTATAGGCCGGATACTGAAACGTAGCAGGTTTGTTTTTTTCGAAAAAGAAATGACCTACCCAGGCAAAGCCATATCCAACTATTGGAATGCCAATCATAAAGCGTAAGTCGTGAAACAATACAGCGGTAAACAATAGTAATACGGCTAACAGGCTTCCGATAAAATGTAATATCCGACTAGTAAGATTACTATGTTCGCTCAGGTAGAAAGGATAAAATTCCTTAAGAGATTTATATCTTTTTTCGGTCATGCGGCAAATTTAACTATAAGATATGATGATCAGTTAAAAATTGCTCCAGATCTTTAGGGTGCTTATCCATTAGAAGTGTATTAAGCCCTGCCAGTTTAGCTCCAACAAGATGCTGTGGGCTGTCATCAATAAACAATGTTTCCTCTGGTATAAGGTTGTTTTCTTTGATGACCTGTTCAAATATCTCAACATTTGGTTTACGAAGGAACATTTGCTGAGAGTAATATGTTTTTTCAAACAGGTGGTTATTATCCTCGACATTATATTCCCGTTTCAGGTAATCTACAATCCAGTTGTAATGAATTTCGTTATTGTTACTAAGTAGAAAAGTGCGGTATTTTTCTTTTACTTTAAGCAGCGTGTCGTGTACCGCAGCAGAGGGAACACCAATCAATAAACTGTTCCATGCGCTGTCAATTTGTTCGTCTGTCAGCCCTGGATTGTTGGCTGCTTCGCGTATTTTAATGCGAAACTGGGCCGGAGAGACAGATCCTGTTTCAAAATCATTAAAAATTTCATTATGATTTTTATGGGCAAAGAACTGCTGAACATCGGTTATACCTAATTGTAAAAGAGCATTTTGAGTCCTTACAAAGTCTATTTCGAATATAACGTTGCCATAATCGAAAATAATATTTTTTATTTTTTGTGCTAAAACTGTTTCCATAATTGGATACAAATATGTAACATTGCACTCGCAAAATCTAATAAGATTTTACAGGGCCATTAGCTCAGTTGGTTAGAGTAGAAGACTCATAATCTTTTGGTCGATGGTTCGAGCCCATCATGGCCCACTAACAAAAAAGCCGTTTTTCGATAAGAAGAACGGCTTTTTCCGTTTCTAAACGTCGACTTTTAAACCTACAGCACTCACTCTGGTAGTTTTGGGATTGATCCGTAGTTTTCAATGGATGTACATGATTGTTTGTTGAAATCGTATTAATTGGCTGAGGACCTATAAATGTTAAAAAATGTTAAATCAGTTTGAAAATTTTATTTTGTTTTTTTGATTTGCTCTCACAGACAAACTATTGAACCGACATTTTTTTAGGCTATTATTATAAATTCTAGTGTTTAGATCATGTTAGTAAATTTCTCACTTACCCACCTTCATGGAAGGTGCAAATCTTTATTGTTTTTTCTATTCCTTTTTGGATTACACCCGGGATTGCATGCCCAAGGTCAGGTTGCAACTATCGACGGCAAATCAGCTTTTACGGCAAGGCTGATCAATATCGAAGCCGCAACGAACGAGACATTTCGTTACAATACGACCTTACGTAATGGATCTGCAAAGCAGGCCCTGTACGAGTTCAAAACGAGTTTGCCGATCGGCTGGATGATCAGTTACAAGGTAGATGGTAATCAGGTGGCCTCTTTAAATATTGACCCGGGTACATCCCGAGATGTATCTATAGAGATCAATGCCACAGCAAGCACCACACCCGGCAAGTACAAAATACCTGTAAAGGCAGTTGCAAATAAGGATACCCTGTCCCTAAATCTGGAGGCAGTTGTAAAAGGGTCCTATGGAATAACCTTAACTACACCAACCGGGAAGCTGAGCGAAGAGCTTACCTCCGGTAACCATAAGGAAATCCTTCTAGAGGTAAAGAACTCGGGTACGCTGCCATTGAATGATGTTGAACTCACATCGCAATTGCCTACTAATTGGGAAGCTTCCTTTGAACCTGCCAAACTTAAACAAGTGGAGCCGGGGAAAAGCGTAAATGTAACTGCAAAGCTTAAAGTTCCGGATAAGACCATCGCAGGAGACTACGCTGCTACCTTTACCGCAACAAATAGTAATGGCAACGCCCAGGCAGCCTTCAGGATGGTTGTTACAACCTCATTACTCTCTGGGTGGATCGGTATTTTGGTTATCCTCTTAGCCATTTCACTGATATATTATCTGATCCGCAAGTATGGTAGAAGATAGAAGAAATGAAGGATCCTATAATACAACTGAAGGGCCTAACCAAATGTTATGGCCCTCAAAGAGCGGTAGATGATCTGAGCCTCAATATCAGTAAAGGCGAGATCTTTGGACTGCTGGGGCCTAACGGAGCAGGTAAAACCACAACTATACTCATGATGCTGGGGCTTACTGATCCAACAGATGGTACTGCATTTGTTTGTGGCTATAATGCAACAAGTAACCCTATTGCTGTAAAAAGAAAAGTAGGTTACATGCCCGATAGTTTAGGCTTTTATGATAACATGACAGCGCTTGAAAACCTAAAGTACATCGCAAGGTTAAATGGCCTCTCCGAAAATGAAATCAGAATACGAACGTCAGAACTGATGGAGATTGTTGGGCTTTCTTCGGTGATGACCAAGAAAACATCAACTTTCTCCCGAGGTATGAAACAACGCCTTGGCCTGGCCGAAGTATTAATTAAGCAACCAGATGTGATCATTCTTGATGAACCAACCCTGGGAATTGATCCGGGCGGCGTACAAGAGTTTCTGACACTTATAAAGCGTTTAAGCAAAGAGCAGGAATTGACCGTTCTGCTTTCTTCACATCATTTACATCACGTTCAGCAAGTATGCGATCGGGTAGGGATTTTTGTAAAAGGCAAATTATTGGCCCAGGGCAATATAGAAACCTTATCAGCCGATTTGTTTGGTCATATGGGACATGTTGTATCTATAAAGTCAGCACATGCTATTCCTCAGCCCTGGTCGTTGCAACAGGAACTGGAGCAATGGGAAGCCATTAAACAGATTACAATGGATAAAGAAACGATAGTGTTTGAATGTAAAGAGAACATTACACCGGCACTGGTCCGCTTTTTTGTTGAAAACGGATACGACATCCTTGGGGTACGTCAAAAAGACTATGGACTGGATGACATCTATCAACAATATTTTGAAGACATTAATTGAAAACCATGAACAGTCAAATTAATATATATAAGACCGCAAAAGGAATCCGGAAATCCAGTCCCTTTGGTGTAGTTCTTCACAAGGAAATGGCAGATCATATCCGAAGCTGGCGCTTTATTGTGCTGATCGGGTTGATCACACTAACGTTCATTGGGTCAATGTACGTGTCCTTAGGTAATATCCGCTCAGCCATAAGCAATACCAATGATCCGGATCACACTTTTCTATACCTTAAGTTATTAACTACCACTGATAATTCCACGCCGCCCTTCCATGTGTTTCTGAGCTTTCTTGGGCCCTTATTAGGTATCAGTCTGGGGTTCGATGCGATCAATATAGAGCAGAACAACGGAACGCTTACAAGAATTATGGCACAGCCCCTTTATAGGGACAACCTGTTGCTGGCCAAGTTTGTAAGTGCCATGATCATGGTCGGCACCTTATTCTTCGTATTAACTTTGTTGATGACAGGAGGAGGTCTGATCCTGACAGGGGTAAGGATGGAGCCACAGGAACTGTTAAGGATATTAGGCTTCGTGGTGATCAGCCTTATCTATGTAGGCTTTTGGCTGAGTTTGTCTATCGTACTATCTATTAAGTTCAGGCAAGCGGCTACTTCAGCGCTTACCGCTATAGGTATATGGCTATTTTTTACAGTATTTTACCAGATTATTGTCAACCTTGCAATCAGGTCCATTCTGCCTGATCCCAGTTTTTTGAGTCAGGACCAAATCCTGCGTTACAATGAGTTTATCCTCGATCTGTTGCGAATCGCACCCAACCAGCTTTATACAGATGCGAGCACAACCATGCTGATGCCATCCGTTCGAAGTCTTGGCCCGATGACGATGGAGCAAATGGCCGGTGCAATACCTGCGCCTTTGCCATTTAGAGAGAGCTTAATGATCGTGTGGCCTCAGGTAAGTGGTCTTATAGGAGCAACCGCAGCTTGTTTTGCGCTTTCCTATTATCTGTTTATGCGTCGTGAAATTCGATCTTAAATATGTTATATAAAATGATACAGGAATACTACATTCCCGGTATAAGCTGGTTTCGGTTGATCTTTAATGATAAGCGTAGCTTCAATAACAACTTTGGTAACACCTCTCAAGTTTGCTATCGAATTAAGCTTAGCCTTTAGTTGTACCTCACTGTCAACTAAAACGGCCTGGCCAAACCTAAAAGACTCTATACCGTAGTTTATTTCCATTTTAATGTTGCGAACATCGGCAATCTGTTTCCATAAGTATGGAATTAACGATAAGGTTAAATATCCATGTGCTATTGTAGCCTTAAATGGACCTTCGCTTTCCGCTTTTTCTTTATCAACATGAATCCATTGGTGATCCAATGTTGCATCAGCGAATTTATTAATCTGTTCCTGATCTATTTTATGCCAATTAGAAATACCTAACTCTTTGCCTAAATGCGATTTATATTCTTCAAAACTATTGATTATTAACATATATGTATTTATTTATCAATTAAGAGCCATTTCTATACCTTAGACAAAAGCATCAACTGTGCCAAGTTAACAATAAGTTGATTTGAACAAAACTTCTTTCCAAGAATATTTTACTGTTTGGCTTTCTTTAGGATAATTTAGCTAAATAAATGCATTTCTGAATTCTAAAGGCGAAAGATTGGTTTTCTTTTTAAATAACTTGCTAAACGACTGTGAATGTTCAAAACCTAAGGTATAGGCTATTTCACTTACAGATAAAGTTGTGGTAGATAATCTTTCTTTTGCTTTTTCAATCAGCTTTTCATGTATATGTTGCTGGGTACTTTGGCCAGTTAATGTTTTAAGTAACCCACTTAAATAACTGGGTGATACATTTAGTGCTTCCGCAATGTATGTTACGGTAGGGAGGCCCCTTTTCATTAAATCGTCACTGTTAAAATATTCGGTAAGTAGGTCTTCCAGCTTGTTTAAGGTTTTATGGCTGCTTATTTTTCTAGTAAGAAACTGCCGGTTGTAAAACCTTCCTGCATAAGTTAGCAATAATTCTAGTTGAGCTATAATAAGGTCCTGACTGAACTTGTCTATATTGGCCTGGTACTCCTGCTCAATGTTTAGCATAATGGCGGAAATCATTTCCTCTTCTTTTTCAGATAGAAACAGGGCCTCATGCACAGAATAATCAAAGTATTCGTATTCCTTTATTTTTCTGGCCAGCGGGGTATTCCAAAGAAAATCGGGATGGATATAGAGTATCCATCCTGAATGTTTCAATTTCTCGTTATTGTTCACCTCAATGCTAAAAACCTGTCCGGGCGACATAAAAGTCATAATGCCTTCATCAAAATCATAAGCCTGCTGGCCGTATTTCATTTTGCCATTAAAGTTTCTTTTTAGCGCAATGCAGTAAAAATCCAACACCAGACTAACCGGTTCACTGTCTTGCAAACGCGATATCGCTTCTACGTTAATCACGCTAATCAGCGGATGTTCGGGTTTAGGTAGTTCCCTGAACTTATGAAATTCGCTGATCGTTTTAAACCTATGGGGTGCTGTACTGGCCATATCACAAATTAATCATTTTAGTTAAAGACCGCGGCAAATTCTTTTGCAAAATCACTCAATTTTACTTTTCCCATAACTGCCGGTTTATTGCGGTTATAATCTTCTGCCAACAAACCGTTATGAAGACTTGCATACATTTCAGTCAGGCCAGCTGCAATGCGGGGGTTCATTCCAATTGATTCTAAACCGTTTTGCGTTTCTTCATCAGAAATGATCACCCATTTCAACTCAGGCTTGCCTATGGCAGTTCCTAAAATACGTGCAGTTTGGTTGCCTGTAAGTTCTTCGCTGGCTACATAGCGTACTTTTCTGCCGGTAAATGGTATTACTAATTCTTCGGCAACCGCGGCAGCAATGTCTATTGGCGAAACCCATGGGATAATACTTTCCGCACCATAGTTTGCGGCTATAACGCCACCGTTTTTGATCATATCTGTATAGCCATATAGATTATAAAAGAAGGATGTAGGGCGGATGTGGGTAATGGCTACTTCTGGCGATAACCCATTTAAAATACCTTCAACATTGTGTGCACCAAGCAGAATACCCGAACCCTGTTCTAAATGGGCACCAATGGTACTCAGGTTAACTACGCGTGTTACCCCGGATTTTTCAATGGCATCGGCGTAGTTTTGACCAAGCTGGCGATAGTAAGCAAGAAGATCAAGGCTATGGTCAAAGTAATTGTTGGGTGGCACCATGGTATATGCTGCATCTGCGCCGGTAAAGGTTTCTGTCAAAAAGTTTACATCTTCTAAAGAACCTATAGCAGGTATGGCACCTAAATCTGCTATCTCAGTTTTTTTGTCCGGGTTACTGCTTATTACGGTAACCTGGTGACCTTGTTGTACTAATGTTTTGGTTAATGGTCTGCTAATGTGACCTAATGAACCTGTGATTGTTATTTTCATCGGAGTATAATTTTATTGATACTCCAAAGGTCTGCAGGATAAAGCAGGGGTATGTAGCCGAATCTACTGTTGTTGTAGTCAGATTTAAGTACCCTTCTTTCTCAATTCATTTGCTAAACCTTTAATAAATAAGTAATTAATAGTCCCGCCAATCACGCCGCCTGCCACCGGTACTAAGCGTCTGCTTAATTTAGATCCTAAATTCATCAGTATTTTCTCTGCAACCTCTTCCATAATGTTTTTGCTGATGGCCAATTTGGCATCGGCCTTAACAGATGAGGCTACAATCTTAAAAAAGTCGTCAAAACTGATTTTATACTTGCCGGTATTGTGGTAAGAAATAGCCAGGGTAACCCTAAATTGCTGAGTGATAATGTTAATCACATCCAGCGGTGTACCAATAAGCATGGTGCCAACGCCACCCACTCCGGTAATTAATCCTGAGCCTGCTGCCAATAAAGCACATTGATTGGTAAATTTATCGATCCCCATAGCATCCACACCTTTTTTGATGTTCAGCTGGTCAATCTGATTAAAAATCTGCTTAAAGCCACCTGCTGCCAGTTGCTTAAAGCTTCCCTGGATGTCCGTTCTTACCTTTTTAAAATTGATCCGCTTAAACGATGGTAAATTCATTCCTTTTTGTTTTAGTACAAATTGATAGTACTACTTTCATGCCAGAGCAGAAATTCAAAAAAAGTAAATAGATTTGTTTTCCTTCAAAAACCTGTTTTTGTAATGAATAGTGCGTTAAAGCAACATATAGAAAAAATTACTCCATTAACGGATGCCGAATTCGAATATGTTTCTTCAATGTTCAGCAGTAAAAAGCTTAAGAAACATCAATTCCTGGTACAGGAAGATAGTGAGGTCCACAACGAGTATTGGGTAGTAAAAGGATTGCTTAAAGCCTACCATACAGACGAAGACGGGAAGATACACATTCTGCAGTTTGCCATGGAAGACTGGTGGATCACCGATTTTCAGGCCTACATGAATTGCACCCCGGCAACAATTGCTATAGATTGTATAGAAGACTGTGAATTGCTTGTTTTATCGAGAGATAATAAGGAAAAGCTGTGCAATGAATTACATAGCATTGCCAATTTCTTTCGTAAAAAATCCAATGTTGGGTATGTTGCACTGCAACAGCGTATCCTGCTGTTGCTCAATAAAAATCCTCAGGAAAGATATAACCGTCTGTTTAAACTGAATCCAAAATTGCTCCAGCGTCTTCCTAAAACTTTACTGGCATCTTATTTAGGGGTGTCAAGAGAAACCCTAAGCCGGTTAAGCCATCCATAGTGTGCGTGTAATCACAATTATTTTGTGATTAGCATCCTTCTTGCTGTCGTATTATTGTTCCAACTTTGCATCATTATATTTTATCTTATATAGAATGAATTTGATCAAAAAAGGAATGATGGCTCTTGCTGCGTGTGCCATTTTCATCTCCCTAACCTTGTCTGCGGCGGCACAATCAAAAAATAAAGCAAATACTATGAAAAAGAAAATTCTGTTTGTGGTTACCAGCCACGATAAAAAAGGAAGCACCGGTGATCCCACAGGTTATTACCTGGGTGAAGTAACCCATGCCTGGAAAGTACTAAAAGATGCGGGTTATGAAATAGATTTTGTTAGCCCGAAGGGAGGTCAGCCTCCGGTTGATGGCCTGGATTTAAGAGATGCAGTAAATAAGGAATTCTGGGACGACCAATATTATCACAATAAAATCAATCATAGTTTAAAACCTGCTGAGATAAAGCCCGAAGAATATTCAGCTATTTATTATGCAGGGGGGCATGGAGCGGTTTGGGATTTTCCTGATAACGAAGAAATCTCGGCAATAGCCACTAAAATATACGAAAATAACGGTATTGTCAGTGCGGTTTGTCATGGTCCTGCAGGGATTGTGAACATTAAATTGCGCGATGGCAAGTACCTGATAGCTGGTAAGAAAGTGAACGGCTTTACCAATGAGGAAGAGGTAGCCGTTAAATTGGATAAAGTTGTTCCTTTTTTATTGGAAGATAAGCTGATTGAGCGAGGTGGCATTTATGAAAAATCGGCCCCCTGGCAAGAGCATGTAGTAACTGATCAGCGATTGGTTACCGGACAAAATCCCCAGTCTGCACATGCAGTTGGTAAAGCGGTTTTGGCATTACTTTCAAAATAAATACAATATTAATGCAGCTATGACGGCAGGAGCATAGCTGCATTAATATTACTTGTATATCAATTAGTTTTTTAGTAATTTCAACTTACTGATAATATAGGGATTAGCTGGCTACGGTAACCTCGTAACAGGCATTTGTCAGGACCAGACGGACCACCATATTTTAATTTATTAGCATAGCTATGTTTATATCGATTATCACTCCTACCTATAATCGTGCTGATACGCTTCATCGTTGTTATGAGTCGTTGAGCAAACAGTCTTTTAAAAATTTTGAGTGGATTATTGTTGATGATGGCTCTACAGATGATACATCAGAAACCGTGTCGGCGTGGCAGCGTGAGTCGCCTTTAAATATTAATTATTATCAGAAACCCAACGGGGGCAAGCCCTCTGCCGTAAATCAGGGCGTAAAGCTTGCAAGCGGTGAAATGTGTGCAATACTTGATTCCGATGATGCCCTTTGCCACGATGGGCTTAAAACCTTAGTTGATGAATGGGAAAGCCTCTCACCGGATGTAAGGGATAAGTATTGGTGTGTATGTGCTTTGGTGGAGGATTCGATTACAAAACAGGTTGTCGGCGACTTATTTCCTGCAGATCACATCACCATTACAGGAGGTGAATTTCAGTTTAAGTATAAAATAATAGGTGAAAAATTTGGCTTAATGCGTACCGCATTGTTAAAGAAGAATCCATATCCAGAAGCAGAGGGCTATAAATTTGTACCCGAAAGTTATATTTGGAATAGGTTGGGGCGACAATACCAGTACATCTGCATCAATACAGTAGTGCGAACTTATTTTATCCCAACAGGCTCTGGTTTTGGCAATCTGAGTGGCAAAGCAAACAGAATCCGAAATGCCAAAGGTTTAACTATGTGTGATGTTGATGTAGTGAATGAAGACCTGCCACATTGGTTTTTCAGCTCGCCCGTATTCTTTTTCAAAAGAGCCGCTCAGCTCTCCCGTTACGGAATGCATTCTGAATCTTTTTTGCGCCAGTATAACAGCATAGGAACCGGATGGGGTAAGGCGCTTGTTTTACTCTCGTTCCCACTTGGCTTTACACTTTATTTAGCAGACAAGCTATGGTTTAAATATTATTACGCCCCAGCCAAGGCTAAATTATTAAGAGATACCGTTTCCTGAAACCGATAGTTCAAAATTGGAATTGGTGGCGAAGGGTGTCCGCAATATGGATTAAACAGAGAACGTTTCTAAATTGAAATGATCTTGCCTGGTCTGTTTACTTTGTTTTAGCTTTGGCCAAAATTAAAAATAGATGTCAAAAACGAAGCTTACAATTAACAATAACGGATCGGTAAAGATAGAAGGCGATTTTGAAATCGTTGACAAGAATGGTGAAGTGTACGGATTGCAGGGCAGAACTGTGCTATCAATTTGTCGCTGCGGACTTTCAAAAAATAAACCATTTTGCGATGGATCTCATAATKGTCATTTTGAGCATGAGGCTGTGGCGTTTGATCTGCCTCCTAAAAAGGTTTAATTTGCCGGAAGGGTATAAATTATAAAAAGGGGTTTCAATTTGATACCCCTTTTTTTACTTCACTTCTTTAACAAGTAAATTATCAATGCTTGCCAGTGAATCATAGGCCCTAACGCCAATCATACCGCTTTTAAATTCTGAATCTTTTACAGATATCAATGGCTTTTCTGATCCGTTAAAGTATACCTTAATGTCACTGCCTTTGGCTTCTATTTTAACCTTGTATGACTTTCCTATTTCTAATTTTTGCTGTTCTGATGCAAGTGCAACCCATTTCTGGTCAGATGATTTGCCCAATTGGATCGTGCCTGTTTCTGCATCAATTCCCAGGTAATAGCCCTTATACATATCTGCACCAAGTACCGCATCCGTCACTCTAAAAACCAGACCGGCATTTCCTTTTGAGTTTAGCTGTACGGTGGCCTCGTAGCTCAGGTCCTTAAACATGGTACTGCTCGCAATCGCTTTTGAACCATGGATCCCATATCCCCAGGAACCTTTGTTAGATGCGGCGTGGATTGCTCCATCTTTAATAAACCAGCTGCCGCCATATAACAACCAGTCTTTAACTGTAGCATTGTCAAAGTTTTCTTTAAACAACTTACGCGGACTTTCAGGCGTGCCAATTACAGGAAAATTACTGATTCTGATGTTTTCACTTCCAAAAGGAGTAAGGGTTATTTCTTCTGTCTGTTCCGATGAAGCAACCGGACTTCTTGGTACTTCAAAGGCATGCATTTTATTATAAGCCATGGTCCATGAAGGTATTTTCTTTGCAGAGACTTTCAGTTTAACAGGCGTAGTGGCTTGGATAAACGGATTCTCGGGCATAGCTGTGTTTTGAACTTTTACCGAAGCAGCCAGATTCTTACGATCTATCACCAATCCATAGTTCCAGGGCGAAGCAGAGGACACCTCATAGTCAAAAAAGCCTTCTACAGGATGTTTTTTACGAATACTGTATTTAGCATTCATCTGTAATCCATACACCAAGGGGCCACGTTCTACAGTAACCGATTGGTTTACCTGATCTGATACTTTTACTTCCATTGGGAAATTAAGTACTACCTCGTCATTGCTGCTCCATGATCGGTTTACGGTATAAACCTGACCGATTTTAACATTCGATAATGCTTTGCCATTCACCGCTATTTGCGGATTTTTACACCATTCGGGTATTCTTAATTTCAATGGGAAAGTGGCAGCCTTTGCTAAGTCTATTTTAATTCTGATCTGCTCTTCAAAAGGATAGTTGGTCACCACATTCAATTTAACGGGAACGGCATCAGCTACAAAAGCATTCAGCTCAACCGGGGCATAGGCAATTACGGCCAAACCCTTATCAGGAGTTGCTGCCCAGCTGTTTTTTACAAAATAAGGCCATCCCATGTGCATGTTGTACCTGCAGCATCCCATGCCGGAGTACGGACTTAAAAGGATTCCTCCATCGTAGTCCTCATCAAAACCAGAGTTACCGTGCTTACATACCACCTGGTTGGGCTGTGTATAATATAAATGAGATTTAATGTCTCTGCTAAACTGCGATGGCAAGGTGTTAAAAGCAATTTTCTCCAGTCTGTCGCCAATCTGTGTATCATGAACTATTCGGGCTGTGGTTTCCAGACTTTGCATCCATTCTACCACGGTACAAGTCTCCGTTCCCTGAAAGGAACTTCTGCCAGCCAGGAATTCTGTTCCCGATGCAATGCCCGATGCCTGTCCGTGATCTCTTATTAAATTATAGATTCCTTTTTCAGTTGCATCTCTGTAAAATGGAGTGTTGTTCAACTGTGAGTAAATTGCCGGAAGTTTAAGCGCCTGACCAACACTAACGCTGTGTTTGGTATGGAAATCATCGCCATAATGGTAGAACTGGTTATTTGTATAGATATCTGCCCAAGGATAGGCCTGTGATTTTAGTTTTTCTGCTAAGGTTAGCAGCGACCTTTCGCCAGTTCTGTTGTATAACCACAATACCAATTCTATGTTGTCGCCGGTTCTAGATTTGCTCCATTCCGTTAATGGTTTTTTATCCAGGTTCTCCAGCTGATACTTAAAATATTTGGTAAAAAAACCAATCACCCGTTCATCGCCGGTAGCCTCATAATAACTTTGTATGGCATACATCATTGGCATTCTTGGCCACCAGTCGTTCATTTTTGCTGGGCCAAAAGCTCCGTTCGCCTGCTGGTGGTCTAATGTCCAGTTTATCCATTTCTGCGATTTTGCTTTTAATTCAGGATTATCCAATGTATAAGCCAGTGCTATAAGTCCTTTTACGTAATAAGGAACACGTTCCCAACCTTCGCCATTGCCACCCAGCCAATCAGATTCAGGGCCAAGGTTAGATGCCTCCGGATAAAGTTCTTCGGCATGTCCGGTTGCGCCATCTTTTTGCAATTCCAATTGTTTCAATAACCAGCCTTTGGCTTTTATACTGCCAAGGGGAAGCTGTATGTACGTGTCGGCGGTTAGCGGCGCACGGTTGTATATATATTGCTTTCCAGGGCTGTTTTGCGCAAAGAGCAATGACGGGATCGAAGCAAATGCCAAGATGAGTGATTTCTTAACGTTCATGTTTATAAATGGCTTTGTGTGTTTAAAGAACAAGTTTATTATAAAATATTTACTGTTTCAGCTCTTATATGTAAATTGATACAATCTGAAGAATTTTTGAAACGTATAGGCGAGTATTATCACTGAATGTTAATATTACTTAATGAATGGATAAGAAATCAAAATTACGGGTTTCAGAATGTGCTTTATTTGTTGCCGAATTTAGTTGATCTCATGAAATGAAAAAGTACCTGTTTATTCCCCTCATCCTTTGTGTTTTATTTTTAACACCCTGCATGCTTATTGCCCAAATAACGGAAAGGCCAAGACCTGTTGAATGGGATCAGCTGGTAGAAGGCGGGCGGTTTAAAGATCGTTTGTTACCTATGCCAAAAGGCAAGCTCAGCAGTGATACCTGGGGTGCCAAAGGTGTATTGCCAAGGTACGTAGATAATGGCATTGAAGACCGCATCAGATCTTATTGGGGAGGGAAAATAATTTTAGGATCGGATAAACTCTATCACCTTTATGTAGCCGGCTGGCTCGAAAGTTCGGCGAAAGGTCATGCCGAGTGGCCAAATTCAATTGTTTACCATACGGTAAGCGATAACTCAATTGGCCCTTTTGTGGTAAAAGACACTATAGGCAAAGGGCATAATCCTGAAGTTTTCCGGATCAAAGACGGCAGATATGTGATTTATATTATTGACGGATATTACATTTCAAATAGTTTAAACGGGCCATGGGAATTAAAGCATTTTGATTTTGAGAAAAGAGATCGCCCGATTATCGAGGGCCTGTCTAATTTAACCTTTGCGCAAAGAGAAGACGGCTCTTACCTTATGGTGTGCAGAGGTGGTGGTGTATGGATCAGTAAAACAGGAATTTCTGCTTACAATCAAATTACCGACAGAAGGGTATACCCCAATGTAAAGGGCGAGTTTGAGGATCCGGTGGTGTGGCGCGACAATGTTCAATACCATTTAATTGTGAACGACTGGTTAGGCAGAATCGCCTTTTACCAACGCTCAAAAGATGGGGTTAACTGGGTTACAGATCCCGGAGAGGCATATACCATTGGAGTAGCTAAACATGAAGACGGACAGGTGGAAGACTGGTATAAATTTGAACGTATTAAAGTGCTTCAGGATAATTATGGAAGAGCTATTCAGGCGAACTTTGCAGTAATAGATACTTCTAAGGCAGATGATAAAGCCAGCGACCGCCATAGTTCCAAAAACATCAGCGTACCGTTGAACCCGGGGGTTTTGCTGACCATGCTGAACAAGGAAATGCCGACAGCTAAAACCAAAGTGATCAGCGTTAAAATTGCAGCCGAAAAAGGCTTTAACCCGCAAATAGATGTAGATGTTAAATCCCTTCGTTTTGGGGCGTCAACAGAAGTTAACTTTGGCAGGGGCAGCAAGGTATTAAGTGTGGTAAAATCAAACAAAGATCTGATTGTAAATTTTGATGCCAAAGGCAGTGGCATCACAAAAGAGGAATTTGCACCAAAGCTGATCGGGAAATCTACCGCAGGTAAGCTGCTTTACGGATACACCCGTGTGCCATGGTTAAACTATAATGAGGCCATTCTTTCAGCCCGTAAACCGGTATTTAGCTCAGAGAATAATAAAACCAAACTAAAAATAGAGGTAGAAAATTTTGGCCAGGTAGTGTCTAAAAAAAGCGTTTTAGAAGTTACCTGTCTTGTTGGTAACGAGAAGAAAACTTTAGGCATAGCAGCGGTTCCGGTACTACAGCCATACGGTAAAACAGAAGTTAGTTTGCTTACAGATCAGGTATTTGAAAAAGGGAAGGAGTATGCGTTTTCTGTAACGGTGAGTACCAATAACACAAAAGTTTCCGTATTCGAGTTTAAAGCGGTTCCTGTTAAATAAGATCAGAATGTTTCTTTTGTCTTCAGGTCTGAGATATGTAAGTTTTCGAAATAGCCTATTCCTGCTATTGTCAGTTTAACTCCCATTATCTTACCAATTGATTTGTTGTACTGTGTTTTAAAAGCTTCTTTAGAGTTGATGTATAGTTTAACCTGTTTGTTTTCAATTCGAAGCTTTAAATCAGCGCCGGTACTCAGGTCATGTCCAAGCGCCCTAAGGTCATATTTTGCGCCATCTTTAACATCTTCAGAAAACTGATAATGTGCCCAGGCCACACATTCGGGTTTAATGATGCCAAACACATGCTTATCCTTTTCTCCGTAAATAAACAGATCTGCTTGTGAGCATCTTACACCGGCCCTGTTTTCGGAAGAGGCAACGTGCACCGTCAGTTCAAAATTATCTCCGTTGATATTGGTAGGTCTTACGTGTGAAAAATGAACAAAGAACGTGCGGTTGGTATCCACACCGGCACTGTAAACTTCTCTTGCTGATACCGTAATTGGCGTTCTAAGGCCTAAATCTTTTACTAAAACCGGGTATACTCTTGTGGTATCCTGCATCACAGAAGTAATGGCACTCCAGGTTTTACTTTGCAGATAAACATATCCGGTATCGATGGGTCTTTTCTTATACAACAGCACAGGGTAGTACCTTCCTGGGATTTCGTAATAATGATTAAAAAGGCTGTCTGAGAGGTTAACCCTCTTTATCTTACCATCACCAAAATCAACAGAGAAATTAGAAGATGAATCAGGCAATGGTCCTGCTGCGTCCAGTTTAAATATAGCCGAATGTGGAGTAAGTCCTTCGGGGTTTATGCACTTCAGCTTTACGTTCTGGGCAAAAAGATCCGTGCCTGTATCTGGTTTTCTTAATAGTACTATCGCAATAAACGTAACCAGTACTATAAAAGCAATAAAGTATAACATTTTCTTATTGCTTTCCTGCTTATGCGTTTCAGGGGTTTTTGCAGGTGCCTTCTGTACTAATCCGGTTTTTACATCTATAATGGGATTCTTAAACTCAAATTCGTACCAGTCTCTGTAGCCTATAAATTTCGCAAGGGCATCGCGTGTTGCCTTTTGTGGATAATACCGGGTAGATGTTTTAGATTTTCCAAAGATTCTTTTAAGGGTGCTTTCGCTTAAATGAATGGATGTTTTACGTGACAATAAACCACTTAACCTTACATAGTCGCTGTTCGTCCAATCAGAAATTGGTTTTTCACCGATCTGCTCAGCTACCTTCTGACAGCATATGTCCAGCTGTTGAAAAAATATTGAATTTTCAGCTTGTTCAGAATACCTATTCATCTGGTGTAAGTGGTTGTTTTATAGTTGGTTAGGTTATCTAAAATATTGACCAATATTTTGGATATGGTATTGGCGGTTCATTCTGTAAAACGGGATATAAATTTACTAAACCAATCAAAACTAAATCAGATTGACAAATAACAATCTTTTTTAAAACTTAACCAAATATAAATGAAAAGAAAATTATTACTTCTGGCGATGTTTTTAGGCCTGCAATATGCAGCCGTCGCGCAAACCAAAAAAGTATCGGGTAAAGTTATCGATGCCACCACAAAACAACCTCTGGCGGGTGTTAGTATTACTGTTACAGACACCAGGCAGGGAACAAGTACAAATGCGGAAGGTGCGTTTACCTTAAATGCCCCTTCCGAAGCAAAAACCATTCTGTTAACATTTGTTGGCTACCAGGACCAAGTTGTTGAACTTACGGGTAAACCACTTCAAATTGGTCTGCTGGTCGATAATAAGGACCTCACCGAGGTTGTAGTAGTTGGTTATGGTACGCAAAGAAAAAAGGACCTTACCGGCGCAGTAACTTCAATAGGATCAAAGGATGTAGGAGGGCGGCAAACACTTCAGGTTTCTGAAGCCCTGCAAGGCAGTGTTGGCGGTGTTTCTGTAACCCGTACCAGCAGTGCTCCCGGCTCCGGATCCAACATCTCTATCAGGGGGATTACTACCATTGGAACAAACAGCCCGCTAATTATTCTGGACGGGGTGCCTGTAAGCAATATTGATAATGTAAACCCAAATGATGTTGAAAACATTACGGTACTAAAAGACGCTGCCTCGGCTGCAATTTACGGATCAAGAGGGGCGGCAGGCGTAATTTTAGTAACTACTAAAAGAGCTAAACAGGGGCAGAGCAGTCTGGAATATAACTACGAGTATGGCGTGCAAAGAGCAACCGCATTACCTGAATATGCAGGCGTACAGGATTATATGCGCTACTTTAATGAGCAGGCTACTAATGATGGTGCTTCTACCGGCCCTTTTCCACAATCAAGTATCGACAAGTACCTGGAAAACAACCTGGCAGATCCGGATAAGTATCCAAATACCAATTGGCAGGAAACCGTTATGACCAATAAATCGGCCCCACGCCAACGCCATGATCTGGTGTTTACCATGGGAACTGATAAAATAAAAACCAAGGCTTCGCTGGGCTATTCAGATGCCGGAGCATTTTACGACAACAGATCTTACAACAGATACCTGTTTCGTATCAACAACGACCTGCAGCTGAACAGCAAAATGAATATCAACTTAGATGTTGCCTATAAAAGAACAACCAACAAAGGCAATGCAAATGAATTAAGTAACAACTACAATCCCATTTATGAGGCGCGTATTATGCCTCCAATTTATGATGATTTCTATTCCAACGGGCTTTTGGCTTTTGGAAAGGATGGCAGAAACCCAATTGCCCAGATCAATGAGGGAGGATTTAGTAAAACCCTTGCAAATCAAATCAGCGGTCGCATTATGTTTAATTACAAACCCATTCAGGGACTTACGCTGACCATGCAGGTAGCACCAACTTTTGATCTGGATAAGGACAAGTATTTCTCTAAACAAATAAAGTTTACCAATGCCGATGGCAGTGTAAGTACCATTGTGAACCAGCCTAAAACTATCCTGAGCGAAGGCAGAAATGAGGCTTTTAGCATTAACGGGCAGTTGCTTGCTAACTATACCAGAGAGATTGCAAAAGACCATACCATTGATGTGCTTGTGGGTTATGAAGAAAATTACAGGTCACTTGAATCTTTGGGTGCTTCCAGAACCGGTTTTGCCCTTGTTGATTTTCCTTACTTAAATGCCGGAAGTACAGAACTGAGAGACAACTCGGGCAGTGCAAACGAATCAGGATTACATTCCCTGTTCAGTCGCTTGCAGTACAATTATAAAAACAAGTATTACATCCAGGGAAATATCCGTTCAGACAGATCTTCCCGATTTGCTGATAAATTCAGAAATGCGGTATACCCATCGGTTTCGGCAGGCTGGACAGTTACCGAAGAAAGCTTTATGAAAAGTATGAACTGGCTTTCTTTCCTTAAATTAAGAGGATCATGGGGCCGTGCTGGTAATGAACGATTGTTAGACAGGAACAATAACCCCGCTTACTATCCTTACCAGGCAACCATAGATTTTACAAATGCACTGTTCTATCAGAATGGAGTTGTTACCCCGTTAACTGGAGGCGGACAACAGGTATATGCAGTAGAGAATATCAGCTGGGAAACCAGTCAGACCACCGATGTGGGATTAGATGCAGCTTTTCTTGATAACAGGTTAACCGTTTCTGCTGATTACTATAAAAAGAAAACTTACGATATCCTTTTGCCGCTTGATATTCCGCTTTACTTAGGATATGACAAGCCTAACCAAAATGCGGGGGTATTAAATGTGAAGGGATGGGAACTGGAAATGGGCTGGAAAGATAAGATCGGGAACGTGAATTACGCTGTTGCAGCGAACGTTTCAGACGCCAAATCAAAAATCGGAGATCTAAAAGGGACAGAATTTAGAGGTGATCAGATTATCCGTAATGGCAGCGAATACAATGAATGGTTTGGTTATAAAGCCAATGGGATATTTCAGACAGCGGCAGAAGTTGCGGGAGCACCAGTGCTAAATGCAAACACTAAAGCAGGAGATATCCGCTACCAGGATCTGAATAATGATGGAAAGATCACTACCGACGATAAGGTGTTGCTTGGCGGAGCTTTACCCCGCTATCAGTATGGAGGAAATATAAGACTTGATTATATGGGCTTTGATTTTGGTGCAGTATTTCAGGGAGTTGGGAAAAAGTTAAGCCGGTTAAACGACGAAGTTACCCAACCATTTGCCGAAGCTTTTGGAAACGTACCAATTGAAATGGTTGGGAAATTCTGGAGCCCGAATAATACTGCCGAGCAAAACCTTCAGGCCACTTATCCAAGGTTATCGCGTACCTCTACGTCGAACAACTATACTTTGTCTGACTTTTGGTTAATCGACGGCTCTTACTTTCGTGTAAAAAACCTTACGCTGGGCTATACTTTAAAGGAAAGCTGGATAAAAAAGGCAGGCATTCAGTCGTTCCGTTTCTATGTCTCAGCTAACGACCTGTTTTCGTCCAGTAAGTTTCCAAAATATCTGGATCCTGAAGCCGGAAACTATGCTTACCCAATTGTAACCACAATATTGGCCGGTGCAACCTTAAAATTTTAATCATGAAAAAGTTCTATTTAATTATCATCATATCTGTAGGTCTTTCGGCCTGCAATAAACTCGACCTCAATCCACTTTCTGAGGCCTCGACCGGGAATTTTTATTCCAACCAAACCGAATTGGAACTGGCTGTTAATGACCTTTACCGACTGGTTTTCTGGGGGAATGATAACGAATTGTTTGGCGACAATGAGTGGCACCGCGGCCAGTTAACAAATGCAGTGATCGGCGGCACGATGAATGCCGACGATGCTGCGGTGCAAACTTATTGGTTAAACTGTTACAAAGCCATTGCAAGAGCGAACTCGTTTCTAGCCAATAAAGATAAAGCTGCGGCCAATACGCCAGCAGCAGTGATGTTGAGACTGGAAGCAGAGATGCGTTTGATCAGGGCAAACCAATATGCTAAACTGGTTACCCATTTTGGCGACGTTCCCTTATTAACAACCACTTTAACCCTCGAAGAATCATACGGGATCACCAGAACCGGTAAAGATCAGGTACTTGATTTTATTTTTAAAGAGCTTGATTTTGCTATCGCCAATTTGCCTGAGACCTATGCGCAGGCCGAAGTGAAAAGGTTAACCAAGGGTGCAGCCTTAGCTGTAAAAGCACGAACTGCTTTGTATGTAGGGAAATATGACGTGGCACGCGATGCTGCAAAAGCAGTAATGGATTTAGGTGCGGCCAATGTTTATAGCCTTAATGCCAGCTATTCTCAATTGTTTTTAAAAGCAGGTGAAACCAGCAAAGAGCTAATTATCAGTATTCCAAGAGATCAGGCCCAACAGGTTTTTAACGGAGCAGGTTATGTGCAGGACAATATTTCCAGAAATGCCGGTGGCTTTGGCGCCCAATTGCCAACACGGGATATTGTGGATGCTTATGAGTGTACTGATGGTAAACCCATTGATGAGTCGCCTTTGTACGACCCTAAACAGCCCTTCAAAAACCGCGATCCCCGTCTCACGGCAACTGTTGTGGAGTTCAACACCCAATGGCTGGGGTACAATTATACCCCGCATCCGGATTCTTTAACGGTTTATAGTTCAAAACAGAACAAAAGTGTATCCAATAAAGATTCACGTGCGGTTGCCGCATTTGCAAGCTATACCGGTTTCCTTTGGAAAAAGGGTATTGACCAAACCTGGGCCGACCGACTTGCCGAAGACAACGATGCCATCATTATCAGGTATGCCGAGATGCTGCTGACTTATGCAGAGGCAAAGGTAGAACTGGGAGAAGCGGATGCTACTGTTTTAGATGCCATTAACCAGGTGAGGGCAAGAGCCTATGGTGTTACTGCTGCACAAACCACCTTATATCCTGCTGTAACGACAACAGATCTAACAGAACTTAGAAAAGTTGTACGGAGAGAAAGAAGGGTAGAATTTGCAAAAGAGGGGCTTCGCTACATGGATTTGATCCGCTGGCACCTGGCCGAAAAGGCACTGACAAAACCAGTCATTGGTTTACCTGATCCGGCAAATCAAAACCGCTCAAAATGGCCTTTCCCGGGCATTACTCCGCTCGACGATGATGGCATAGCCGATTAMTCGGGTTTTGGATCTGATGTTAAGGCACTTATTGAAAGGAAATTTGATAAAAACAAGCAATACCTGTGGCCTATACCGGCTGTAGAAAGAAGGGTAAACCCCAACATCACTCAGAACTTAAATTATTAACCTATAACACACACAAATGAATATTAGCCCTAATTTAAAAAGTTGTGCTGCCCTGGCGGCACTACTTTTATCTTTGAACACATTCGGACAGAAGACAACGAAACCACTGCAGGTAAGTGGTGTATATCCACATTTAGCTACGTTTAATGAGGGCTGGCCAAAAACAGAAAAAAGCACTGTAGGATTTGGTGAGGGGTTTGAAAATGGCATCGKAGCGATAACCCCATGGGCAAATAAGCTATGGATGGTTACCTATTCTCCTCATACCCCTAATGGAAGTGCAGATAAGCTTTATAGCGTAGATGCAGATCTGAATGTAACCATACATCCGGAAAGTATTGGCGGCACTCCTGCTAACAGGATGATCCATAAAGAATCGAATCAACTGATCACCAGTAGCTATTTTATTGATAAAAATGGAAAAGTAAGGGCAATTCCCTTTTCCGTAATGCCAGGCAGGATGACCGCAACCGCAAGGCACCTGACTGATCCGTCCAACAAAGTATACTTCTATGATATGGAGGGTAAGGTGTATGAGGTTGATGTAAATAGCCTTGCTGTTAAGAAACTATTTGAAAAACCTGTACCCGGCTGGCATGGAAAAGGCGCCTATACCGGTCAAAACCTCTTTGTTGTTGCGAACAACGGCGAGGATGCTGTTTTCAAATTGACGAAGGATATGCTAAAAGCAGGAGATTTGCCTAAGGGGCCAGAAGAAATGGGTGTTTTGGCAAGCTGGGATGGTAAGACCTGGAAAATCATAGAGCGAAAACAATTTACTGATATCACAGGACCCGGTGGTATTTATGGTTCACCAGACGATAAAAGTCCGCTATGGGCAATAGGCTGGGATAGGCGATCGGTAATTTTGAAGTTGCTTGATGGCGGACAATGGTATACTTATCGTTTGCCAAAAGCGGCACGTACCTACGACCATAGAGGCGGATGGTATACCGAATGGCCACGCATCAGGGAAGTTGGCAATGGAAAAATGCTGATGGATATGCATGGCATGATGTACGACTTTCCAAAAACTTTTTCGAGAAACAACAGCGCAGGTATTTCGCCTTTAAGCAGCCACTTGCGCTATATTCCAGATTTTTGCAGCTGGAACAATCAGATTGTAATTGCTACAGATGAGACTACTGTACTGCAAAATCCAATGGCCGGTCGCTCTCAATCGAACCTTTGGTTTGGCCAATGGAGCGATTTAAAAACATGGGGCGGTGCAACCGGTTGGGGCGGCCCATGGGATAACGATGCTGTAAAAGCAAACACAACTTCGGATGCCTTTTTGATCAATAATTTCAACAAAAAAGTGCTGCATTTAACCCAAACATCAGAACAGGCAGTGAGTTTTACCATACAGGTTGATAAAACAGGGAATAATAAATGGGTAGATTATAAGGTAATTAAGGTGCCAAAAAATGGTTATGTGAATTTTATTTTCCCGGCCGATTTTAAAGCTACCTGGATAAGGTTTAAAACAGATAAGGATTGTAGGGCTTCTGCTTTCTTCCATTTTACCGGAACAATGCACGAAAAGCAAGATCCTGTGTTCAATACTTTAAGCGATATTACCGACAAAGATGAGATTAGTTCTACGGTCATTCGCCCTGCAAACTTCAACAAAAACCTGCAGGTATTGTCGACCAGTAATGGCAAAAGTCAGTATGTAGAAGTTGATGAAAAACTGACCTTTTCTAACGGAGCGGTAGACAGTACTTCTCAAATGAAGCGTTTGCTGTCGTTAAGTAGAACCTATTCTGTAGATGAGGCTTCTGTGATTATCAAAGATAAAACGGGAACTTTCCGTTTACCAAAAACATCGGATGCTTACGAAACTTTTCCTTATCGCGATCGTCGCGAAGTTGAGTCGGAGCGCTTTATGCTGAACATACAAGGAACCTTTTATGAGGTTGGTCGCGAGGCTGGTTTCATAGCCCTTCGTCCGATTACCACACACCATAAAAAGATCGTAGATTTTTGTACGTGGAGAGGGTTACTGGTACTAAGCGGAACCAAACAGGGGGCAAAAGCTGATGGCCACTACTTTGCCAATGAAAAAAATACTGATGGACTTTGGTTCGGGGGAATTGATGACCTATGGAAAATGGGCAAACCTACAGGCCATGGAGGCGTTTGGGAAAGAGCTGCGGTTAAGTCGGGCACACCATCGCTGCCATATCTTATGACGGGGTATGATAAGAAGAAGGTTTCCTTAAGTGCTGATAAGGATGTGAAGATCACCTTAGAAGTTGATTTTGACCTTTCCGGCTTTCACACCTATAAAACCTTTACTGTTCCTGCCGGTAAAACGATCAACTATGAGTTCCCACAAGGGTTCAGCGCACATTGGATAAGGGCAATTTCAGATAAAGCCTGTACTGCCACAGTTGAGTTTACCTATCAATAACAAAATGGAAGTAACTAAAGAAAGAACGGCAACCCAGTATCTTCTGAGTGCGCCCGTAATTGTGGCTGCACTTGGGTACTTTGTAGATATTTATGACTTACTGCTTTTTGGCATTGTACGCATACCCAGCTTAACGGAGCTTGGGCTAAATGAAGTGGAACGCTCTGTTCAGGGTGCCAGTATTTTAAACTGGCAGATGAGTGGTTTGCTGATCGGGGGAATACTTTGGGGTGTTCTTGGTGATAAGAAAGGGCGTTTGTCGGTTTTATTCGGATCCATAATTACTTACTCTATCGCCAATTTTGCCTGCGGGTTTGTACACGATGTGAGCATTTATAAGCTATTCCGTTTTGTAGCCGGGGTAGGTTTGGCAGGAGAACTTGGCGCGGGTATTACGCTTGTTTCAGAAAGTTTACCTAAAAGGCTGAGGGCCATTGGTGCTTCAGTAGTAGCAGGAGTGGGGCTTCTTGGTGCTGTTGCCGCTTATTTTACCGTGGAACTTTTTAGCTGGCGATATGCCTATTTCACCGGTGGTGGATTAGGCATATTGCTTTTGTTTCTTCGAATTGGTGTTTTTGAATCGGGCATGTTTAAATCTATGCAGGACTTTGATGAACTTAAAAGAGGGTCACTGCTTTCCTTTTTTACAGATAAGAGCAGGCTTAAGCTTTATCTGAAATGCATAGGTATTGGATTGCCCACCTGGTATGTGATCGGTATTCTGGCCACCTTTAGCAACGAATTTGGTAAGGCATTGCACATTGCAGAAAATGTTAAGCCCGGTTTGGCAGTGATGTGGTGTTATGTAGGGCTGGCATCAGGCGACTTGCTGAGCGGTGTAATCAGTTATTATCTGGAATCGAGGCGCAAAGCGGTGGGGTTATTCATGTTGTTTACTTTAATCGGAAGTATTATTTATCTATATGCCGGCATAACCACCGCCACAGGTATATATATGATGCTCTTGTGGCTTGGATTTGGTATTGGTTACTGGGCCATGTTTGTAACCATTGGTGCAGAGCAATTCGGCACCAATATAAGGGCAACTGCTGCTACTACCATCCCCAATATGGTAAGAGGAACAGTGGTAGGGATGACCACCTTGTACGGCTTTTTGAAACCAACTGTATTAGAGCTACATGCTGCGGCTATTGTTGGTTTCATCTGTTTTGCAATCGGGTTTTACTCCATTATTACTATTCCGGAGACGCACGACAGAGATCTAGATTTTGTAGAACCGGAGTAAAATCCGGTCTACATGCCTTCTAAGGGCTTGTAATTCAATCATTAAAAATATTTTGTGAATTAATTTGGAAATGTAAATACTATATCTACATTTGTACTGTACTACATAAGTATTACAGTGCTACTTTATTCACAACGCTATGATCGAATTAACAAACCTTAGTTTCGGATACAGGAAAAAAGAACTTCTGTTTTGGAATCTGAACCTTAACCTGGAGACCGGCCATATTTATGGCTTGTTGGGAAAAAATGGGGCAGGTAAATCAACTTTACTTAAAAACATTGCAGGACTGGTATTCCCAACCGAGGGTACCTGCAAGGTTAATGGCCTTAGTGCAGCCAAGCGACTTCCTTCTTTTTTACAGGAATTGTTTTTTATTCCGGAAGAGATGGAACTGCCGTCGCTTTCAGGGAATGAATATGTTCGCCGTACGGCTCATTTTTATCCAAAATTTGATCACGCACAATTCTATAAAGTACTTGCTGAATTCAATGTGAATCCCGATGACAATTTAAAGCAGTTGTCTTTTGGTCAGCAGAAAAAAGTAATGATCACTTTTGGTCTGGCCACCAATACCTCATTGCTGATTATGGACGAGCCGACTAACGGGCTTGATATTCCTTCAAAAGTTCAGTTCAGAAGAATCATGGCCTCTTCAATCACAGAAGACCGCTGTATGATCATATCTACCCACCAGGTAAGAGATCTGGACAGTCTGATTGATACCTTACTTGTCCTTCACAAAAAGGAAATTGTGCTGAACAAGAGCCTGGATGATATTGGCGACCGCTTACTTTTTACCACGTCGGGTAATGCCAATAAAGAGGGAGTATTATATACCGCGTCTAACGCTATCGGCAATAATACCATTAGCATCAATAACCAACAGCACAACAACAAGGTTGATATGGAGCTGCTCTTTAATGCGATAATTGATGATCACACTGCTGTAATTGAATCTTTAAAATAACGCTATCATGAACGAAACTTTCAACTTTACCCGCTTTCTTAATCTGTTTAAGAAACACACCGCCGAGCAATACAAAACGTACTTAATGTCCACAGGCGTATTAATTGGAGTGTTAATCTTAGTCCTGGGTTTTATAAGTTATAGTACCAGGGGTCATATGGGCCCTGTTATACAAGCAGCAATGTTTGTAAATTTCCTGTTTTTTTCGGGAACTATTTTTACCAGCCTGATCTTTACCGATCTGGGCGACAGAAAAAAATCAATTCCGGCGTTATCGCTACCTGCTTCTCATTTCGAAAAATACCTGGTTGCCTGGCTATACTCATTTGTGATATTTCAACTTGTTTTTCTGGGCTGCTTTTATGCTATTGATTACCTGGTGATCAGTATCGGGAATGCAAACTCACCTGATAAAATAGAGGTTGTAAACGTATTTTCTCCTGATAGGAAAGTGTGGGTGTCATTTTTAGTGTTCGCTATATTACATTCTATCTGTTTTTTTGGTGCGGTATTTTTTGAGAAGCTCCATTTTATAAAAACGGTATTCAGTTTTTTCATTTTTATTGCGGTGTTGTGCCTGTTAAACCCGGTTTTACTTCATACTATATTTCAGGAGGAGATTGAAAATGGGATTCCCTTTAACATGGTCGGCCTTATCATCAAAAAAGAGAATATATATATTGAGCCAACACAAACAAGTTATATTATTGCGGCAACAGTAGCCATTTTGATTTCGGTAATCCTTTGGATAAGTACTTACTTCAGGCTAAAAGAAAAACAAGTGTAAGATGGAATTTAGAGAGAATGAAGCGATATACATGCAGATTGCAGGTTATGTAACTGAAAATATCATGTTGGAAAAATGGTTGCCTGAGGAAAAATTGCCTTCGGTACGTGAGCTGGCATCCGATCTGCAGGTGAATCCGCTAACTGTTGTAAGGGCGTATGAATTTCTGCAAGGTAAAGAGGTAATTGCCAACAAAAGGGGCATCGGTTTCTTTATTGCTGCAGATGCAGTACAGAAAGTAAAGAATTACAGCAAGGAGCGTTTTCTGGGGCAGGAGCTACCGGAGTTATTCAAAAGCATGTATCTGCTTGGCATTAGCGTAGAAGATATTGCTGAGCGATTTGAGATTTTTAAAGCACAAAACTACCAAACAAAATAGTTATGAAAACCAGCACAATGTTTATACTAGCAGCAGTGGTTGCCACATTTATTGGCCTTACCGCCTATAATTTTAGCCTTAAGGCATCCTTTTTAAAAGGAGACTATAAAAATCGGTTTTATGGTTTAACATTTAGTTCTGTTAAAGATGTAAACGAAGTCGAATTGCAGTCGGCAAACAGAATTACCATCCGCATTGAGAAGGGTAAAACCCCGGGCCTGTGGTTAAGAGACAGACTTAAGGGAAACCTGGTATGGACAAAAAATGGAAATTCGATAAAAATAGATCTGACAAAAGCAGCTAAAGACGGCGGTTTTCAGATTTGGGACAATGAATTGATCCTGATCATGCCAAGTACTGTTAAGCTAACCAGTCGTGCATATCACAGAGACAAAGAGGAAGAAAAAAGGGCCCATATTTCCGGCAACATTAATATTTCCGGTTTCGAGCAAGATGCGATGCAGTTGGATCTGGGTAAATACACCAGTGCATTTTTAGACAAATTGAAAGTGGGCAAGTTAAATGCGGTAATAGGTAATAAGGACAATGGGAATGCCAGCCTGGTTATTTCTTCGGCAAACCAGATCGATACGGCGGCTTTTGATATTCCTGGTGAGGGAAGTCTTGACCTGATGGATCCTAACATTACCAAAACGCATTATACCATTTCCGATAAGGCAACGGTTTCTTTAAACGGCAAAGCCTTACAGGCCATTAAAACAGAATAAGTGTTGATGCCATAATAATATTACCATAATCCGGAAACGGTAGCCATTATATTTTCAGATAATTTAATAAATTAACGGAAAATATTTCCTGTATGACTATTAGTAAAAAGCATCTTTTGGGATTGCTGACTGTTTCCGGATTACTTCTGGCTTATAAAAGTGATAAAATTGGATCAAATAGCACATTTGATTTTGCTTCAACAGCCAGGTATGCTGATACCATTGGTAAATACAGAGACTGGAAAGTTACCGGAGGTAATGGTGAAAATATAAAATATTCGAAGCTTAAACAGATCAATACCAGTAATGTAAGCCGGCTAAAGGTTGCATGGGTATATCATTCGGAGCAAAACGACAATACTAAATTTGGTTCCATTCAGTGTAATCCCATCATCGTTAATAACGTACTCTATGGAGTATCTCCAAAGCTAAAGCTCTTTGCGATAGATGCGGCTACCGGAAAAGAAAAATGGAATTTTGATCCGGCCGATTCTACCATAAATAAAACATGGCACCGCAATAGTGTAAACATGAACAGGGGTGTGGCTTATTGGCAGGAAGGAGCCGATAAGCGAATCATTTATACCGTAGGACCAATTGCCTTTGCAATAAATGCGGTTAGCGGTAAACTGATCTCCAGTTTTGGTAAAGACGGTGGGATAGACCTTAGGAAGGGGCTTGGAAGAGAAGAAAGCAAGGTTTTTGTAGCGCCTACTTCTCCCGTTATGGTTTATAAAAACCTGTTCTTTTTGAGCGGTTATGTAGGTGAGGAAACGCCGGGATACATCCGCGCATTTGATGTGAAAACGGGAAAACAGAAATGGGTGTTCCATACCATTCCTATGCCGGGAGAGCCCGGATATGAAACCTGGGAAGACAAAACGGCCTATAAACGCATGGGCTCCACAAATAGCTGGTCGGGCTTTAGTCTGGATGAAAAGAGAGGAATGTTGTTTGCCGGAACGGGTAACCCAAGCAATGATTTTTATGGTGGCGACCGACTGGGCAAAGGACTTTATGCCAACTGTGTACTGGCTTTAGATGTCCTTACCGGGAAATTGAAATGGCATTTTCAAACTGTACACCATGATGTATGGGATATGGATATTTCCAGTCCACCAATATTGACTACGATAACCCGTCAGGGTAAAAAGATAGATGCGGTAGCGCAAACTACTAAAACCGGGCTTATTTTCGTTTTCGAAAGGGCTACTGGTAAGCCGCTTTTCCCTATTGTGGAAAAGAAGATGATTACAAATACGCCAATTATTGGTGAGAAACTCTGGCCAACCCAGCCTTTCCCTGTTTTGCCTAAGCCTTTTGCCAGACAGATCTTAACAGAGAACGACCTGAATACTTTGGTTAGTGATTCATCTCAACAGGATATTAAAAAGCGCTTTAAAACTTATCGTTCGCAGGGAATATATACTCCGCCGACCAAAGAAGGAACCATTATTTTTCCGGGGTATGACGGTGGAGGCGAGTGGGGAGGCCCGGCTTTTGATCCTGAATCAAATATCCTGTACGTAAATGCCAATGAAATGGCCTGGGTGCTGAACCTTGTGGAGAATGAGCCGCCTGTAACTACGGCGCAAACGAATCTGGAAGCAGGCGCGGCCTTGTATAATAAGCATTGCATGGTTTGCCATGGTCCGGAACGATTGGGTGCAGGGGATTATCCGTCGATAGTGGGTGTTGAGAAGAAATATAACCTAACGCAGTTTACCGAGCTGTTGTCTACAGGCAGGCGGATGATGCCGGGATTTAATCACCTGAGTAAAGAAGAAAAAAACGCAATAGGATCATTTATTCTTGATCTTAAAGCTGAACAGGCAAAGCCTTATACCGGAAAATCAGAGGCCAAAACCGCAAAGGCAGCAAAGCCTTCTTATGGATCTACGGGTTATAACAAGTTCCTGACTAAGGAAGGTTATCCTGCGATCAGTCCGCCATGGGGAACTTTAAATGCCATCAACCTGAATACCGGGAAATATGTGTGGAAAGTTCCTTTTGGTGAATTTGAAGAACTGAAAAAGAAAGGAGTGCCCACTACAGGGCGCGAGAATTACGGAGGCCCGGTGGTTACTGCAGGCGGACTTATCTTTATTGGTGCAACAGCGGATGGTAAATTCAGGGCGATAGATAAAAAAACAGGGAAAATACTTTTCGAAACAGATTTACCTGCACCGGGTGTAGCCACGCCGGCAGTGTATGAAGCTGATGGTAAGCAATATGTGGTGATTGCCTGCGGAGGCTCAAAATGGGGAGGCAAATCTAGCGATGCGTACGTGGCGTTTACACTTTAGTAAGTAAATGTTAACCTACTGTTAAATATTTTATATAACTTTACTGGAAGGGATTAAAGATATTTATGAACGCTTACAGTAACTTTTCCGATCTGGAACTGACTGTTTCATTGAAACAGGGGGATGAACGTGCATTCAGGCAGGTTTTTGACTTGCATTTCAATAAGCTATATGTTTTCTGTTTTAGGTTCTTAAAACAGGGAACGGGCTGAAGAAATTGTTCACGATGCTTTGTTAAATGTTTGAGTTAACCGCGACAGGTTAAATGAGGAGTTTTGCCTTATCTGTATACCATTACCAGAACGCTGGCGCTAAATGCACTAAGAGATCTGGCCACGTTGCAAAGGGCTATTGATGCGCTTTGGACGGATATGGAAAAGGTAATCAATGAAACTGAAGAGTCTTTGTTGTTAAGCGACCTAAGGCAGTTTACAGAAAGTGCTTTGGTGCAGCTGCCGCCACAGCAACAGCTGATTTTTCGAATGAGCCGGTACCAGGGGCTTAGCTATGATGAAATTGCAGAGCAGTTGCATTTATCTAGGAACACGGTGAAGAACCATCTTATCGCGGCATTGAAGACTTTGAGAACGCATTTTAACCAGTCGGATGTGGCGTATTTTATATTGATTAGCGTAGGGATTGGTTGCGGGGTGGGTTAAAAAGCAATGCTAAATCTGTGCATGTTGTTTTCATAATGATAAGTAACCTGCCACTTATTAATGTTGCAAATCTGCTTTACAATTGATAATCCAAGACCATTGCCTTTGTACCCGGCAGTTCCTTTGCCAAATCTGGTGAACAACTTAGATTCAGGGAAAGAAAGCGGTTCTCCTTCATTACTGATCGCCAGCGAATGTTCATTCAGGCTAAAAACTATTTTGGAACCGGCATCGGTATAAGAAAGGGCATTTGTTAGCAAATTAGAAATCAAAACTTCCATCAGGAATGAGCTGGCATACACTACCTTGGACTCAATATGCTGTTCAACCTGTAAGTCTTTATGCTGAAACAGGTCTTCCATTAAATCATAATTGCGTTTCAGCGTATTCTCTAAGGATACCCATTGTACGTCGGTAAATGCATTATTCTCCAGTTTGGCCAGCAGCAGCAAACCCTTGTTTACTTTACTAAGGCGTATTGTTGCTTCTTTTGCATCGTTAAGTAAACGCGCAATGTCTCCCGTTAATGGTTGCTGACTAATACTTTCCAATCTCGTTTTCAGGATACTAAGAGGGGTTTGAATTTCATGTGAGGCATTTTCAGTAAATTCCTTTAAAGCCGTATATTCCCTTTTGCCCCTGGCCGCCAAATCGATAAGTACGCTGTTCATTTCCTTAAACTCAGTCACATCAGTACGCGTTAGCTGTAATTCTTCTTTTGAACTTACAGAGTACCCCTTCATCCGCTTCAGGTTTATTAAAAATGGTTTCCATATCCTGCTGCTAATGAAATAGTTGACCAACGTGCCAAGTACAATTAACAGGACTGCTATGGACAGGAAAATGTAGAGGATGGTTTTAGAATAATTGTCCCAGCCAATATATGTAGTCATAACCCTAATGCGGTAGGGCTGACCATTGATCTTTTTGCTCTCTGAGAAGTAGTAGTACCCTTCAGTTACTTTTTGGAGCCGATCATAAATGAGGGTGTCTTTAAAAACTTTAGGCAGCTTCATCAGGCTTTCATCGCCCTTGGTGATGGTTACCAATGGGAAAGCTACCGTTCGCCCCATATGGATTTCTTCGGCAACCATATCGGTCTGTAATTCCAGCTGCTCCTCTATTTCTTTAGATATTTCATGCCTCAGAAAAAGGAACAGCATGCAGCCGGTAATGCCTAAAACMAATGCACTTAGTCCAAAATGATAATAACTAATTTTTGATAAGAGCCTCACTAGTACGTAAACTTATAACCCATTCCATATACTGTTTTGATGTATTCTTTGCCGGAAATGTTGCACAGTTTTTTCCTCAGATTCTTCATGTGTACATATACCGTATCGAAGTTATCACTCTGGTCGAAATGATCTCCCCAAAGGTGCTCAACTATTGATGCTTTGCTCACCACACGGTTCTTATTGATGACGAAATAAATGAGCATGTCGTATTCCTTTCTGGTTAGGCTTACCTCGCTGTCTTTGAAAAAGAATGATTTGGAAGAAGGGTGCATGGTGAAATCGTCGAATGTGATCTGTTCGGCACCTTTTAATGTTTTTCTGCGGTATATGGCGTTGACCCGGGCGTTCAATTCTTCCAGGTAAAAAGGTTTTGTGAGGTAGTCGTCGGCGCCAAGATTTAATCCATTCAGTTTGTCCTGAAGCGAATCTTTTGCCGAGAGAATAAGGATTCCGGTTTCCAGATGGCTTTTTCTGATGTCTTCTATGAGGTCTATCCCGCTTCCATCGGGCAGGGTAATGTCGAGCACTACAACATCATACATGTAGTCCCTTAGTTTCTGCTCGGCCTGACCAAAAGTTATAGCCTGTTCGCATATGCAATCGAGTGAGCTGAAATAGGTTTCCATTTCTTCCAATAGTACCGGTTCATCTTCTACAAACAACACCTTCATAATTATTATTCAAATTAAATACGATTTTTTTAGACTCTTTAGAAATTCTTTAGAATTGGCTTTAATATTTGCAGCAAGATTAGCACTTATTTAGACTTAATACAAACAATATAGTGATAAATTATATAATCAAATAGAAAAATGAAAATTCAATACTTTAAGAGTTCAGTATTTATTGCCCTTGCTGTTGTGGGTCTTGCTTCGTGTAAGAAAGATAATGTTCAGGATGATGTTATTCCTCCTTATGAAGTGCCAACAACCTACAACTTCGCCGGAGCAAACTACACTGCTTCGACGCAAAGGGTAAAAATGGCTTTAGAGTTGAACTCTTACCTTGGAACTGCATTAAATGCTACCATTACTTCAACAAAAGCAAATGATTATTTTAACAATACTAATAATCCATTTACAACTGATGCAACTCTAAACGCATCTGGTGTGAAACTGGCTGACAAAACTGCTGATGCTGAAACTTTCACAGGATACTTTGTGGAGCAAGCTGCAAACAGTACTAAAAATGCCATTGAAGCTACAAACGGTAGTGCTGGTTACGTTATTAAAGGCACTTCAAAAAGACTGGTAAGCGCAACAGGTTTAGAGTACAACCAGGCAGTAGCTAAAGGTATGATGGGCGCTTTATTCTTTAAAGAAGCTATTAATATCCTAAACAGTGTGCCTGATGCTAATAATGTTACTGTTACTAATGGTACAACAGCTATGCAACGCAGCTGGGATGAAGCTTTTGGTTATTTAGGTGTACCTGTTGATTACAATCCGGACAAAACCTATGCTAACACAGATGCGGTTAGACCATTATTATGGGGTGGTTATCTTGCTGAACGCGGTAAAGGAATTGAAGCAGGTAAAATAATTTTCAACGCTTTCTTAAAAGGCCGTGCGGCAATTGGGGCTAAAGATTACCTAGTTGTAAAAGAGCAGATCACTATTATTCAGGCTAAATGGGAGCAATTGGTTGCTGCCGCGGCACTTGCTTACACTACAATACCTACTAATTCAGTAAGCGTTGGTGACCTGCCTACGCAGTTCCATGCTTTATCTGAAGGTTATGGATTTATTTCATGCTTCAAATATCGCCCTGCAAACAGTAAATTAACGGACGCAAACTACCAGAAGCTTAAAGCAACAATCGGTACTAATTTCTATACATTAATCAACGAGGCTAATTTTACTAAATTGGTTGAGGCACAAAATATATTAAAAACAACCTACGGTTTAAACTAAATAGCAGTTTTGTTTTAGTAAGGCTCCTGGCACTTTTGCGCCAGGAGCTTTCATTGTTAATACATTAAGTTAAAGAATATGAATATCAATCGAATCAAATACGGCATGGGAGTCACCATACTGGCAATTACAGTTTTCATCGTTGCCTGCTCTAAAAAATCGGGCACAGATAATGGTCCGAAAGCAGATGGCTTTGATAAAGCCGGTATGCTAACGAACTATGCTGACAATTTGATTATTCCTGCATATATGGGGCTACAGGACCAAATCACCCAGTTGGAAACCACTGCAAATACGTTTCTTGCCACCCCGAATGCGGATAACCAACAAACTTTAAAAGTTGCATTTAAGACTGCATATCTGCAATATGAGCAGGTATCGGTAAATCAGTTCGGACCTTCAGAGCGGGTTTTACTTAATAATTTTCTAAATACGTTTCCGGCAGATAACGCAGTAATTGACGGAAACATTACCCGTGGAACTTACGACCTGACGCAAAATTCCACCATAGATCAGCAAGGTTTTCCTTCGCTTGATTATGTGTTGTTTGCTCCCGATGCATTGGCTAAATTCAGTGGTAGCAGTGCTGCTAACCGTAAAAAATATGTACAGGATCTGCTTGCACGAATGAAAACGCTTACCGGTGGTGTAGTTACTACCTGGAAAAATACCTACAAAGCAGAATTTGTACAAAATACACGTTCTGATGCAGGTAGCCCTATTGCTTTTCTGATCAACCAGTTCGCCTATGAAATGGACCAGATGAAAGGACCTCGTATTGGCTGGCCATTTGGCAAACAATCGGGAGGAGTTCAATATCCGGATAAAACAGAGGGTTATCACGCAGGGATATCTGTTTCACTGGCGGTAGCAAACCTGACTAACCTTAAAAAGATGTTTACCGGAAACAATAGCGGTAAGGGGATGTCTGATTACCTGGTCGCTTTAAATAAGAAACCATTAAGTGATGACGTAATTAAACAGTTTGATTTAGCTATTGTTAAACTGAATGCGATACCTGATCCGTTCTCAACTGCTTTGGCCAATAAGAAAACAGAAATTGAGGCTGCTTACCGTGAGATACAAATACTATTGACATTGATTAAGACCGATGTAGCTTCGGCAACAGGCGTGCGTATTACCTATCAGGATACTGATGGTGATTAATCATTGTTTTCAGAAGCCTGTATCTATTGCACCGCTGGTTATTTTCAGGGTGCTTTTTGGGTTAATGATGTTTGCCGGAATTATGCGTTTCTGGCTCAATGGATGGATAACAGATTTATATGTGACGCCCCGGTTTTACTTTAACTACTGGGGGTTTGAGTGGGTGCATCCACTTGGTGGTACCGGGATGCACCTCCTTTTTTTGCTGGCTTGCGTTTCAGCTCTGGGAATGGCTGCGGGACTTCTGTACCGCATTACAGCAGTGGTCTTTTTCCTGTCCTTCACCTATATTGAAATGATTGATGCGACCAACTATCTCAATCACTATTATTTTATCAGTCTGGTTGGGTTTTTAATGATCTGGCTTCCTGCAAACCGGTATTTTTCCATTGATGTAAAAATATGGCCTGATTTAAGGCGTGATATGGTCCCATTATGGACCGTTGGTATTATCCGTTTGCAAATTGCAGTGGTTTACTTTTTTGCAGGACTTGCCAAACTCAGTCCTGACTGGCTACTGGACGCTACGCCCATGAAAATCTGGCTGCCTGCCAAAAGCCATCTGCCACTGATCGGCGGTTTGATGTACAAAAGCTGGGTGGCTTATTTTTTCAGTTGGTTTGGTGCACTATATGATCTTTTTATCACTTTCTTTTTAGTTAACCGGAAGACCCGTCCCATCGCCTATGTTTTTGTGATCGGCTTCCATCTGGCTACAGCTTTGTTTTTTCCCGGCATAGGGATGTTCCCTTATGTGATGATCATCTGTAGCTATATTTTCTTCAGCTCTTCCGCTCAGCAAAAATTACTGAACCGAATTAAAAGCCCGGGACAAACTACTTCCGATCATAGTGTTTATCACTTGCCTGCGCGCGTAAACAGCATGTTTATGGTTGCTTTAGGTTTCTATTTTTGTGTTCAATTAATTGTTCCCTTACGGTTTTTAGCTTATCCCGGTCAGTTGTTCTGGTATGAAGAGGGTTACCGTTTTTCGTGGCGTGTAATGCTGATGGAAAAATCGGGCAATACTTTTTTTTATGTTAAAGAACCTTCTACCGGAAAAATTTATGAAGTTAATAACAATGAGTTTCTTACTCCTTTACAGGATAAAATGATGAGTACCCAACCCGATCTGATCTTGCGCTATGCGCATTATCTGGCATCGGTATACAAACAGCGCGGGCTAAAAGATCCGGCTGTTTATGCAGAATGTTACGTGGCGCTGAACGGAGAACGTTCGCGCCCATTTACTAACCCCACTATTGATCTATCCAGACAGCCTTTTAGCTGGCGTCATTATACCTGGATACTACCCCTTGTTAAAGATGAAAAATAACACCTTTGGTAAAATATTTCTTTTTGTACTGTTTAATATCTGTTTTTTAAACGCGTTTGCACAAAACTATACCATTAATGGTAAAGTGCAAATCAACGATCAGGCTGCCGGTGGTGCAACTGTGAGCCTGGCTCCCGGAGGCTTGAAGACCGCGTGTGATGAGCATGGTAATTTTGAGTTTAAGGAAATTGCTGGCGGAGAATATGAGCTGCTTGTTCGCCTGGTAGGCGCAAAAAACTTCCGTAAAAAAATCAACGTTAACGGCAATATTGTCCTTAACATCGCTTTAGAAGATGCTGATACCAGACAATTAAACGAAGTCAATGTACAGGATAGCAGTCAGCGAATGGCATCGGGCAATTTAAGGCAGGTAGAAGGAACTGCCATTTATGCGGGGAAAAAAACTGAGGTGGTTAATGTAGGAAATTTGAATGCAAACCTGGCCACTAACAATACCCGGCAGATATACAGTCGTGTTGCGGGAATCAACATTATTGAATATGATGGTGGCGGACTTCAGCTTGGCATTGGAGGCAGGGGATTAAACCCAAGTCGGGTATCGAACTTTAACACTCGTCAAAACGGTTATGATATTAGCGCGGATGCTTTAGGTTACCCGGAAAGTTACTATACACCACCTGCCGAAGCATTGGACAGGATAGAGATTATCCGCGGTGCTGCCAGTTTGCAGTATGGGACACAATTTGGTGGTCTGATAAATTTCCAGCTAAAAAAAGGCCCTGCAGATAAACCGGTGGAGGTTACCAGTCGCCAAACTGCAGGTTCCTATGGATTTTTTAATTCTTTTAATAGTATTGGTGGCAAGGTAAAAAAGCTGAATTATTATGCTTACTACCAATATAAACGTGGTGATGGTTGGCGTCCAAACAGTCATTTTGACCAGAATGGGGCTTATCTGCACCTCGATTACCAGTTTACACCAAAGCTCAAAGTAACGGGTGAATACACTTACATGCATTACCTGGCGCAGCTACCGGGCGGCTTAACTGATGAGGAATTTGAAGCTGATCCAAGTCAGTCTAACCGCGCCCGAAACTGGTTTAAGGTAGATTGGAATTTGGCTAGCGTTACCCTTGATTATGAGTTTAATGACCATACGAAAATTAACTGGCGTAGCTATTATCTACATGGTAGCAGACAGGCACTAGGCATACTAAGTTATATCAACAGACCGGACCCTGGAGGTCAGCGTGATTTACTGGACGATACTTTTAAGAATTTTGGGTCAGAGATACGTTTGCTTCATCAGTATAAATTAGTAAACAATCAGCCTAGTACCTTTTTGGGGGGCGTGAGGGTTTACAAGGGTTTAACCCTGCGCAATCAGGGGAATGCAGATGATGGCAGCGGCCCGACTTTTAAATACACAGGTAGCTTTCCGAGTGGCTCCGGTTATGAATTTCCAGGGACTAATGTGGCGGTTTTTACCGAGAATATTTTCCAGCTGACTGAAAAATGGAGCGTTACTCCGGGTGCGAGGTTCGAGTTTATTTCTACTAAAGCAGACGGGTATTATGCCACCAAATCAAGTCCTTATGATGATTTTTACTACATCCAGAATTTTGAGAAGAAAACAAATAACCGGGCCTTCGTCTTTTTTGGTTTAGGTACTTCATATAAACCTATGAAGGGCATTGAACTGTATGCCAATGTATCACAAAACTATCGCAGTGTAAATTTCAACGATATCAGGGTTGTCAATCCGAATGCCCGCGTCGATTCTACTCTGTCAGATGAAAAGGGGTATACCATTGATGGCGGTATAAGAGGTCATGTGAACTCCTGGATGCGGTACGACCTGAGCTTGTTTTATCTGAAATACAATAAACGCATTGGTTCAGTAAACACAAAAAGCGCTGATAATCTGGAAAACTACCGCCTAAGGAAAAACATAGGGGATAGTCGTAATATTGGGTTTGAGAGCTTAATAGAAGGTGATTTATTGAAGGCTATTAGTAAAGGAACCAGTAAATATAAACTCAGCGTTTATACCAATTTTGCGTTGATAGATGCGAGATATATCACCAGTTTGGACCCATCGGTTCGAAAGGATAATCTGGTTGAATTTGTTCCGCCTATTTTATTTCGTACAGGTGTTTCTTTTGGGAATAAGCTTTTTGATGTTGCTTACCAGTTTTCTCATGTTGGTAAACAGTATTCTGATGCGACCAATGCTGAAAGATCAGATAGGGCAATTGATGGGGTAGTACCTGCGTATCAGGTAATGGATCTTAGCGCAACCTACAGATGGAAGTTGTTTACCTTATCTGGAAGTATCAATAACCTGCTGGATGAGAAGTATTTTACCCGTAGGGCAGATGGTTATCCCGGGCCGGGTATTTTGCCGTCTGATAACAGGACGTTTTATTTAACGCTGCAGGTTAAGTTGTAAAGAGGGGCGGCCACCGTCATCTCCTTTGGTTAATCAAAGGAGATGACGGGAAGAATGACGAAGTGGGTTAGGAAGAAGAAGTGTTATATTTTTATAGGAAAATAGCGTTCTGTAGCTTCATTCTTCAATTGGTCACATATTTTCGGGGTTCCGTCACATTTGTTTAAGGCATGTAGTATCAAGTGCTATCATTGCGTTATGAAAACGCTAATTTTAACCATCGGACTATTTGTAAGTTCAACATTCTTCTTAGTCGCCCAAACTAAGAAGTTAATGATTTTAGGCTTTCGGGACAGTATCTATTCTAAGATACTGGGCGAAAAGCGAGAGATTCTTGTCCATCTTCCGGATACTCCAGCAGACGAATTTGCACCGGATCAGAAGTATCCTGTTATTTATGTTCTTGACGCTGGCTCATACTTTCAAACGATAGCCGCAATTTCCGAAAGCAAAGGCGGAGGCAGTGGGAACTTTTCAAGTCCAAAGGTCATCGTTGTAGGTATAGTCAATACCGACCGGATGAGAGATTTGAGTCCTACACACTGGCCGAATCCTCCTCTTGTTCCTGCCGGCATGGCAGCCAGTTCTGGTGATGGTGAAAAGTTTCTTGGATTTATAGAAAAAGAACTTATTCCACATATAGATTCCATTTGTCCTGCAGCTCCGCATCGCACCATAATAGGTCATTCGCTTGGGGGTTTGGCTGCTATCAATGCTCTACTGAATCATAAGGGATTGTTCCAGAACCATGTTGTGCTCGACCCGACCACCTGGTGGGAAAAGGAAAACTGGATCAATTCTGTAAAAAACAAACTTACCCTTGCTGATTATTCTAATACTAGTGTTTTTCTTGCTATCGCACATTCGGTTGACAAAAGTTTGTCGATTGAGGCGCTAAAAACGGATACGAATCTCAGAACTTTACCTATGCGTTCAGAGTGGAATTTTGATCAGTACATTAAATCGATAATAGGTGCGCATCCATTGATCTACCAATCGAAATACTACCCTGATTACGATCATGGAGGTGTTGCTTTGCCAGGCATTATTGATGCCATGGGTTTTATTTATAATTTTTATGGGATCAGTTTTCCTTTCCCAGGGTTCTTTGCTCCAGATTACAGTGAGGATGGAAAACTGGCAGCGCATTACGAGATGGTTAGTAAGAGATTAGGGTATAAAGTTGCCCCTCCGGGAGAGTTGATAAATGCGGTGGCTCATGAACTGATGGGGTCTAAGCAATTTGACAGAGCAAAGAAGTATCTTGATTTGAATTTGAAAAATTATCCGAATAGTTATAAATCTTATGAGGCAATGGGTGATTATTATAAGGAGTTAGGGAAGAGGGAGTTGTCAGATGGTTTTTATAAAAAGGCAGGAGTAATGAAAGGGAAGGGCTAATCTAAAGGGGTCGTCATCTCCTTGATTAACCAAAGGAGATGACGAGGAAAAATGACGAGTGTGCTAGGATGTTGGGGGAGTTTCCAGAACGGTTTTTAACTGGGGAGCGAACTCCAATCCCCATTTATCAACGGCAGAGATTAGCGGGAGAAGGGATTTTCCGGTTTCGGTAAGGTGGTATTCTACACGCAAAGGGACTTCAGCATAGCTTGTTTTTCCAATCATTCCATGAAATTCTAATTCCTTCAATTGTTGCTGTAATACGCGTCTGGTTATGCCGGTTATTGCATTTAGGATGTCTCTGGGACGGGTTTCTCCTTTTGAAATTTCATCAAGTATGCAAAATTTCCATTTAGAGCCTACCACTTCCATGGCTACAATAAGGCCGCAATTATAATCGATGGGAATTTTTCGCTGATACATATGGCTTTCTATAAAATTCAAAAGTACTAAACTGATGGTTTAAGTCCATAGGGATTAATTTATCACTAAGGGATTAATTACCCCCGTATTTCAGCGGAGCGTTATAAGCCTGATCTTTGCAGTGCAAATTTAAACGCATAACTTTTAATAATTATAGCATGAAGACTTTGGTGATTGTGATACATCCGGATCTCGAAAATTCGGTAATCAACAAGCGATGGATTGAAGAATTAAATAAATACCCTGAAAAGTATACCATACATGATCTGCACGCCCTTTATCCGGATGAACAAATTGATGTTGCACATGAGCAAGAACTGGTCGCAGCACATGATAAAATCATATTTCAGTTTCCATTTTACTGGTTTAATTGTCCGCCGTTTTTAAAAAGATGGTTGGATCTGGTGTTGACGCATGGCTGGGCATATGGTAAAGGCAGTGGGTATAAACTCGCTGGTAAGAAAATAGCTTTGGGTATTGCTGCGGGTATAAATGAAGAGGATTACCATTCGGAAGGAAGGTATAAATATACGCTCAAAGAACTGACTGCTCCGTTTGAAGTGACATTTGATTATATCAAAGCAGATTATAAACCACTTTTTGCTTTTTATGGGGCGGAGCATGATGCAACTGAAGCAAGAATTGAAGAGAGTGCGAAGGACTATATTTCTTTTCTGGGAGGGATGTGAAAAACTGTTTTTTAAATTAAATCTGCTTTTACGGTTGCTATCTTTCCATTTTTAAATGTCATGTCAAATATGCCGCCGATTTTTCCCTCTGGAAATTCGCCGGTAAACTCTACCTCCAGATGTGCTTCGTTATTATTGATATCCAGTTTTATCAATCGGGTATGTGTATTGTATCCGATAAAATAGCTTGTAAAATAATCTTTGATGCCAGCGTATCCAATAAATTTTCTGCCAACAGAAGGATCGTCTAAAATAGCATCTGTGTTATATTTCTGGAGGTATTTATCGGTATCGAGGGCATTGCTCAGATTAATCCAGTCTGATATAAATGATTTGATGTCCATTGCGGTTTTTTAATTGAATGAGGCCCTGAATTCCAGCGGCGTGACATTGGTTTTCTTTTTAAAGATTTTACTGAATGATTGGGGGTGCTCGAAACCAAGCTGATAGGCTATTTCTGCTACTGTTAAATGGGATGTTGACAGAAATTCCTTAGCTTTTTCAATCAGTTTTTCGTGTATATGCTGCTGAGCATTTTGTCCGGTAAGGGAACGGAGCATATCACTAAGATACCTTGGCGAAACATTTAAATGCTGTGCGAGATAATCCACGGTAAGCAATCCGTTGTCCAGTGGTTCCTCTTTGTCAAAATAACTGCTCAGCACATCTTCCATTTTCACGAGTAAATCATTGTTTACCGCTTTACGGGTAATGAATTGCCGTTTATAAAAGCGATTACTGTAATTCAGCAATACTTCAATATAAGAAATCATGAGGTCCTGACTGAAATCGTCGATAGTGCCATTTAATTCTTGCTGAATGTTATCCAGAACGCCCAAAATAGTTGTCTTTTCCTTATCAGACAGGTGCAATGCCTCATTGGCTTCGTAAGAGAAAAATCCGTACGACTTTATGTTCTTGCATAAGGGGTAATTCCGGATAAAATCGGGGTGGACAAGCAGTGAAAAACCTTCGTACTCTTTATCATCTCCAATAATTGAGATCAGTTGATTGGGAGCGGTAAATATCATACCACCCTCGTCAAAATCATAGTATCCCTGACCATAGCCGAATACTCCTTTCAATGTCTTTTTGAAAGATATTTTGTAGAAATTGAACACAAAAGAACTTTTGATATAGGCTTCATTCATTACCATTGTGGAATTATCTACAAGGCTGATCAACGGATGCAGGGGTTTAGGTAAGCCCAGCATCCGGTGCAGTTCTGAAATAGAATTTATCCTCAAAAGATTGTCTGCTTCTTTCCTCATTGTGCTAATTTACTAATTCTCCGAACACCATTTTGTTCATCTCTTTTACTGCTGCTTCAGCACCAATCTCGAGACGTCTTGCATATAGTTGATTGGCAAATTCTCCAGCCACATATCTAAGTTGATCTTTACCATCGGTAGCGGCTTCGTACACCACTTTGGCGATTAATTCTACCGGCTCAAAATTGTCGGGATTCATTAAACCGAATAATTTTTCTAATCCTTCTTCGTAGGCAGGGTGGTGAGCAACAGCTAAAGATTCTCCTGCAAAATTGGTTTTAATTCCGCCTGGTGCGATGGTTTTGATGCCAATGTTGTGAAGGCCTAATTCAAATGACATGCTTTCGCTCCAACCTTCCAAAGCCCATTTTGTAGCGTGATAAATACAGTCCAGAGGGAAAGTTACGAGGCCGCCAATAGAAGTAGTGGTCAGGAATAATCCGCTTTTCTTTTCTCTGAAATACGCTACAAAAGCCTGGGTAACGCGGATCACCCCCAACAGGTTGGTGTCAATTTGTTTCACGAGCTGTTCATCTGAAATCGCTTCCAGCGCACCTACCAATCCGTAGCCTGCGTTGTTTAATACCACATCGATATCGTGTTTTGCTATTGCTTCTTTTACTGTGTTTTGAATTTGTTCTACATTGGTAACGTCTAATGGTAGTAAGGTTACATTTTCCAGTGTATTCAATTCTGTTTCTTTGTCGGGATTGCGCATTGTGGCGATAACGTTCCAGCCGTTACTTTGAAACAGTTTGGCAGCGGCTTTTCCTAAGCCTGAAGATGCTCCTGTAATAAAAATTGTTTTTTTCATTTTGTCATTGTTTAAATGTGATATACAAAAGTCAACAGAAGTTGGGTGCTGGATGTGGCCATATTGAGGAATGTAGTAGCCAAAATGACGGAGGTATGGTGGAGAGGAGGAGGTTGTTTGATTTCGGACAGTGGTGTTCATATTCGCACAAGTGATTTGCCGTGAAATTGGCGTTTGTGGCTTAAAAAAGGATTTTTTACCTTATGGCTATGTTGTTGTAATGCTGATTTTGATTAAAAAATATAGCTATGCTGAAAAATTACTTCAAGATCGCGTTCCGGAATTTGAAGCGCAATAAATCATATGCACTTACTAATGTGCTTGGCCTGGCACTGGGGATTGCCTCTGCTGTCCTGATATTTGCATTGGTGAAATACCACCTGAGTTTTGATGGCTACCATTCTAAAGCCGATCGGGTTTACCGGATCACTACGGAATTTCATGGTGAAGAGACTACTTATAGCACTGGGGTAACTTCGCCGCTTGCGGAAACCTTCAGAAGTGATTATCCGCTTGCGGAAAAGGTTGCAAGTGTGGCGGCTATTCCCGACAGGGTTATTGCTATTCCTTCGGCCAATGGCACAGAAGCAAAGTTTGAGGAAAGTCTGGCTTTTGCTGAGCCAGAGTTTCTTGATATCCTGGACTTACCATTGATCCGCGGAAACAAGCAATCGGCATTGCGTGTGCCCAATACGGCGTTGATTACAGAACGCATTGCCAGGAAATATTTTGGCGGGGCAGATCCTATTGGGAAGACCTTTCGTGTAGATAATATATTTAGTGTGACAGTTGCAGGGATTCTAAAAGATCTGCCTGTTAATACCGATCGGCCTGAAGAAATTTACGTGCCTTTTGAGCATTTGAAACAACATAGTCCATGGATGGTTGAAAAGGATTGGTGGTTTAGTGTGAGCAGAAGTCTGCAGTGTTTTATCCTGGTTAAACCGGGTGTAACGCCTGCCAGAATAAAAGAGGCCCTTATTGCCATGTCCAAAAGTCATTACAATGCGAAAGATGCCAAGTATTTTCAATTCAGGGCGCAACCGCTTTCTGATATCCATTTTAATCCTAATTTGCATGGTCCGGTTGAAAAGAGAAATCTATGGGCTTTGTCGTTAATCGGCGTTTTCCTGATCATCACCGCTTGTGTGAATTTTATTAACCTGGCCACTGCGCAGGCGTTGAAGCGTTCTATTGAAATTGGTATCAAGAAAGTGCTGGGGGTGCAGCGCTGGCAGCTGTTCTGGCAGTTTATAGTAGAGACTGCGGCGATTACGATGCTGGCTATGGTGGTGGCTTTGATTATGGCTGAGTTGAGCTTACCTTATGTGAACCAGTTGTTTGATGTGCAGGTGAAACTTCATCTTTTCAGCGATGTATATATGTTGCTGTTTTTGCCCGCATTGTTCCTTGTTATGATCATGCTGTCGGGTTCTTATCCGGCTTTGATCCTCGCTGGTCTTCAGCCTGTGCTGGCTTTGAAGGGGAAATTGTCGCAAAAAGATGCCGGTGGTATTTCTATGAGGAGGGGCTTGGTGGTTATGCAGTTTGCTATTTGTCAGTTACTGATTATCGGTACGCTTGTGGTGGCTGGTCAGGTGCGCTATTCTAGGCAGGCAGATATGGGTTTCCGCAGGGATGCTGTGGTAATGCTTCCGGTTCCAAATAATGAAATTACTAAACTCAGTGCGCTTAAAGCCGGACTTTCGGGAATAACCGGGGTGGAAAATCTGACGTTTTGTGGTGATGCGCCGGCTTCTGAATTCGCTCCGAGCACTAGTATTCAGTTTGGTTCCCGCCCAAAGGCCGAAGATTTTGGCATATCAACAAAAGCGGGGGATGCCAATTATGCTTCTATGTTCAATTTGCAAATCCTAGCCGGGCGTAATTTGATGCCTTCGGATACCGTGCGTGAGTTTCTGGTTAATGAAACCACAGTAAGGAAGCTGGGGTTGGCCAAAAATCAGGATGCTATTGGGCAAACTGCGGTGATGAATGGTTATAAGGGTACAGTGGTAGGTGTGGTTAAGGATTTCCACAATAAGTCTTTCCATCAGGGTATTGATGCGCTTTATATTACCACTTTGCGTGATAATTACGGTGCTTGTGCGGTAAAAGTGAATATGGCAAATATGAATGCTACGCTTGGTGCTATGAAGGACGTATGGGCTAAGGTGTACCCGAATAATGTGTATAAGTATGATTTTCTGGATGATAGGATTGCTAAGTTTTATGATCGCGACCGGATTATATTGAATCTGATACAGGTTTTTGCCGGTATTGCGATACTGATCGGTTGTTTGGGCTTGTACGGACTGATCTCATTTATGGCTGCTCAAAAAACCAGGGAAGTAGGTGTGCGCAAAGTATTGGGCGCCAGTGTGCAGAGCATTGTATGGCTTTTTGGTAAGGAGTTTACCCGTTTGCTGCTAATTGCTTTTGTAGTTGCTGCGCCTCTTGGTTGGTGGGTGATGAATAACTGGCTCGAGAATTTTCCTTACAGGATCAGTATTGGGGCAGGGATTTTTGTACTGGCAATTCTGGTAAATATGACTGTGGCGGTTTTGACTGTGGGGTACAGGTCTGTGAAGGCTGCGATGATGAATCCGGCGACAAGTTTGAGGTCGCAGTAGCTTTTTGGATAGCAGCAACACTTACTTGCTTATTAACTTAATATATACTACCGTTTTAAGCAGGTCTTCTTTTCTGTGGCGTGATATAGGGAGTTGTTTTCCGTCAATAAAAACCCGGCCTCCGGAAATGGCGTCGATTTTACGGATGTTAATCAGGTAGGATACATGTATTCTGAAGAACGAATCCTTAGGGAGCATTTCCTCTAATGAGGTCATTGTCTGATGAATAACAAAGGTCTTATCTTTGAAGTGCAGTTTCAGGTAATTCTGCATTCCTTCCACAAATAGGATATCTTCCCAAACTATTCGCCGGAAAGTATCACCTTGTCTGATGTACATATCTGAGTCGGAGCCTTCCTTACTATTTTGTAATACGATACGAGATTGAAACAGATCCAATGCCTTGTTTGCTGCCTGAAAGAAACGTTGAAACTCTAAGGGCTTCAACAGATAATCTACAACATTCAACCTGAAGCCTTCCAGTGCATGCGCTGAATAAGCTGTGGTTAATATGGTGAGTGGGGATTTGTCCAGGGATTCTAAAAACTCAAGCCCGGACAGCATGGGCATGTTAATATCCAGAAACATCAGGTCAATCTCCTTTACTTTCAATATCTCTGTTGCCTTCATTGCAGAGGTGCAGGTATCTACGACCTCAAGAAAATCCAACTGGTTAATGAAGTTGACCACCCCTTTAATTGCGACGGGCTCATCATCCACAACTAAACATCTTAGTAGCGGACTATTTGTTTGTTTCGGTAGTATCTCTGCCATAATTCTATATTTTGATCACCAGTTTTGTATAATAAGTTGTTTCAGAATCCTTGATTGTCAAGCTATAATCGTTGGCATAAAGAATATCTAAACGTTTTCTAATGTTGTCTAGTCCTAATCCCGAAACGCTGTCTTTTTCCTGTTGAATATTCGATTTGGAGTTTTCGATTTCCAGGCAAACCGACTTTGCTGTCTGCTCAAAATTTATCTTTACATAAGCCTCTGATATGCCACGAGAAACATGTTTAAAGGCATTTTCTATAAATGTAATCAACAACAAAGGGGGGAATTCCCTGTCGTTATCTTCGACCTTCCAGGAACAATTTATGGTCAGCTCGTTTCCCCAGCGTACTTTTTCTATATCAATAAAGTCCTTTAAGAATTGAACTTCCTGCTCTATGCTTACTTTTCTGTTTTTCTCGCTGTTGAGTTGATGACGAAGTATTTTAGAATATTTTATTAATAATGAAGAGGCCAGATCTACATCTTCCAGCATTAGTATGTTGATGTGATTTAGTACATTAAACATGAAATGAGGATTGATTTGCTGATGAAGTATTTGTAATTGGGACTGAACCAAGGCTTCATGCAGTTTCATGTTTTCCTCATAGAACCTCAATCCGCAAAATCCAAAATTAACGAATAAGGCCACCAGTAAAGCATTTATGTACATTATGCCAAATACACTCCTCCCCAATAATAACTCGGATGGAGGAAAAATGCCGCTTTCTTCTAAATAAAGAAAACCATAAAGAATTGCAGGTATAAAAATGGCAGATATGGCTGACACAAGAAAAAACTGCCCGACGAACAAAAGCATCTTTTTTTGTCTCATTGCTTTTTGTAACAGGTTTTTGCTTAAGTATGTGGTAAATGGGTATACGCAGGACATGACGCATAATGCCAACAAGCCACCTTCCACAATAGATGAGTCGGGTATGTATCGAAAGCCAAAGACAATGGTTAGGAATATCCATATGAGGATAACAAACCGATCGTAGTTTTTCAAAAGTGTCATGCCACAAAGTTAAGGGTATTAATCTATAGACAATTACCAGGCGTCAAAGCGAAACGCCCATCGGTCAAAACTATTTTCGACGCGCCGGAATCCCTTTGATATTTGTCTCAACAGACGTAAAAAACGTCTTCTATATATTAAAATTATGAGATTATTATTGATTTGTGTTTTTATAAGCGTGACTTGTACAAACATCAGTGCACAGGTTTTTTTCAAGACTGAATATTTTGGGACGTCAAAGTATCAGGTAACAGAAGGCGACTCTAGTCAGACGATAGGGAATAGTAAGGGTTCAGCAATGGTTTATCAGGGAGGTATAAACATTCCTCTCTCGATGAAGTTGAATGAGAAAAACCGCCCTACGATGTGGTCTATTAGCGGAGGCGGGGCATATGTTAAGCTTAATAATAGGAATTTTACTGAACCATTGGTTATTAATGAGATTTTGAATCTGGGTTTAAGTCTTAATTATCAGCGGCCATTAAATGATAGGTGGTCACTGAAAGCGGGGATAGGTGGCGGAATTTTTATGCCAAGTACTAAATTGTCGCAAATCAGGTATAAAAATACATTGGCTAGTGCCAGTGTTGTTTTCATTCGTCATTTGAGGCCGAATCTGGATTTGGGAGGTGGTCTTGCTATCAATAACTCTTTCGGATTTCCGATGCTATTTCCTGCTTTTTACCTCAACTGGACCACATCCGGACGTTATAGTGTTCATATTTCGCTGAAGGACGGTCTTGAAATGTCGGCAGGCTACAATGTCAATAAAAACTTAAGGCTAAGTTTTGTAACGGAGATTAACGGACAGATGGCTTTATTGGAACAGGAAGGAAAGGATAAGATATTTACCCACCAGTATGTTGTTCTGGGATTGCGTCCGGAAATAAAGATAGGGAAACGTGTTTCTATACCGCTCACTTTTGGATTAAATGCTACGCGGACGGCACAAATAACGAATAGAAGTTTAAAGACGATTTTTCAGGATAAAGGGTATTCTTTTAAGGCATCGGCGTATGCTTCAGCAGGGTTGCAGATTGGGTTTTAGGGCCGTCGTCATCTCGATTTCTATGACAAAACCAAATCATTTTTATAGATGGTTTGGTTTTTTATTACAGCGAATATCCTATGGATGATTTTGTTTCTTACCGCATTTAAAACGCTCATCTTGTTCTTTCCCTCCTGAACTTTTCGTTTATAATATGTCC